>JAJXUA010000004.1 GCA_021783275.1 Pseudomonadota bacterium
TATTGAATTGACGATGCCTTTGCCCTGGATACATTTGAGCCCGGCTTCGATCACCGACCACTTCGACGAGTCGAGCATGATCGGCACTTTGCAGATGTCGGGCTCCGACGCGATCAGCAACAGGAAACGCACCATCGCCGCCTCGGCGTCGAGCATGCCCTCGTCCATGTTGATGTCGATGATCTGCGCGCCGTTTTCGACCTGCTGGCGCGCGACCGACAGCGCGTCGTCGTAACGGCCTTCGAGAATCATCTTGGCAAACGCGCGCGAGCCGGTGACGTTGGTGCGCTCGCCGACGTTGACGAAGAGCGAATCCTTGCCGACGTTGAACGGCTCCAGCCCGGACAGACGCATCGCGGGTTCGATCACCGGCGGCACGCGTGGCGCGACGCCTTCGACGGCCTTAGCGATCTCGGCGATGTGCGCGGGGCTCGAACCGCAGCAGCCGCCGACGATGTTCAGCAATCCCGAGCGCGCCCATTCGGCGATATGCCCGGCCATTTCCGGGCCTTCCATGTCGTATTCGCCGAACGCGTTCGGCAGGCCCGCGTTAGGGTGCGCCGAGACGAAGCAGTCGGCCTTGTTCGATAACTCGTTGACGTACTGGCGAAGCAAATCGGGGCCGAGCGCACAGTTCAAACCGATGCTCAAAGGCTGGGCGTGGCGCACCGAGTTCCAGAACGCTTCGCCGGTCTGGCCGGAGAGCGTGCGGCCGGACGCGTCGGTGATCGTGCCGGAGATCATGATCGGCAGGCGCATGCCTTCGCGGTCGAAATATTCTTCGATGGCGAACAAGGCCGCCTTGGCGTTGAGCGTGTCGAAAATGGTTTCGACCATCAGGATGTCCGCGCCGCCCTTGACCAAGCCGTCGATGGCTTCGAGGTAGGCGATGCGCAGTTGATCGAAGGTGACGTTACGGAAACCGGGGTCGTTCACGTCGGGCGAAATTGTCGCCGTGCGCGAAGTCGGCCCGAGCACGCCGGCGACGAAACGCGGTTTGTCGGGATTCGCGGCCGTCGCCTCGTCGCACGCCTCGCGCGCGAGTCGGGCGGCCGCAACGTTCAGCTCGTGGACCAATGACTCCATGTGGTAATCGGCCATCGAGATCGACGTCGCGTTGAAGCTGTTCGTCTCCAGAATGTCCGCGCCCGCCGCCAGATACTGCGCGTGGATGTCCTTGATGATGTGCGGCGCGGTCAGGCACAAGAGATCGTTGTTGCCCTTCACGTCGTGCGGGAAGTCGGCAAAACGTTCGCCGCGATAGTCGGCTTCGGTGAGTTTGAATCGCTGGATCATCGTCCCCATCGCGCCGTCGAGCACGAGAATGCGTTGGGTGAGAATCGACTTCAGGAGTTCGGTGCGGGACATGGCGGTGGCTGGCGCGGGAGACCGCGCATTATATAAGGTATGCCGGGCGCACTTCCCAAGCCCGGTTTGGGGAATGACGCCAGGAGCCGGATTACGGCCGGAGGCTAGCCCCGTTAAGACAGGTGCTGCGCTTTATTTCCGTCCCCGTTTCGGGTGATAAGCTAGCGGCCTCATCGTGTTCGAGGCGTATCCGGATGCATTCCCTGACCCCCCAGCAAGCGCAGGCGTATTTACAGTCGCATCCCGAGGCCGTCTTTATCGATTGCCGTTCGGAGATTGAGTATCTGTTTGTCGGCCATCCGGTCGGCGCGATTCATATCGCCTGGCAGGACGGGCCGGACTGGGATGTGAATCCGGATTTTCTCGGCCACGCGCGCAAGGTGTCGTCGGTCAATCGTCCGGTGGTGCTGATCTGCCGCTCAGGCCGACGTTCGGCTGAAGCGGGGCGCTATCTGGAAAAATACGGCTTCCCCGAAATCTACAATGTCGAGCACGGCTTTGAAGGCGACATGGACGAGGCGCGCCATCGCTGCACCCGAAACGGCTGGAAGTTTGATGGGTTGCCGTGGGAACAGACCTGAAGCTTTGAGCCCGCTGGGTTTTGCCCGTTGACGTTATGGAAGCGCCGAACAAGTCCCCTTCGGTTTCGCTCAGGACAGGCTTCGACAGGCTTCCTTCGACAGGCTCAGGACGAACGGCAAGTACTTGATTCCATTCGTGGTGAGCCCTTCGCTCCGCTCAGGAGAGCCTTGTCGAACCACAAAGCCAACCCACTTATTCAGCGTTTCCTTATGACGCAAACCGGCCTTACCCGCGTGTATCAAACACCGCGCCGATATTGAATGGCCTCGGCAATATGCGCGGTGCTCAATGCCTCACTGCCTGCCAGATCGGCGATGGTGCGGGCGAGTTTGAGTACCCGATGGTAGGCGCGCGCGGAGAGATTCGGCCGCGCAATGGCCTGCTTGAGCAGCGTTTCGGCTGCGGGGTCGAGCGCGCACCAGCGGTCAATTTCCTGCGTGCCGAGCAGAGTGTTGGGTTTGCCCTGGCGCTGCATCTGGCGGTCGCGCGCGGCTTGCACGCGCGGGCGTATCGCGGCGCTGGATTCGCCACACCCGGCTTGAGTCAGTTCATCCTGCGTCAGTGCAGGCACGCTGATCTGGATGTCGATGCGATCCAGCAGCGGGCCGGAAATACGCGCACGGTAACGGGCGATCTGGTCAGGGGTATCACGGCACGCCTGCGTGGGATGACCGAGATAGCCACAGGGGCAGGGGTTCATCGCGGCAACCAGCTGAAAGCGCGCGGGAAAATCGGCCTGACGCGCGGCGCGCGAAATAGTGATGTGTCCGCTTTCCAGCGGTTCGCGCAGTACCTCCAGCACCTGCCGCGAATACTCCGGGAGTTCATCCAGAAACAGCACGCCGTGGTGCGCCAGTGAAATCTCGCCCGGGCGCGGGTTGCCGCCGCCGCCCACCAGGGCCACTGCTGATGCGGTGTGATGCGGGGCACGGAAGGGGCGGCGCTGCCAGTGCTCGAGCTTGAAATTGCCGTTGAGTGATTGCACCGCAGCAGCTTCGAGGGCTTCGGTCTCGTGCATGGCGGGCAAAATCCCCGGCAGCCGGGTGGCGAGCATGGACTTGCCGGTGCCCGGCGGTCCGGCCATCAACAGCGAATGGCCGCCTGCTGCGGCCACTTCCAGCGCGCGCCGCGCGGCGGTCTGACCTTTCACGTCGGCAAAGTCGGGGTAATTCGGCGGGTCGGACGGCGCGCTGGCATCGGGCGTGGTCAACGTGCCCTGGCCGCTCAACCAGGCGCAGACCTCCAGCAAATGCCCGGCACCCAGCGTCTCCACGCCGCTGGCGAGTGCGGCTTCGCGTGCCGAAACCAAGGGCAGAATCAACTGCCGCCCCGTGTCACGTGTGGCCAATGCCATGGCCAGTGCGCCGCGCACCGGACGCAGTTCGCCGGTTAGCGCCAGTTCACCCGCAAATTCGGCGCTCGCAAGCAGGGTGGCGGGGATTTGCCCGGACGCGGCCAGAATGGCCAAAGCGATCGGCAAATCGAAGCGCCCGGACTCCTTGGGCAGATCGGCCGGGGCGAGGTTGACCGTAATGCGTCGCGCAGGGAATTCGAAATGCGCATTCTGGATGGCTGCACGCACGCGATCGCGTGCTTCCTTGACTTCGGTTTCGGGCAAGCCCACCAGGGTGAACGCGGGCAAACCATTGGCCAGATGCGCTTCGACTATCACTTCGGGCGCATTCATGCCGGCGAGCGCCCGGCTCTTGACCACGGCGACGGCCATTATTTAATGCGGTTTCCGGAAATCATCATGGGCCCCATTACGTTCGACAGGTTCATGATCGGAGCGAACGGCGGGTGCACCGAAAACCTCAATCTCCGGTGCGTGTTTTTTCCAGCGCGGCCAGTCGTGTTTCCAGCAGCGCGAGTTTTTCCCGTGTGCGCGACAGCACTTCGGTCTGGATATCAAATTCTTCCCGGCTCACCATGTCCAGCTTGCCGAGCATGGCAACCAGCCCGGCGCGGAGATTCGATTCGAATTCCCCTGCAGGCGATTGCCTGAGGGCATCACGCAGTTTGTTGACGTTATCCGTGATGAATGCAGCGTCAGGAAAGAGAGAGGCAGGCTTCATATAGGGCTCCAGAGCAGTAGATGAAGTGTAACAACAGCTGTTGCGTGCTTGCCCATTTTTGTCGCACAAAGAACGTGCATTGCGGTTTTGTTTCGCACTGTGAGGGTGCAGAAACGCCTGGTATACATCATGGTTTAAATACAACTTGTTGATAATAAACAACAAATAAACTGGTATGGCTTGTGCTAAGCTGGGGATGCAATTTTGCACTCTTCAACGTCGGAGAATACAAGCATGAATAAAATCGTATCTGCACTGGTCCTGGCTGGCATGGTAAGCGCGCCTGGCGTGGTGATGGCTGAAGAAACCAGCCCGCATACCGTCACTGGCAACCTGAGTTTTGTGACGGACTACCGTTACCGTGGCGTTTCGCAAACTGATGAGGGTATGGCGATCCAGGGCGGCTTTGATTATGCGCATTCCAGCGGATTTTACCTGGGCACGTGGGCGTCGAATGTGGAAGCTTCTTTCCTGAATGGCGCAAACATCGAGATGGACTTTTACGGCGGCTATGCCTTCAACCTCGGTGACGTAGCGGTTAACGTGGGCGGCCTCTATTACGCTTATCCCGGTCAGGTGGGTGGTCCGGGCACTGTCGATATTGATACTTTTGAACTCTATGCTGGTGCAACCTGGAAATGGCTGAACGTGAAGTATTCACATGCCACTACAGATTTCTTCGGTATTCCGGATTCCGATGGATCCTATTACCTCGAGACGAATGTCAGTGTGCCCCTGCCCATGGATATCAGCCTGGCCTTGCATTATGGCTATCAGAAAGTTGAAGGTGTTGTAGGTGATGACGACATCGGCGACTGGAAAATCGGCTTGAGCAAGAGCATTCTCGGCTTCAACATGGGGCTGGCATATGTAGATACCGATGTGGACAACATTGATCTGGCAGACGACACCGTCGTGTTTTCCGTCGGCAAAACGTTCTAAATCTGCATCTGGATGATCCGGGGCGGCTAGCCGCCCCGTCTTGACCATACCCTCGGGAGAGAACATGAAATTCGTAACGGCAATCATCAAGCCGTTCAAGCTGGATGAAGTGCGCGAGGCCCTTTCGGCCATCGGCGTCACGGGCTTGACGGTTACAGAAGTGAAGGGGTTTGGACGGCAAAAAGGCCATACCGAGCTGTATCGCGGCGCGGAGTATGTGGTGGATTTTCTGCCCAAAGTGAAAATCGAAGTGGCCATCAAGACGGAACTGCTGGAACGCGTGATCGAAGCGATCGAAAAAGCGGCCAACACCGGCAAGATCGGCGACGGCAAGATTTTCGTCACCAGCCTGGAGCAGGTCGTGCGTATCCGCACGGGCGAATCCGGCCCCGAAGCCCTGTAAGGAGTACACCTATGAAAAAGTTATTCGCTTCATTGGGCTTGATGCTGGCCCTGTTGTCTCCCGGCATGACGCTGGCGCAGGAAGCTGTTGCGCCTGTGGAAGAGGCGGTGGTGGTTGAAACGACCGAAGCCGTTGCGCCCGAAGCGCCCATGGTGGAAGAGGCTGCCCCGGCAGCCGAAGAAGCCGCGCCTGCCGAGGAAGCTGCAGCGCCCGTACCCGACAAGGGTGATGTCACGTGGATGCTGGTCGCGACCATGGTGGTGGTTCTGATGACGATTCCAGGACTGGCGCTGTTTTATGGCGGTCTGGTGCGCAGCAAGAACATGCTTTCGGTGCTGACCCAGGTGTTTGCGGTGTTCTGCCTGATCGGCATTCTGTGGGTGATCTATGGCTACAGCCTGGCGTTCACCGACGGGGGCGGGCTCAACAGCTACATCGGCGGACTCTCGAAGATGTTCCTGGCAGGCGTGGATACCAGTGTCCCGGTGGAAACCTTCTCCAAGGGCGTCGTCATACCCGAGATGCTGTTCATGGTGTTCCAGCTGACCTTTGCTGCGATTACCACGGCGCTGATTGTGGGCGGCCTGGCCGAACGCGTGAAGTTTTCGGCACTGCTGGTGTTCTCCGCGCTGTGGTTCACCTTCTCGTACCTGCCGATGGCGCACATGGTGTGGTTCTGGGGTGGTCCGTCGGCTGCCTCCGGGCCCGCAGGCTTCCTGTTTGCCAAGGGCGCACTCGACTTCGCAGGCGGTACCGTGGTGCACATCAATGCCGGTATGGCTGCGTTGATGGGCGCGATCGTGCTCGGCAAGCGGATTGGCTACGGCAAGGAAGCGATGGCGCCGCACAACCTGACCTTCACCATGATCGGTGCCGGCCTGCTGTGGTTCGGCTGGTTTGGCTTTAACGCCGGTTCCAACCTCGAAGCCAACGGTACCACCGTGCTAGCCCTGCTGAACACCGTTCTGGCTCCCGCTGCCGCTGCACTGTCCTGGATGTTCGTCGAGTGGATGATCCGTGGCAAGCCGTCAATGCTGGGTGCTGCCTCGGGTGCCGTATCGGGTCTGGTGGCGATTACGCCCGCGGCTGGCTTCTCCGGCCCCATGGGTGCCATCGTCCTCGGCGCGGTTGCGGGGGTGGTCTGTCTGTGGGGTGTGACCGGCCTGAAGAAGGCGCTGGGTTACGACGATTCACTGGATGTGTTCGGCGTGCACGGTATCGGCGGCATCATCGGGGCCATAGGCACCGGCATCGTCGCCAATCCTGCCCTGGGTGGTTCGGGTGTCTACGACTACGCAGTCGATGCTGTGGCCGAATTCAACGCCACGGGGCAAATCATCAGCCAGCTGTGGGGTGTCGGTACCGTGATCGTGTGGTCGGGCGTGGTGAGCTTCGTGCTCTTCAAGCTGGTCGATCTGACCATGGGACTGCGCGTGCCGGAAGAACAGGAACGCGAAGGTCTGGATACCGCAAGTCACGGCGAGCGGGCTTATACACAGTAAACGTAGTCTTCTCCTAAGACTGGGGGCGCTCTGCAGAGCGCCCCTTTTTTATGGGGTATGGGGATTGGCTGCCGTCACGCGTTGACGGTACCAATGTGAAGCCCTTGGTTTTTGGGTATGTCCTGGAGGTGAAAACGCACACGCGAGAAGTGTCGTGCGTGTCTGTATTGAGGGCAGGCTTTAATGCAGAACGCCGGGCGCGCGCAGCTGTGGCGTGGCATCTGGCGGCTGGTCGTCCCAGATTCATCCGGTTGGTGGCGCTAGCAGGTGGTCAGGGCCATTACAGTCTCGGGTCGACTTGAGGCGGTGGCTTGAAATGCAGGAATCGGCTCCATGCCGAGCTCGCCTGGTTCAACGTACAGTTTTGCCTGGAATCCAGTCTGTTCCGGCCAGCGGCACCCGTGCCATGGCCGCGGCTTCCACCGTCAGGGCAACCAGATCCTCGGGTTCGAGATGATGGACGTTCTGTTTGCCGCAGGCCCGCGCCAGCGTGGTCAATTCCATCGTCAATGTTTTCAGGTAATTTTTCAAATGGTGTGCGCCCATTTCTGGATCAAGGCGCAGCGCCAGTTCGGGATCCTGGGTGGTGATGCCAACCGGGCAGCGTCCGGTATGACAATGGTGGCAGGCACCGGGCTGGGTGCCGAGGGCAGCGTAATCGGCACGGGCGTCATGTGCCATGCCCTGCATGAAATACTGGTCGTGGTTGCAGCCCAGCGCGATCAGTACCCCCTGGCCGATCGAGACGGCATCGGCCCCCATGGCCAGCGCCTTGGCGACATCCGGCCCACTGCGGATGCCGCCTGAGACGATCAGTTGCACCGTGCCTTTCATGTTCAGATCTTCGAGGGCATCGACCGCCTGCCGCACGGCAGCCAGCGTGGGGATCCCGACGTGTTCGATGAAGCAGGTCTGGGTGGCGGCGGTGCCCCCCTGCATGCCGTCCACCACAATCACATCGGCACCGGAATGCACGGCAAGCTTGACGTCATTGAACGTGCGGGTTGCGCCGACCTTGACGTAAACCGGTTTTTCCCAATCGGTGAGCTCGCGCAATTCCTGTATTTTGATCGCCAGATCGTCCGGCCCGGTCCAGTCGGGATGGCGACACGCTGAGCGCTGATCAATGCCGGCGGGAAGTGTGCGCATCTGCGCGACCCGTGCTGACACCTTTTGCCCCAGCAGCATGCCGCCGCCCCCCGGTTTTGCACCCTGGCCGATCACCATTTCGATGGCATCGGCACGGCGCACGTCGTTGGGATTGAAACCATAACGCGAAGGCAGGCACTGATAGATCAGTGTCTTGGAGGATTGCCGCTCTTCCTCGGTCATCCCGCCATCGCCGGTAGTAGTCGAGGTTCCCACTTCAGTCGCGGCACGTCCGAGTGCTTCTTTCACCTGCGCGGACAGCGAGCCGAAACTCATCCCTGCGATGGTGATCGGGATATCGAGTTCGATGGGTTTCTTTGCAAAGCGGGTGCCCAGCACGGTTTTGGTCGAACACTTTTCGCGGTAGCCCTCAAGTGGATAGCGCGACAGGGAGGCACCGAGAAATACCAGGTCGTCGAACCCGGGCAGGGCGCGCTTGGCCCCCATGCCGCGGATTTCGTACAGGCCGTGCGCCGCAGCGTGGCGGATGTAGTCCAGGGTCTTGCGGTCGTACGCAAACGAGGTTTCGCTGGAAACAGGCGGCGGGGTGTTTTTGAGGGTCATGTCAGTACTCCTGATCAGCGTCGGCGTTCCAGTGATAGAGCTGTCGGGCGGATGCCACGCGCTTGAATGCGCGCGGATCGTGCGCAAGTCCGGCAGCGGTCAGCAGGGTTTGCACTGCATCCAGATCCGCTTCCTGCATCGGTTCGATCTGCGCATCTGCGCCCAGGGACTTGATCGTGCCCTGCACATACAGCACCGCCTCATACAGCGAGTCGCCGAGTGCATCCCCCGTGTTACCGCAAATCACCATGCGCCCGGCCTGCGCCATGAATGCCGCGAAGCTGCCGACCGAGCCGCCGATGACAATGTCACCGCCTTTCAGGGAAATGCCGCAGCGCAACCCGGCGTCGCCGTCTATCACCAGCAGGCCACCCTGCATCGAGGCCCCGGCACTGTTGGAGGCAAAGCCTTTAACGTGGACACGGCCGGACATCATGTTTTCGGCGACACCGGTGCCAGCGCTGCCCTGTATCGTGATCGATCCGGTCTGGTTCATGCCGCCCGCGTAATAGCCTGCGTGACCCTGTACCTCCACATGGATTGCGCAGTCAATGCCGACAGCCAGGTTGTGCGCGCCGTCGGGATGCGTCACCACAACCTGGCCTACCGTGCCTGATTTCGCATCGTGGTGAAGAAACTGGTTCAGCGTGCGTACCGGGACCTGCGCGAGATCGAAACTCATGCATTCCATACATACATCTCCTCGGGGGCCGGTTCGAATACATGCGCGTGGGCAATATCCGGCAAATGGGCGAGCGAACGGAATTCGGAAGCAATCGCCACATAGGCGTCGGTTTCGGCGACCACTGCGGGTTTGCAGGCGAAGGGGTCACGGATCAGCGCCAGCTGGTCTGCGGTCCCCATGAGAAAAGTGTAGAACCCGTCCAGTGCTTCAAAGCCTTTCTGCAACGCCGCTTCGAGCCCGTCCCCTTCGCGCAGTCGCCACTCCAGAAAGCGGCATGCGGCCTCGGTGTCGTTATCGGTCTCGAAGCGGATGCCATGGGGTTCAAGCATGCGACGTACGCCATTCGGGTTGGACAGCGAGCCGTTATGCACCAGGCAAAAATCCTCGCCTGCAGTGAAAGGGTGGGCGCGGTCCGGCGTCACGGCGGATTCAGTCGCCATCCGGGTGTGGCCGACCAGATGGCTGCCCGTGAGTTGCTCGAAGTCATAGCGTGCAGCGACTTCGGCAGGGGCGCCGGTATCCTTGTACAGATCGATCACGCGTCCGGTCGAGAGGATATGCAGTTGCGGGGCGTGCGCGCGGATCCAGGCTTTGACCGATTCGGGGCTGCCGGGCACGCTGAGGACAGCATGATTGCCGTGTGCCACGAACGCGGTGCTGATACCGAGCTGCGTCCTGAGCGCCTCGCCGAGTCCGCTCCAGTCAAAATCGGCACCGGCATCGGTCTGGCCCGAATAGAGGCTGAGCTTGCGCGCCTCGCCAGCAAGCGGGGGCGTGAACACCGCGAGTCCGGCCGAGTCGGGGCCGCGCCCGGTCATGCCGATCAGCATCGGAACCATCAGCGCACCGAGCCGGGATTGCAGCGCCGGGTCTTTCACCAGCAGGCCGACGATTCCGCACATGGCATGTCCTTTCAGAAAAATTCCAGATAGTGGTCGACTTCCCACTCCGACACATGGCGCATGTACTCGATCCATTCCATGTGTTTGAGACGGAGAAACTCATCTGCCAGCACACCCAGTGCATTGCGGATGACCGCATCGCCCTCTAGCGCCCGCAGGGCTTCATGCAGGGTCTGCGGCAGCACGCCGATTTTCGCTTTCTTCAGGTCGGCGGGAGAGAGGTCGTAGAGGTTGACGTTGTGTGGCTCACCCGGATCGAGCGCCTGCTCGATGCCATCGAGCCCTGCTGCGATGACGGCAGCCGTCGCCAGATAGGGATTGCAGGCACCGTCGGGCATACGCAGTGTAAGCCGTCCGCCGGGGATGCGCACCATCGACGACCGGTTGTTATCGCCGTAGCTGATGTAGGCGGGTGCCCAGGTCGCGCCGGTGAGCGAGCGTCCGACGACCAGCCGTTTGTAGGAGTTGACCGTGGGCGCACAGATGGCCGCCAGCGCCGGTCCGTGTTTCAGTAAGCCGGCGGCAAACTGGTAGGCCAGGGGAGACAGATCCAGGCCGCGCTTGTCCTTCCTGTCGAGGAACAGATTGCGTTTGCCCTGCCACAGACTCATGTGCATGTGCATGCCGTTGCCGGGCAGGTTGGCAAAAGGTTTGGGCATGAACGAGCAGATCAGGCCCAGTTCGCTGGCGATTTCGGCAGCGGCCATCTTGAAGAAAATGTAGTGGTCGCACGATGTCAGACAGTCGGCATAGGTGTAATTGATTTCGAACTGACCGTTCGCGTCTTCGTGATCGACCTGATAGACATCGATTCCGACCGCAATCAGGCTTTCGACCAGCCGGTCGAGAAACACCCGCGAGCGCGACAGCCCCTTGTAGTCGTAACAGGGCTTGGCGAGGGTGTCACTGTCCTCGCACGGCATGATCTTGCCGCTGATGCCGCGTTTTAACAGGGAAAACTCGGGCTCGAGTCCTGTCATCAGGGTCAGTCCGGTTTTTTTCAGCCGCGCGATCTGCCGCTTGAGGATCACCCGCGCGTCGAAATCCCAGGGTTTGCCGTGCACATGGCCATCGCAGACGATTCGCGCATAGCCCGGTTGCCATGGCACCAGCGTAAGCGTGCCGAGATCACCGACTGCCATGTAATCCGGTCCGTGCGGTTCGATCCCGAGTCCCCACACCGCGAAACCGGCGAAGCCTGCACCTGCGTCCAGAATATCGTCGAAGTGCGCGACCGGCACAGCCTTGGCCTTGGCGGTGCCGTGCATATCGACAAACTGCGCCAGCACTGATTTGACCTGGTGGCGTGCCAGAAACTTCTTGGCGTCTGCGCGATTCATGAGGCGTTTCTCCTAACGTGGGTCGGACAGGGACAGTGCGTGTATCACCTCAGCCAGGGTGTCGCTGAGCCAGGTACCGTAGGTGTGGTCGCACCAGAGATAGCAGCCAGGAATATCCTGATGAAGTTCGGGGATGAGCGTGACAGTGACGCCTGCCATCGAGGTCAGCAGGACGGGCCGGGTCACGGGATCCAGCGCCAGGCAATCCACACTGCAGGTTTCCAGTAGCAGTGCGTTAAGCTGCCCGCCGCGCAGATACAGGGCGGTATCCTGCCGCAATACCGGATAGACGCCGGGGGCGAGCGTCGTATCGAGTGCGGCTGCCTGCGGCCCTTCGACCAGATATTCGCTCTGACCGAGCCGGGCGATCAGCCCGCTGGACAACGGCTGCCAGCAATTGCCCGACTCCGGTACCAGCAGCCCCAGATTTTTCAGCCAGGCGGCCGCGCCCGGTCCCTTGACGCCCGCGCGCGGCAGGTGTGACTGATCCGTCAAAGTGAGCGCATTCATGCCGTGACGCCTGCGTGCTGTCGCTGGTTGTGCGGATCCAGGAACGGCGTCGGCACGACTTCCGCTTCAAGCAGCGTGCCATCGGTGAGGCGGATGGTGAAGCGACTGCCCGGCAAGGCCAGTGCGGGGGGGACATAGGCCAGACCGATCTGTCGCGCCAGCGTGGGAGACCAGGCGCTGCTGGTAACGCGGCCTGCAATCTCGTCGTGGAGGATCACCAGATGGCATTCCTGCGGGGCAGGGCCACGATAGTCTTCAGGTAACGCAAAGCCGACCAGTTGCTGTTGCCGTGGCTTGCTCGCCATGATTTTAAGGCTGCGCTGGCCGATGAAGAACGGCTTGTCCATTTTGACTGCCCAGTCGAGTCCGGCTTCACTGGGTGTGGTCAGTCCGTCGGTATCCTGACCGATGATGACATGGCCTTTTTCCAGCCGCAGCCGCCGCTGGGCTTCCACGCCAAAAGGTCGAATGCCGCAGGCACGGCCGGATTCCATCAGCGTCGTCCACACGTGTGCGCCATGCCCGGCGGGCACGTGAATTTCCACGCCCCATTCGCCCACGAACCCCACCCGCATCAATCGCGCCGGCACGTCGCAGACCCGGCCTTCGCGGACTGCGAGGAACGGGAAATCGAGGTCTACATCGGTGTGCGGCGCGAGCACCCGTCGTGCCTGCGGCCCGGCCAGATTCATCGCAGCCATGGCTCCGGTGAGATTGACGATGCCACAATCCAGTTGCCACAGCGTATTCCAGCGAGACAGTTCGCGGTACACGGTCACTGCCCCGGCAGTGGTCGTCGTAAAGTAAAAATGGTCGTCGGCCAGCCGCGCCACCACGCCATCGTCGATGACCACGCCGCTTTCATCGCACATCACCGCGTAACGCGTCATGCCCACCTTGAGCCCGGCGTATTTCGACACGTAGACGCGTTCGAGGAACTCGGCGGCCTGCGGTCCGCGGATTTCGAGTTTGCCGAGGGTGCCGACATCGATCAGGCCGACTTTTTCGCGCACCGCCCGAATTTCGCATTCGATGCAATCCGCACGCGACTGTCCGGGCAGCGCATAGTATTCCGGGCGTTGCCACGTGCCTGCCGGCATCCATACTGCGCCTGCAGCCGCATGCAGCGCGTGCATCGGCGTGCGCCGCTCGGGCGTGAAGCCGCGACCCGCCAGATGCGACATCGGAACCGGATGGTAGAAGGGCCGCGCCGTGGTGGTGCCGACTTCGCCGGGGGTCGAACCGGTGGCACGCGCCAGCACCCGCAGTGCATTCATGTTCGAATGCTTGCCCTGGCTGGGGCCCATGCCTGCGGTGGAGTAACGCTTCATCAGTTCGATGTTGTCGAACCCCTCCTGGATGGCGTTTTCCAGATCGACGAGCTGCAAGTCCTCGTCAAAATCGACAAAGTTCTTGCCCTTCGGGTGCGACACGACCGGCCAGGGGTGACTCGGGGCATCGGGTTCGGCGGGGATGTCCGGACGGCATGGCGTGCCGAACCCGCAATACGCCGCCGCCGCGCTGCCGGCGCGCGTGCCGTCGAGTCGTCGTGACCCGGCGGTATGCGCACCATTGACCCGCCCGCAGGCAAAGAGACCGTCGGGCAGGTGCGCCGGGACGAATTGATGCACGGCCGCGTCATAGCGCATCTGGGCACCGGCCTGGTACAGCAGGGGGGCGGCGGGTGCCCAGCCGACACTCATGAAAATGCCGTCGCAGCTGATTTCGCTACACGCTGTGTGGCAGTCGAGCGGTGCAATTCGCGCTCCGGATACCCGTCTGCCCCCTGCTGCGGGCAAGGCCTCGACCAGCACATGACCGGCAAAAAGTGGAATCGCGTGCGTGGCGAGCGCGGCGACATGCGCTGCCGGAACCTGCACGCGCAGATCGACGACTGCGGCGATGGTGATGCCTGCCGCAAGAAAATCTTCGAGCGCCAGATAGGCGTCGCTATTGGCAGCAAGCAGCACCACACGCTTTGCAGGCTGCACGGCGTAGCGGCGAATCAGGCGCTGCGCCGCCGATGCCAGCATCACGCCCGGCAGGTCATTGTTGCGGAATACCGCCGGTTGCTCGTAGGCACCGCTGGCGACGACGACAGCGCGTGCACGCAGCTTGGTGATGCGATGGGGTTCGACCAGCGGGATCCAGTGGTCGGCGTAATAACCTGCGGCCACGGTGGCGGTGAATACGCGGATGCGCGGATGTGCGCTGACTTCCGCGATCCTGCTGGAAGCCTCCCAGGCACTGCCACCGAGGTGGGCGTGCTCGTCGACCAGGACGACGCGTGCCCCCTGTTCGGCTGCGGTCCAGGCTGCGGTGAGCCCGGAAGTCCCGCCACCGACGACGAGCACGTCGCAAAAAGCATAGCGCTTGGGGGTGCGCAATCGCGGCTGGGCCGTGTCCACCCTGCCCAGTCCGGTCATCGCGCGAAACATCCGTTCCCAGAGCGGAAACAGGCGTTTACTGT
Organism: Pseudomonadota bacterium; assembly: GCA_021783275.1. Taxonomy (GTDB): domain Bacteria; phylum Pseudomonadota; class Gammaproteobacteria; order Burkholderiales; family Thiobacillaceae; genus Thiobacillus. The sequence continues at coordinate 14,493 of JAJXUA010000004.1, forward strand.
AAAAGGCCTTGTAGTAGAAACCCACGGGAAGAAACCGCGACAGATGCCCAAGGAGGCTGCCCGGGTCATAGGCGAGCGTGCCGAAGGGATTGATCGCCGTGAGCGACAGCCCTGCCGTCAGCGGCGTGACATCGGCACGCACATTCGGGATGCCGCCAGCCTGCATCAGGACATTGATGTCATGGTTGGCGGCCGACAGCACACCGCGGGGCCGGTGATACTTGAACGAGCGGCCCAGCTGGCCCACGCCGTGGGCGAGCAGCGCACTGGTGATGGTGTCGCCCTCGAATCCGGTATAGACACGGCCTTCGAAGCGGAAGCGGAGTGGCCGGCTGCGATCGATCCATTCGCCGGGTTGTGCAGACAGCCGCATGTCAGGAGCCTGCCTCGTAGAGATAGGTGCGCAGCACGAGGTCGCGTGCGGTATCCCGTTCGGCAATGAACCAGGTGTTGGACGGGGTATGGCACCACCATTCACGCTTGATCCCCGGCGCGCCGTTGCGGTTGAACACATAGTCGGCCCAGTCGGCATCGCTGCAGGTCGATGGATCCGGCATGCTGCGCAGTTCCCCGCCACATATGAATTCTGTGATCACGCGCGGTCCATTGACGGGGCAGGTCATGCGTTTCATGGTCAATGGCCCACTGAGGCCGCGCCCTTTTCGCCGGTCAGCTCGAAGCGCCCGAAGCGCGCAAGACTGAATCCGGTGATGAGATCGTGGTCCTGATCATGCGCCACGGTGCTCGCCATGGTTTTTCCGCATATCGGTGTTGCCTTGAAGCCCCAGGTGCCCCAGCCGCCGTCCAGATAAAACCCTTCGATGGGGGTCTTGCCCATGATCGGCGCGTAATCGGGCGTCATGTCAGCCATGCCGGCCCACTGGCGCATGACCTTGACGTTCGACAGGAAGGGAAACAGATCCAGCATGTGGGAGGACAGGCCCTCGGCAAAGTCGAGGGTCGAGCGCGTGCTCTGAACCTCATAGGGGTCGAGCGATGCCCCCATGATCAATTCGCCGCGCGCCGACTGGCTGATGTAGACATGCAGGCTGCCGGATACCAGGATGGGGTCGAGCCAGGGTTTGAGCGGCTCGCTGACCATGGCCTGCAGGGGATGCACGTATATGGGCGAGCGCAGGCCCACCATGTCGAGGAGACGAGGCGTCGAACCGGCCACGGCACACAGCACCTTGCCCGTGGCGATATAGCCGCGACTGGTTTGCACGCCAGTGACCTTGCCGCCCGCCAGCGCGATGCCAAGCACTTCGGTACGCTGGTGAATCTCCACCCCGCGCAGGTCGGCGCCCCGACCATATCCCCAGGCCACTGCATCATGCCGCGCCACTGCACCGGGGGCGTGATACAGCGCACCCAGGATGGGGGCATGGCCGCCGCAATTGAGATCGATGGACGGAGCGGCTTTTTTTACCGCCTCCGGGCCAACCACTTCGGATTCAATACCGTAATGCTTGTTGACCTCGGCCCGCCAGCGACAGGTGCGCAGGGTTGCGTCCGTGTGGGCCAGGGTGAAATGCCCGCGCCGGGAATAAAACAGATTGAGATTGAAATCCTGCGACAGGTCCTGCCACAACTGTATCGACGCGTCGTAGAACTTGACGCCTTCCGGGGTGAGGTAATTGGAACGGATGATGGTGGTATTGCGGCCGGTATTGCCACCGCCGAGGTAGCCCTGCTCCAGCACGCACACGTTGGTGATGCCATGGTCGCGCGCCAGGTAATAGGCAGCGGCGAGGCCGTGGCCCCCTGCACCGATAATGACCACGTCGTACGATGGCTTCAGGCTGTCGTGACGCGTGAACATCCGGGGCTCGGGGTGGTGTTCCGACAAGCCGAATTTGAGGAGTCTCCAGGGCATGGGCGCAGCTTTTCTTCCTGACGGCGAGGCAACGCCATGATGCCTGTGAAAAGTAACAAAGGTCAACTATTATTCTTTATGTGAAACTTTCACGCATGCCATAATCCACCCATGACCTACGCCCCCGAGCAGAACGATGCTGATTCAGTGGAGGTGCCGTCGGGTGCGCTTGAACGCTACCTCGGCAATGCCATTCGTGAACTGCGCCAGCAACATGGCCTGACCATTGCCGAAGTGGCCGATCGCGCCGCCATCAGTCGCGGCATGCTGTCGAAAATCGAAAATGCGCAGACCGCGACCAGCCTCGACACACTCCATCGCCTGGCACAGGCCCTGGGGGTGTCGCTGTCTGCACTGTTCCGCAACTACGACGTGCCTGAGGGTAGCGCGCAACTGGTCAGGCAGGGAGAAGGCATGGAGGTGGTACGGCGAGGCACCCGCCGCGGGCACACCTATCATCTGCTGGCCTACGATCAGGGGCCGACCAAACTGTTCGAGCCCTTTCTGATTACCATCGACTCGAAAGACGCGACCTTTCCGGTGTTTGAGCACCCCGGCACCGAGTTTCTCTACATGCTGGAAGGCCGCATGAAATACCGGCACGGACAGCACACCTATCTGCTGACACCGGGCGACGCACTCAGCTTTCGCGGTGAAGTGCCGCATGGCCCGGAAAAGCTCATCAAACTGCCGATCCGTTTTCTTGCCACCATCGTCTATCCGACGCCGGTGACGCCTTGAACCCCTTCAGGATCATTGCGGCGCAGCCGGGCGATGTGGCCGATCTGGCCGGATTGCTGGCGGTGCTGTTCGCCATTGAACAGGATTTCACGCCTGATCCGGTCCGCCAGCGGCAGGGGCTTGCGCGATTGCTCGCCAGCCCGGCGGCTCATGTCCTGATCGCACGGGATGATGCTGCGCGTGCGGTCGGCATGGTCACGGTGCAATTGGTGATGTCCACTGCCGAAGGCGCGCCCTCGGCATGGATCGAGGATGTCGTCGTTGATGCAGCCTGGCGCGGCAGGGGACTCGGGCGCGCATTGCTGGATGCCGCGCTGGACTGGGCCCGGGCGCAGGGGGCCACGCGGGCGCAGCTGCTGGCTGATCTGGATAATGCGCCGGCGCTGGCGTTCTACCGCAAGCTGGGCTGGCAGCCCACGCGCCTGGGCGCCTGGCGGCTCAGGCTGTAACCTGCCCGAGCGCCGCCGGGGTGGAGTGGGGCAGGCCGCTGCGCAGCAGGGCTTCCAGCGCGTCTGCGGGTAATGGCTTACTGAAGTAATACCCCTGCACTTCGTCGCAACCGTGGGTGCGCAGATAGTCCAGATGCGCGGCAGTTTCCACCCCTTCGGCGACGACCTTGAGGCCGAGTGCATGGCCGAGCGTGATGATGGCGCGCACGATGGCGGCGTCGTCGGGGTCGGTATCAATGTCACGCACAAAACTTTTGTCCACCTTGAGCCGGTCGACCGGAAAACGCTTCAGGTAACTGAGGCTGGAATACCCCGTCCCGAAATCGTCGACCGAGATATCCACGCCCAGCGCTTTGAGCGAATGCATCGCGTCGTTGATCCGTTCCGCGTCATGCATCACGAAAGACTCGGTGAGTTCCAGCTCCAGGTAGGCCGGGTCGAGCGCGGCGTCCTGCAGCGCCGCGGCAACCGATTCGACCAGTCCGCTGTGGCGGAACTGGATCGGCGACAGGTTGACTGAGACCGTCATGGGCGGCAGACCATCGCGCTGCCAGGCGGCATTCTGTCGGCAGGCTTCGCGCAGGATCCATTCGCCGATCGGCGTGATCAGTCCGGTTTCCTCGGCGATTGCAATGAAGCTGTCGGGCGATACGATGCCCTTGCCCGGACAATCCCAGCGGATCAGGGCCTCGGCCCCCAGTATGCGGCCGGTGGCTATATCGATGCGCGGCTGGTAGTAGACGCGAAATTCTTGCCGCTCAAGGGCGTGGCGCAGGCTGTTTTCCAGTTCCAGGCGCGCGCTGATCGCCTCGTTGAGTTCGGGCGTGTAGAAATGATGGGTGCTGCGCCCCGAGTCCTTGGCCTGGTACATCGCGGCGTCGGCACAGCGCAGCAGGGTGTCGGGGTCGTTGCCGTCCTGCGGATAGCAGCTGACGCCGATGCTGCAGCTGATGCCGTATTCCTCGCCGGCGTTGCTCCAGGGGCGGGAGATGACCTCAAGCAGTCGGCTGACCACGGTGAGGATTTCGTCCTGGCGCTGCTGGTCACTCAGCAACACCACGAATTCGTCCCCCCCCTGGCGCGCGACACTGTCGTTGCCGCGCACGCACGAGGTCAGGCGTTCGGCCACTTCCAGCAGCAGGCGGTCGCCGATGTGATGGCCGAGGCTGTCGTTGATGAGTTTGAAATGATCGAGATCGACGAAGACCACCGCCACCATGCGGCCGTTGCGGCGGGCCTGGTCGATGGCCTGCTGGATGCGGTCGCGCATCAACGCGCGGTTGGGCAGGCCGGTGAGGCTGTCGTGGTTGGCCTGATGTTCCAGCGCGGCATCGTGTTCCTTGCGTTCGGTGATATCCACCACCGTGCCTTCGTAAAACTGCACGCTGCCGTCGCTGTTGCGGACCACGCGTGCATTCTCCGAAATCCAGATGATGCTGCCGTCGCGCCGGTAGACCTGGGATTCAAAATTGCGCACGACGCCTTCGGTCTGCATCAGGTGGATGAATTCCGTGCGCCGTCCGGGCAGCACATAAAGCTGGCGCTGGATGTCGTGCAGCTGCGTCATCAGCGAATCGGTGGTGGCATGGCCATAGATGCGCGCCAATGCCGGATTGGCGTTGAGATAACGGCCGTCCGGGGTGGTCTGGAAAATGCCCTCGGTGGCGTGATCGAACAGGCTGCTGTAGCGCCGCACGGCCTCGCGCAGCATTTCGTCTACCGCCATACGTTCGGAAATATCCTGGATGTAGCCTTCGATCCAGCGCGGGTTGCCGTGGTCGTCCGGTATGCCCACGCCCCGTTCGAGTACCCAGCAGACAAAGCCGTCGGCGCGGCGGATCCGGTATTCGACTTCAAACGATACGCCGACGGCGAGTGCTTCGCGGATGATCCGGGTGACGCGTTCGCGGTCTTCAGGCAGGGTCAGACGGTCATAGGAAATACGGCGATTGAATGTCAGCTCGGTGGGCCGATATCCCGTCAGCTTGAAACAGCCCTCGCTGACATACTCCATCGTCCACGCATCATCGATGCGGCAGCGAAAGATCATGCCGACCAGGTTGTCGGTGATCGTTGTCAGCAGGCGCATCAGATCCAGCGAACCCGATTCGCTGGTGTCCGTCCGCAGCAATGTCAGGCCGGCCGTATTGGGTTGACGGGGCAAGGCACTCATAATGCGGTTACACGCTCAATCGCATCGGCAAACAGCAAGGCAGACTCCGTCTCGACGGCAGTAGATATCCCAGTTGAGCAACACTTATGCCAAATTTTGATGATATTTCGTCACGAGCCCGCAGCCCTTATGGATGAAGCATCTGGCGGGACGGGCTGGGTAGGCAGGATACGGCCACCGGGTTTTTCTGGCACAAACTCAGTGCACCGGCACAGGCAATGCACCGCGCTGGGCGCGTCACGTGCTGCCCTTTGTAAAAGCACGGCTTTTCGGTAGGCTTGCCGCTGGTCAACCGAAAGCCTGTCATGCATTTCACCCCTGTATCCTTCCGCGCCTGGCCGACCAAGCGGGTTACGCTGCTCGGCATGTCCGGCGTTGGCAAGACCCATCTGTCGTCGATGCTGCGCGGCCACGACTGGTTCCATTTTTCTGGCGACTACCGCATCGGCACGCGCTATCTCGACGAACCCATACTCGACCTGATCAAGCATCAGGCGATGCAGGTGCCGTTTCTGCGTGATTTGCTGCGCAATGACTGGATCGATATCAAGAACAACATCAAGATTCATGACCTCGGACCGGTGCTGACCTTTGTCGGCAAGCTGGGGGGGCCGGACTGGGGCGGTTTGTCGCTGGACGAGTTCTCGCGCCGGCAGGCGGCCTATCGCGAGGCCGAGATCGCCGCCATGAAAGACGTGCCGGCCTTCATCCGCAAGGGCCAGGCCATCTATGGTTATCCGCATTTTGTGAACGATGTCGGCGGCAGCCTGTGCGAGCTGGATGAGCCGGGTGTGGTAGAGCTGCTGGCCGAACACACGCTGATCCTGTACATCCAGACCACCACGCGCGAAGAGGAAGACACGCTGATCAAACGTGCGCAATCCGACCCCAAGCCGCTGTATTTCCGTCCGGCGTTTCTGGCCGAAACCTTGCCGCTGTACCTCAAGGAAAAAGGCCTCGAATTTGTCGCCGAGATCGAGCCGGACGATTTTGCGCGCTGGGTGTTTCCACGCCTGTTTCATTCGCGCCTGCCACGCTACGAAGCCATTGCCCAACCGCACGGCTATACCGTCACCTCGCAGGAAGTGGCGCAGGTGCGCGACGAGCAGGATTTTGTCGCCCTGCTGGAAGCGGCGATTGCAAGAAAAGGATCAGGGCTCAGGGGTCAGGCGTCAGGGGGAACGCATGCCGCTGGTCGCGCATAACGCGCTGCCCACCTTCGAGCGTCTGCGCCGCGATGGGGTGACGGTGCTCGCCCCCGAGCGCGCGGCCAATCAGGAAATCCGCGAGCTGCACGTCGGCCTGCTGAACATGATGCCGGACGCAGCGCTGGAAGCGACCGAGCGGCAGTTCTACCGGCTGGTCGGCGAATCCAATCCGATCGCGCAGTTCTACATGCACCCGTTCACCCTGCCCACGCTGCCGCGTGGCGAAAAAGCGCGGGCGCATATCGCAGCCTATTACGAGAGTTTTGCTGCCATACGCGACAAGGGGCTCGACGCGCTGATCATTACCGGTGCCAATGTCAGTCAGCCCAACCTCGCCGATGAAGCCTTCTGGCAGCCCATGATCGAAGTCATCGACTGGGCCTGGGATCATGTCACCTCGACGCTGTGCTCCTGCCTCGCGACCCATGCGGTGATGCAGTTCCGCTACGGCCAGACGCGGGTCAGGCAGCCGGACAAAATCTGGGGCGTGTTCGAACACCGGGTCACCGATGCGCGGCACCCGCTGGTTGCCGACATCAATACCCGTTTCGACGTGCCGCATTCGCGCTGGAATGATGTCTCACGCGCACAGTTCGAAGCGGCAGGGGTCAAGGTGCTGGCCGAAAGCCCCGAGGCGGGCGTGCATCTGGCAGTCAGCCCGGATGGCTTGCGTACGGTGTTTTTTCAGGGCCATCCCGAGTACGACACGGTGTCGCTGCTGAAGGAATACAAGCGCGACGCGCAGGCTGTTACGCCGGCAGCGTCGCTGCCGTTTCCGGTACGGTATTTCGACGCCCGGGCGCAGGCGCTGCTGCAGGAATATGCCCGTCGCCTGCATACCGGCACTGCGCCGGAATTTCCCGAAGCGCTGCTGATTCCGCGTCTCGACAATACCTGGCACGACACGGCCGAAGGGGTGGTGGGCAACTGGATCGGCTGCGTGTATCAGGTGACGCACAGCGCACGCGGCCTGCCGTTCATGCCGGGCGTCGATCCGGATAATCCGCTGGGTTTAGTGGCCCGCTTCCGAGATAACGCGACATGAAACGGCGTCTTTTTCCGCATGGCTGCGTTGCTCGTCGTTGCCATAGAGCAGGCTATGTCGCCTCCTCTCGCCTTGCCCTGCGAAAAATTCCATCCGTTTCATCCCGTCACGTTATTTCGGAAGCAGACCACTAGCATGAGCACAGCGCAGGCGCATTTCGATGCAAGCGACGGTGCGCTGGTCGCGAGTGGCGACTGGTCGGCTGCGGCGGTGCGTGCGCTGCCTGCGCTGACCGGGCACACCGTACGGGTGCTGGATGGCGCGGGCTTGACCCGGCTCGACACCAACGGCGCGTGGCTGCTGCTGAATATGGCGCGACCGCAGGGCGGGGCAACCCTGCCCGAGCTGCGCGCATTTCAGCCGCATCATCAGGCGATGCTGGAGCTGGTTGCCCAGCATGGGGCCGTCACGGCCGCCGAGCCCCCCCCGGCGCGCGAAGGGGTGCGCTTGATCACCGGGCGCAGCACGATTGCGGTCTGGCACCATCTCACCGGCCTGCTCAATTTCATCGGCCATCTGGTCACAGAAGGGACCGCACTCGCCCTGCAACCCGCGCAGTGGCGCTGGCGCGAATTCGGCGCACAGCTCCATGCGGTATTCCTCGGCGCGATTCCCATCGTGGTGGGCATGCTGTTTCTGCTGGGCGTGGTGTTTGCCTACCTGCTCGGCTCGCAGGCACAGCAATACGGCGCCAATATTTTCGTGGTCGATGGCATGTTGATGGCGATCCTGCGCGAAATTTCGCCGGTCATCGTTGCCATTCTCATTGCCGGTCGCAGCGGTGCCGCGATCACCGCACAGCTCGGCACCATGAAAGTCACCGAGGAAATCGACGCCATCGCCACCCTCGGCCTGTCGCCCATGGCGGTGCTGGTGATTCCGCGCCTGCTGGCGCTGCTGATCGCGATGCCGCTGCTGGTGTTCATAGGTGATCTGGCAGGCATTGCCGGGGGTATGCTGGTGGCGCAGCAGCAACTGGATATTTCCACGCACATGTTTCTCGACCGCACTGCCGATGTGCTGAAGCTGAAAATCCTGCTCGTCGGTTTGTGCAAAGCGCCGGTGTTTGCGATTTTCATTGCGCTCATTGCATGCAGAATGGGCTTGTCGGTAACCCGTGATGCGCGCAGCGTGGGCGCGAACACCACCTCGACTGTGGTGCAGAGCCTGGTCGCCATCATCCTGCTCAATGCGGTATTTGCCGTCCTGTTCGTCAATCTCGATATCTGATGCGCGAGTCGATTCTCGATGTGAACGATGTAGTCACCACGCTGGGCGGACAGGCCATCCACCAGGGCCTGTCGCTGTCGGTGGCGCGCGGCGAAGTCATTGCGCTCATCGGCGGCAGCGGTACCGGCAAATCGGTGTTGCTGCGCGAAATCATCGGCCTGCTCAAGCCACAGGCCGGCAACATCACGCTGTTCGGCCAGTCGGTATGGGATAGCTCGCCCGCGCAGATGAACGCATTGCGCCAGCGTTTCGGGGTGCTGTTTCAGGATGGCGCGCTGTTTTCCTCGCTGTCGGTTGAAGACAACGTCGCCACACCGCTGTTCGAGCACACCGACCTGCCGCACGCCACCTGCCGCCAGCTGGCGCGGCTGAAGCTGGCGCTCGCCAACCTGCCTGCCGATGTCGCGAAAAAGCGTCCGAGCGAACTGTCGGGCGGAATGCGCAAGCGGGTGGCGCTGGCACGCGCGCTGGCGCTCGATCCCGAACTGCTGTTTCTGGACGAACCGACTTCCGGGCTCGACCCGATTTCCGCCCGCGCCTTCGACAGCCTGATCCGGCTGCTGGCCGACCATCTCGGGCTGACCGTATTCCTCGTCACCCACGACTTGGATACACTGTTTTCCATTATCGACCGCGTCATCGTCCTGTCGAACGGCCGCGTACTCGGTACGGGCAGCGTGGCCGAACTCAAACACATCGACGATCCCTGGCTCAACGACTATTTCGCAGCCCGGGCATCGGAGGAGACCGCAACACATGGAAACTGAAGGCCGCTACACCCTGGTGGGCACGCTGGTGCTGGCTGTGGTGACGCTGATGTCGGTGGCGATCATCTGGCTTGCCGGTGCCGCCGACACCATCGCGTACCAGACCTACACCATTTATTTCAAACAGCAGTCGCTGGACGGCCTGGCCGTCGGCAGCCCGGTAAAAATGCGCGGGATCAAGATCGGCATCGTCGATGGCTACCGTTTTGCCAGCAACCAGGAAGAGGCGGTCGCCGTGGTCGTGCGCATCGACGAAGGCGCACCGATACACGATGGCGCAGAAGCCTACATCAAGCGCAATCTGGTAACCGGCATCGGCGCGGTGGAAATCAACAACGGCCCCGGCACCAACCCGCTGCTGGAAGATGCGCCCAAGGGCGAGCGCTATCCGGTCATTGCCGAAGGCCGTTCCGATATCGACAAGGTCGCCACCGCCGTGTCGCAACTGGCAGTGAGCGGTGCGACCGTACTGGAAAAAATGGACACCCTGCTGTCGGACGAAAACCAGCAGGCACTGGCCAGCACGCTGGCGAACCTGAGCGAAATTTCCGGCCACCTCGCCGCCAACAAGCAAAGCCTCAACGACGTGATCCAGGGCATCCGTGACGCCTCGGATGAGTTCCGCTTTGCCGGGGCCAGCATCAGCCAGGCCGCGACCCGCGCCGAAGGCAGCATCACCGGCATCGGTGACAATACCGAAGCCGCGCTGAAAGAAGCCGTGGTCGCAATGGAACAACTGCAACGTGAATCCGCTGCGGTTTCGGCACGTATCCAGCAGCTGTCCGAAACCGGCACGCTGGAACTGACCAACGTCAGCCGTGATGTGCGGGTGGGGGCCGACGCCCTGACCACCGCAGGCAAGCGCCTGTCCAACCCCCGCAGCATCCTGTTTGGTCCGGCGGGCCAGCAGCTCGGACCCGGAGAAAAACTGCCATGAACTGCCCCGGATACCGCATTGCTGTGAGCGCACTGCTGCTGCTGTCGCTGGGCGGCTGTCTCAATCTCGGCGGACGCGCCAACGCGCCCGACGTGATCTATTACGTGCTAGACGACAGTGCCGCGCCTGCTGCGGCCAGCGCGCCGCCTGCCAGCGCCCCCACCCTGTTGGTGCTCGATACCGTCACCGGCAGTTTTTACGATGGCGATCAACTGGTCTTTAGCCGCAGTGCCGACACGCGGGGGCAATACCAGTTTGCACGCTGGACCGAGCGTCCCGGCAAACGCTTCGCCGCCTTGTTGCGCAACCGCCTCGACCGGCAGGGGGTGTGGAAAGTCAGCGCAGCCGGGGGCTACGTGCGCGGCGACCGCTTGCTGGATACCGAGCTGGTCGAGTTCTATCACGACGCCGCACAGCAGCCCGGCGTGATGCGGCTGGTGTTGCGTGCTGAACTGATGGACATGAACCAGCGTACGCTGCTGGGGCGGCGCGTTTTTGAGCAGCGCATCGCGCTGGGCAGCTATGACGCGGCGGGCGCGGCGCGCGCTTCCAATCAGGCCGTCAGTGCCGTGCTGGACGAGCTCACCACCTGGCTCGCCACTTTTCAATTAGCGCCTACAATGCCTACAGGAACTGCCCCATAACAAAAGGAAACACCATGAAGCGCCTGCTCGCCGTCCTGTGTTTGTGTTCTGCTGCCGCCGTCTCCCATGCCGAAATCTCGCAGAAATTCGGTGCCCTCGAAATCCATTACAACGCCCTCACCACCGACGAACTGTCGCCCGAGGTGGCGCGTGCCTACAAGATCGAGCGCAGCAAGACGCGCGGCCTGGTGACCCTGTCGGTGCTGAAGAAAAACAAGGTCGGTGTGCTGACTCCCGTGCCCGCCAGGCTGACGATGTATGTGACCAATCTCAACCAGCAGCTGGCCAATATCACGCTGCGGGAAATCAGGGAAGGCACTGCCGTGTATTACCTTGGCGACTTCCGTGTGGCGCCGCCGGATACATTGAAATTCACCACCACGGTCGAAGTCGCCGGTGAACCCAAAAACGAAATGAGCTTCACCCAGAAGTTCTACAAATGAGGCATGGCGTCACGACGGTGACGCCAGTGTCGCCAGCAGCAGCTTCACCAGCCCCCATACCCCGAAACCCGCGACCGCGAGCCCGGCTGCACGCCGGAGCCAGACGTTCTGCATGAAGGGCTGAATCTGTCGGGCGAACAGGCCCATCCCCAGCAGATTGGGCAAAGTGCCCAGACCAAACGCCAGCATCAGTGCCGCGCCGGACGAAGCGCTGCCCGCCGCCAGCGCAGAAACCAGCACCGAATACACCAGCCCACACGGCAGCCAGCCCCATGCCATGCCGGCCAGCAGCGCGGTGGGCACGGTTCTCACCGGCAACAGTTTCTGGAACTGCGGGCGCAGATATTTCCACAGCACACCACCGGCGCGCTCGAACACCATCACCCAGCGATTGAGACCGGCAAGATACAGCCCCAGCAGAATCATGACGCCCTGTGCCAGCACATACAGCACGGTCTGCACCGGTGCAAAACCGGTCAGCTTCAGCGATGCGCCCAGCGTGCCTGCCAGCGCGCCAAACAGCGTGTACGACAGCACCCGCCCGAAGTTGTACCCGAGATGCAGGCGAAACGGCGGCACGCTGCCATCGGCGCGGAACGAAAACGCAGCGACGATGCCGCCGCACATGCCGACGCAGTGCACGCCGCCGAGCAGTCCGGCGAGCAGCGCGGCCAGTAACGAGAATTCGATCACGGTTTGCGACGCGCGGCGAGTGTGCCGTGTATGGAACGGGAATTGCGCCGACAATCGAGCACTGCCAGTACCAGCGCGGTGTGGCCATCAAAATCGTAGTAGATGGCAAAGGGGAAACGTCGCGCCAGGCTGCGGCTCAGGCCGGCTATGGGTTTGGGATGCATATCGGCATAGAGCGCGAGCGCATCGATATCAGCGATCAGGCTGTCAAGAAAGTAATGGCCTAATCCGGTTTCCTGCGATTCGTAGAACTCAAAGCCCAGCAGTAAATCCTGTTCGGCAGAAACGCCGATCCGAACTGCGTGCATGGGTGGGTTAGCGCTCGGTTTGCGTTTGCAATGCGCGTTTGGCCGTTTCCCAATCGCGGTGCTGTCCGTTGTCGCGTTCGGCAAGGCGGCGTTCGAGTACGCGTTGATGCCAGTCCGGGCTGAGATCGGCAGCTTCGTCGCGACATAGCGAGTCCCACAGCGATTCCATTGCGGCGAGGCGTTCGGCCAAGGGCAGTCGAGAGAGGGTATCGAGATCAGGCATAGCGCTAGCCTAGCACATCAATCCTGTCTTCGAACCCGCCCCGCCAGCCACACCAGCAGCAGCACCGGCACGCCAATCATCGCCGTGCCGGTAAAGAAATTCGCCCAGCCATACGCATCGACAAACTCGCCGGAAAACCCGGCAATGAACTTGGGCAGCAGCAGCATCACCGAGGTAAACAGCGCGTACTGCGTGGCCGAATACGCCTGGTTCACCAGCCCGGACAGGTAGGCGACGAACGCCGATGAGGCAATCCCCGCCGATAAATTGTCCGCCGACACGGTGAACACCAGCGCGGAGACATCGTGTCCGCGCCCGGCCAGCCAGACGAACAGCAGATTGGTCGCGGCCGACAGCAGCGCGCCGAGAAACAGTGTGCGCATCACGCCGATGCGCATCGTCAAGAGGCCACCAAGCCCCGCGCCGACGATGGTCATGATCACGCCGTAGACCTTGGACACGCTCGCGACTTCGTCCTTGGTGAAGCCGAGTTCCTGATAGAACGGATTGCTCATCACGCCCATCACCACGTCCGAAATGCGGTAGACCGCGATCAGCGCCAGAATCAACAGCGCCTGCGATTTGTTGCGCGCGACGAAGTCGATAAACGGCGACAGCACCGCACTGTAGAACCACGCCGCCGCGTGCAGCAGGCCGCCCGACAAACCCAACGCGGCGAAGCGTTCGCGCGCGTGCAGTTCGCGTTCGCTGGTTTCGCGAGAAATCGCGTGCGCGGGTTCGCGGATGATCAGCGTGGTCAACATGCCGACGACCATCAGCGCCGCCATCACCGTATACGCCACCTGCCAGGGGCGGAAATCGTAGGTCGCTTCGGACGGATCGACACTCGCCGCGATCCACAGCGCGCCCGCACCCGCGGTAATCATCGCGATGCGGTAGCCCGCCTGATACGTCGCCGCCATCGCGCCCTGTTTTTCGGTTTCCACCGCTTCGATACGGTAGGCGTCGAGCGCGATATCCTGCGTCGCCGACGCAAACGCCACCGCCAGCGCGAAATACACCGTGTGCGCCAAGTTCAGCACCGGGTCGGTATTCGCCATCCCCAGCAGCGCAGCGGCGATGCACACCTGGGATAACAGCAGCCACGCACGCCGCTTGCCCAGCCAGTTGGTCAGAAACGGCAATGGCAGCCGATCCACCAGCGGCGACCACAAAAACTTGAAGCCGTACGCCAGCCCCACCCAAGACAAGTGCCCAATCGTCGCGCGCGCAATGCCGGCTTCGGATAGCCAGAACGACAGCGTGCCCAGCACCAGCAGCAGCGGCAACCCGGCGGAAAAGCCGAGGAACAGCATGCCGACGACGCGGGGGTGGGTATAGACCTTGAGGGCGGCAAGCCAGGGGTGGTTGGTCATATGGGGTCGTCCAAATGTGGGGCGTGTCTGTTTGCCTTAACTAAACAGCCTGTTTAGTTAAGGCAAACTGATTTAAGTTAACTAACGAACAGGCTAAGGTAACGATCAAATGTAAAGACCCTTCCGCGTTGCTGCCCCGTAATTTCGGTGACTACCCCCAGATTTTCCATGTCCCGGATAAGTGCGTTAGCTGTTGGCGTGCTGACAGACAGCGCCACTTCGACATCCGCTGCTGACACCATAGGCTTGCGGTAAAGCAGATTGAGCATCAGCCTTGCATTAGGTGCGCGTTTCCCCAGTGACAGGACAGCGTGTTCGACTTCCGTGCGCAAAAGCAGAATCTTCCGGAACACGTCACGGCCTTTTGTTGCGGTTTCCGCAACGCCGCTGAGAAAAAATCGAACCCAATGAATCAGATCATTCGAAACCCGCACGCGCATCAGCGCATCGTAATAGCTTGCGCGATTGCGCTCAAAGTAGTCCGAAAGATAAAGCGAAGGTTTGGCCAGCAAACCGTGATTGACTAGATAGAGTGGAATCAGCAGCCGCCCGATACGTCCGTTACCATCCAGAAACGGGTGGATGGTTTCAAACTGGTAATGGCTGATGGCCACTCGAATCAGATGTGGAACCGCCACATTTTCGTTATGCCAGAACTTCTCCAGTTCGCTCATCAGTTCGGGCACTTCATCGGGGTGCGGCGGAATGAAAACTGCATCCGCCAGACTCGCACCACCGATCCAGTTCTGGCTAGCGCGAAACTCCCCTGGTTGTTTGTGTTCACCACGCACCCCTCGCATCAGGATTTCATGCGTGTGCTTGAGCAGGCGGTTGGATAGCGGCAGCGTGGCCAATTCCTCAATCGCCACATTGACCGCATCGATGTAATTGCGCACTTCGCGCCAGTCGTTGCGCTTCTCCGGTTGAATCTGTTCTTCAGGGAGAAGCGCCTCGTCAATGCCCGTTTGCGTACCCTCGATACGGCTGGAAGTTTGCGCTTCCTTGACCACGTGCATCTCAATGAAGAGATCGATGTCAGGGACGATCAGCGAAAATGCGTTCAGCTCACCCAGTGCCCGATTGGCATCTTCCAATAGTGTGTTGATCGCAGGGTCTTCCCATGTCCAGACATGATTCACGGGAGAGGGCGAAAAACTCTTGTATTGGTACTGCGGGTGCCAAGTGCCGGCCTTGAACTGTTCGAATTTCATTTCATTGTGCCTTTTAGGTTTTCTTCCCAACCTTTGTCTGGCTGTCCAAACTGCGTTGCAGATTCAGCGCCAGCAGCCGCCTGAGGATTTCCTCGTCGGGCATTTCGGGCGTGTAGTCAGGCCAACCGTAAGCGTCTGCCACGGCGGTGTCGAGATCGCGATGGGCATGGTCGAGCCAGGCGGGGCGGGCGTTGTAGAGATTGGTGAGCGTGCGCTTTTTCAGCTCGGCTTCGTGGCCGGACTTGGCGACGGGGCGGAGCGGAAAGCCAGCCGCTGCTTCCTCGGGCGTGCGCACCCAGTCCGTCCACTCGGGCGGGTTGAGCCAGGCTTCGCGCAGAGTGTTCAGTTGCTTGGCGGCGGTGGCGATGGCCTCGGCCTGTGGGCCGGTTGGCGTGTCGCGCGGCCCTTCGACGCGGCTCAGGGCAGGCTCCGTGCCAGCGGGGAAGGGGAAGGTTTCGAAGGTGGTGGTGGGGGTGTAGCGCGGGCGGTCTTCAAGCGAAGTGCCCATGCGCAGCGACCACAGTTCGTGGAAGCGCGAATGCAGAATGCCGAAGGTGGTGTCGTCGGCGCGGGCGATGACGATGAGCATTTTGTCGGGCAGGACATGTGCGTCGATCCAGACAAATATTCGGTGTTTGGAGACGTGAGGCGTGGCGATGTAGCGAGGCAGGCCATTTAAAGTTGTTCGCATGGCAGGCTGGGGATCACCGTGTCGCCACCAATATTTGGCACGAGTCGCTCTTGGATTTGTAATACGTTCCGGTTTGACATGCTCAAGCACATAGGCAAACGGCGTTTCATAGAGTGCGGCTTCCGCTTCATTCAAGCGCGTGCCAAAGTCGATAATCCAGCCGTCGCGCGGTCGGCGCGCGATATCAAGACCGTTCCAGCTGGGTTTCAACACCTCGAAATTGGGTTTGCCATTGGGGTTCGGCATCCCGAGCCATTGCCGGGCCAGTTCGCCGGGGATATCGAAAGCGCCAATTTTTTGCGAGCCCTGGAAAGACACACTAGCGTTCTCAGCCAAGGATTTTGCCAGTGTCAGATCCAGTGATTGCCCGATCACCCGTGTCAAAGGCTCATCCACGGAATCTTCAACCGATATGTGAATACCACCGCTCAAGTCGGCGTAAATTTCATCCACTACAAGCCCATCCAGCCGCACGTCCTTGCCATCGCCAAAACACACCAGCGACACCCGCACGGCCGCACCGTTGTTGATCCAGGCTTCGTCACTCCAGGCTTCGAAGATGGGCGCGACGGCGATGATGCGCTCCAGCACTTTACGGTTGCTGCCGCCGCGAATCGAGTTGGTGGCAACCAGCCCAACGCGCTGGCATTTCCCCGTTTCGATCTGAGCACGGGCTTTTTCGAACCAGTACGTCACCAAGTCGGCGCCGCCGGGCACGCGATCCTTGTATATGAGGTTGAGCGCCTTGAAGTATTCGTCACCGAGTTCGCCGCGTTTCTTGCTGCCGCCGAGAAAGGGCGGATTGCCGACGATGACGTCGGCGGCGGGCCAGTCGGGTTCGGAAATCCCCCTCAATCCCCCTTTTTCAAAGGGGGAGGCCGCCGCAGGTGAGGGTGTTTGCGCTACGCCGTCCGTCCCCCCCTTTGTAAAAGGGGGGCCAGGGGGGATTGGGGTTTGGATTTGCAGCACGGCGTCCCGGTTTTCGATGTGATCCAGCGGGCGCAGGATCGGATCGCGGCGAATTTCGTAACCGTGGGCGAGCATCCATTGAATTTCGCCGATCCACACCGTGACGCGGGCGAGTTCGGCGGCGTAGGGGTTGAGTTCGATGCCGAGGACGTTGGCGGGGCTGGTTTCGATGACGAGTTCGCGGTGCAGGCCCAGCGCTTCGGCATCGAGGTTGGCGCGGTGTTCGATGTCCTTGAGTGTTTTCAGCGCGAGGTAGAGGAAGTTGCCGCTGCCGCAGGCGGGGTCGAGGACGCGGAAATTCTTCAGCCGTTCGAGGAAGGCGTTGAACAGGCGCTGGCCTTCGAGGCGTGCCTCGTTGGGCCGGTATTCGTCCTTTTTCTTGCCCTTGAGATAGCCAAACTGCGGTGCGAGCCCTTCGATCTGGGTGCGGATGGCGTGCCATTCGTCGAGCAGCGGCGCTTCGACGACGGGGCGTACGAGCTTGAGGATGGTGGCGGGATCGGTGTAGTGCGCGCCGAGCTGGCTGCGCATATCCGGATTGAGGCCGCGCTCGAACAGCGTGCCGAGGATGGCCGGTTCAATGTCGCTCCAGCTCATGCGCGCGGCGTCGAGCAGTTGCACCACGTCTGCGGTGGTCAGTGCGGGAACGGCGATCTGCTCGAACAGGCCGCCGTTGAAATACGGGATGGTTTCGAGCACGAAGTCGCCGCCGCGCCGCATGGCGGCAAAAAGTTCGGCCAGTCGCGTCTGCGCCTTTGCGCCGTCCGGGTTGCTCTTGTCGAGCACGGTTTCGAACAGCTTCTGCGGCAGCAGCCGGGTGTCTTCAGCAAACATGCAGAATACGCACTGGATGAGGAAGTGCGCGGTGGCAAGCGGGTCGCCGCCGCGTGCATTCAGGCGTTCGGCGAGTGCGCCCATCTTGCGCGCGGCGGCTTCGGTGACGGCATACGTGGTGAGCGCGGGTTTGAAACGCTCGGGCGTGTCGAACAGCCAGCGCAACTTTTGCAGGGATTCGGGCCGGCCGATTTCCTCCAGCAGGATGGTATGGACTTCGCTCGGAGTGCCGGTGAAATGCGTGTGAATCTCGATGCGCTTGCGGTCGCTGACGACGAGCAACGGCGGGCTGTCGAGCGAAAGTGTGTACACCATCAGCTGCTTGAGCGCTGCGCCGAGGTCGCCGTCGGGTCGTTTGTATTCCCATGCGAAGCAGCCGCGCTTCCACACGTCGGCCCAACCCTGACGGGCGCTGCCGGTTTTGGTGAGGCCACGTTCGTACTGGTATTCACCTTCGACGCGCGGTGGTTCGACTTCCAGCAGCGCACACAGATCTTCGAAATGCGGCTGTGCGCCGGCGCGTTCGGTGAGCGGGTTATCGCGCCACTTGGCGATGAAGGCTTGCGGGGTCATGCCGCCGGATCGATGATTTGACCCGCATCCGCCGCAGTCTTGAGAGCATGCAGGTTGTGGAGCAGGGCGGGGATGTCTGTTTGGATGATGCTCCAGAGCGTGTCGTTGTCGATGCCGAGATAGCCATGAATCAACCGGTTGCGCGTGGCTACGATACGGCGCCAGTCGATGTGGCTGGCGAATTGCCGCACATGCTCGGGAATGTGGGTGGCCGCTTCGCCAATGAGTTCGAGATTACGTACGGTGGCGTCGTAGTTGAGGCCGCTTTGCTCGAAACGGCTTTGTTCCATTTCTTGGGTATAGGTCAGTACCTTTTCCGCGAAGTCGATCATGTCGCTCACGTAAAAGCGCCATTCACGCGACACGGATAGCCTCTTTCTCGATATAGGGACGCAGCTCCGGGCGCAGCGCCTTGTCGGTGACGAGGTCGACCGGGCAGCCAAACAGATCTTCCAGATAAAACTGCAAACCGAAATAGCGGTCGGAGGTGGCCGGGCCGTCGAATTCGACCAGCACGTCGACATCGCTGTTGTCGCGCGCTTCATCGCGTACGGTCGAACCGAAAAGCGACAGATGCCGCACGCCAAAGCGTTGGCAAATGGTCTCCTTGTGATCTTGCAGCAGGCGCAGCGCGCTTGATTTATTCATCGCGGACTCAATGGGGGACTCAAGTCGGGTAATCGTAATCGACAATCAGCGGCGCGTGGTCGGAGAAGCGCTGGTCTTTGTACACGCTGGCGGAGGTGGCGAGGGCGGCGATGCCAGGCGTGGCGATCTGGTAGTCGATGCGCCAGCCGACGTTGTTGGCATACGCCGCGCCGCGATTGCTCCACCAGGTGTAGGCGTCGCCGGTCGCGTCGGGGCAAAGTTGGCGATGCACATCGACCCAGCCGAGTTCGTCGAACAGGCGCGTCATCCAGGCGCGTTCTTCGGGCAGGAAGCCGGAATTTTTCTGGTTGGATTTCCAGTTTTTCAGGTCGATTTCCTTGTGCGCGATGTTCCAGTCGCCGCAGACGACGATTTCGCGCCCGCACTTGATTAACGCTTCGAGATGCGGAAAGAAAATGTCCATGAAGCGGAATTTGGCGGCCTGACGCTCAGGACCCGACGAACCGGAGGGCTGGTAGAGCGAGATGACGGAGAGGTTGCCATGCTGCACTTCGACATAGCGGCCCTCCAAATCGAATTCGGCGTTGCCCAGGCCGACGACGACCCGATCCGCCACTGCACGGGTATAGAGACCGACACCGGAATAGCCTTTTTTTTCAGCGTAGTGGAAGTGGCCGGTCAGCCCATCGCTTACCCGGAATTCGGGTCGCATGTCGGCGTCCTGGGCTTTCAGCTCCTGGACGCAGACGAAATCGGCGGCCTGAGCCGGCAGCCAGTCGAAAAAGCCTTTGCTGGCGGCAGACCGGATGCCGTTGAGGTTGGCCGATATAATGCGCATCGCGATTTTGATTAAAGAAAAGTGAAGAAATGTCCGATTACAGAGCCGAATTTGTGGAATTTGCCATTGCGTCGAAAGTGCTGTGTTTTGGGGAATTCAAGACCAAAGCCGGCCGGATGAGCCCGTATTTTTTCAATGCTGGCCTGTTTAGTGACGGTGCAAGCCTGAAACGGCTGGGCGAATTCTACGCCAGAGCGATTGTGGATTCGGGCATTGCGTTCGACATGCTGTTTGGCCCGGCCTACAAGGGCATTCCGCTGGCGGCGAGCATTGCGATTGCGTTGGCCGGCTTGGGCAGAAATGTCCCGTTTGCCTTCAACCGCAAGGAAGCCAAGGATCACGGCGAAGGCGGTACGGTCGTTGGGGCGAAGCTGCAAGGCCGGGTGCTGATCGTGGACGATGTGATCTCGGCCGGCACCTCGGTGCGTGAATCAGTGGAACTGATCCGCAGCGCAGGCGCCCAGGCAGCCGGGGTGGTGATTGCGCTGGACAGGATGGAACGCGGCATCGGTACTGCGTCTGCGGTGCAGGAAGTGCGCGAGCAATTGGAAATACCGGTGGTGGCGGTGGTCACCCTGGATCATCTAGTGGAGTTTTTGGAACGTGATACGGACAGACAGCAGGAGTTACAGGCAGTGGCAGGCTATCGCGCACGCTACGGCGTTTAGCACGCTGTTTGCGTTGCTGCTGGGCATGGCAGGTTCGGCCGAGGCGACGCTGTACCGCTGGGTCGATGGTAATGGTCGGGTCCATTACAGCGACACCCCACCCGTCACATTCCAGCGCAGCGGCGGGGCGGAGCTCAGCAAACAGGGCAACCTCGTCAAGCGTACCCAGTCCGAGACTGAACGCCGGGCCGAGGCCGCCCGCCAGGAAGAACTCAAACGCGAGCAAATCGAACAGCAGAAGCAGGCGCAACTCGACCGCGCCCTGACCCAGACCTATACCTCGGAAGCTGAAATTGATCTGGCGCGCGACCGGGCACTGGAACACCATCGCCTGATGATCCGCAGTGCCGAGATTCGCGCTGAAGCCGTTAACGCAACAATGACCGAACTGCGTGAACGGATCGCCCGCTCCGAGAAATCCGGCCGCAAGGCCGGCCCGGGCCTGACCGAGCCGCTCGATCAGGCGACCCGAGAAAGCCTGGAGATCAAGCGTGTGATCTTCAACAACGAAGAAGCGATGCAGAAGGT
The DNA here is from genome assembly GCA_021783275.1 of Pseudomonadota bacterium. Lineage (GTDB taxonomy): Bacteria > Pseudomonadota > Gammaproteobacteria > Burkholderiales > Thiobacillaceae > Thiobacillus. The sequence continues at coordinate 35,527 of JAJXUA010000004.1, forward strand.
GCGCGATAAATATGCGGCCGACAAGCTGCGGTTTCGTGAATTGACCGCGCGCGCGCCCTGAGCGCTATGAATGCAGAATGCATACGGGGTCGCCATGCGACCCCGTATGCATTCTGGGCTAGGTGGCTTGCTTGAGTTTGGCGCTGAGCAGTGCGTTGACCTGCGCCGGGTTGGCTTTGCCCTTGGTCGCTTTCATCGCCTGACCGATCAGCGCGTTGAAGGCTTTTTCCTTGCCCGCGCGGAATTCTTCGACCGATTTGGCGTTGGCCGCGAGCACGTCGTCGATGATTTTCTCCAGCTCGCCGGTGTCGGACATTTGCTTGAGACCACGCGCTTCGATGATCGCGTCGACCTCGCCCGCGCCCTCCCACAAGCCTTCAAAGACTTGCTTCGCAAGCTTGCCCGAGAGCGTGCCGTCCTGAATGCGCGTGATCAGCGCAGCGAGTTGCGTCGCTGCAACTGGGCTTTGCTCGATGCCGAGTTCCGCGCGATTCAACTGCGCCGAAAGCTCGCCCATCACCCAGTTGGCGGCGAGTTTGCCGTGGCCGGACTCACGCGCGACGGTCTCGAAATAGCTCGCGAGCGCGCGCGAGCCGGTGAGAATCGCGGCGTCGTAGGCGGTCACGCCGAAGGCTTCGACGAAGCGCGCCTGCATCGCCTCGGGCAATTCCGGCAATTCAGCGCGAATCGCTTCTATGAACGATTCTTCGAGCTTGACCGGCAGCAGGTCGGGGTCGGGGAAGTAGCGGTAATCGTGCGCGTCTTCCTTGCTGCGCATCATGCGGGTTTCCCCTGAATCTGGATCGAACAGCACGGTGGCTTGGATCACGCGACCGCCGTCCTCAATGGTCTCGATCTGCCAGCGGACTTCGTAATCGATGGCCTGCTGCAGGAACTTGAACGAGTTCAGGTTCTTGATTTCGCGCCGGGTGCCGAATTCGGCCTGGCCGAAAGGCCGTACCGAGACGTTGGCGTCCACCCGGAAGCTGCCTTCCATCATGTTGCCGTCGCAGATGCCGATCCACGTCACCAGCGTGTGCAGCGCTTTCGCGTACGCCACGGCCTCGGCGCTTGATCTCAGGTCGGGCTCGGAGACGATTTCGAGCAGGGGCGTGCCGGCGCGGTTGAGATCGATCCCGGTCATGCCCTGAAAATCTTCGTGCAGCGATTTTCCGGCGTCTTCTTCGAGGTGGGCGCGGGTGAGGCGGATGGTTTTTTCCACGCCGTCCACAACAATTTTGAGCTGCCCGTGCTCGACGATGGGCTTCGCCAACTGGCTGATCTGGTAGCCCTTGGGCAGATCGGGGTAGAAGTAGTTTTTGCGGTCAAACACGTTGGTGCGGTTGATCGTCGCGCCAATCGCCAAGCCAAATTTGACCGCGCGTTCGACCGCGCCCCGGTTCAACACCGGCAGCACGCCGGGCAGGGCGATGTCCACCGCCGAGGCTTGCGTGTTGGGCTCGGCGCCGAAGGCGGTCGAGCTCCCCGAAAAAATCTTCGACGCGGTCGAGAGCTGGGTGTGGACTTCGAGTCCGATGACGACTTCCCACTTCATCACACGCCCTCCGGTTTGCGCGCGTGCCAGTCGGTCGCGCGTTGATATTGATGCGCGACGTTCAGCATCTTCGCTTCACTGAAATAATCGCCGACGAGTTGCAGGCCGATGGGCAGGCCGGCTTGGTCGAAGCCGCACGGCAAGGACATGCCCGGCAGCCCGGCGAGGTTGGCGGGAATGGTGTAAAGGTCGTTGAGATACATCTCGACCGGGTCGTCGGTTTTGGCACCGAGCTTGAACGCGGTGTTCGGCGCGGTGGGGCCTGCGATCACGTCGCAGGTCTTGAACGCTTCGGTGAAGTCGTTGGCGATCAGGCGGCGGATTTTTTGCGCTTGCAGGTAGTAGGCGTCGTAGTAGCCCGCACTCAGCACGTACGCGCCGATGAGGATGCGGCGTTTGACTTCCGCGCCGAAGCCCTGCGCGCGGGTCTTGCAGTACATGTCGTTGAGATCGCTGTACTCGGGCGCGCGGTAGCCGTAACGCACGCCGTCGAAGCGCGAGAGGTTGGACGACGCTTCAGCGGGCGCGAGCACGTAATACACGGGGATCGCGAGTTTGGCGTTGGGCAGCTCGACCTCGACGACAGTCGCGCCGAGTTTTTTGAGTTCGTCGACCGCCGCCATCACCGACGCGCCGATTTCGGCGTTCAAGCCATCGGCGAAGAATTCGCGCGGCAGGCCGACCCGCAAGCCGGTTAGAGGTTTGACCAAGTCGCGGCTGTAATCCTCTTTCTCGCGCTCAAGACTGGTCGAGTCTTTCGCGTCGAAGCCGGTCATCACGTTCAGGAGCAGCGCGCAGTCCTCGGCGGATTTCGCCATCGGCCCGGCCTGGTCGAGGCTGGACGCGAACGCGATCATGCCGTAGCGCGAGACCAGTCCATAGGTCGGCTTCAGGCCGGTGATGCCGCACAAGGAGGCAGGCTGGCGGATCGAGCCGCCGGTGTCGGTGCCGGTCGCCGCCGGTGCCATGCGTGCGGCGACACACGCGGCCGCGCCGCCGGAGCTGCCGCCGGGCACATAGTCGTGGTTCCAGGGATTTTTGACCGCGCCGAAATAACTGGTTTCGTTCGACGAACCCATCGCGAACTCGTCCATGTTGGTTTTGCCCAGGCTCGGCATACCGGCGGCCTTGAACTGCCGAATCACATGCGCGTCGTAGGGCGCGACAAAATTGTGCAGCATGTGCGAGCCGCAGGTGGTGCGCCAGCCATCGGTACAGAAAATATCCTTGTGCGCGATGGGCACACCGGTTAGCGGCGTCATGTCGCCGGCGGCGATACGTGCATCAGCGGCGCTGGCTTCCTGCAGGGACTTTTCGGCGTCTACGGTGATAAAGGCGTTCAACGCCGGATTCAGCGCAGCGATACGGTCCAGATAGCTCTGGGTCAGTTCGCGGCTGGAGAGTTTCCGGTCGGCAATCAGTGCGGCCAGGGTGCTGAGGGGTTGTTCGAACATGGCTTACTCGACGACCCGTGGCACGAGATAGAGGCCGCCATCCACCGCCGGGGCAATTGCCTGAAACGCGGCACGCTGGTCGGGTTCGGTGGCGAGGTCGGGCCGCAGGCGCTGTGACACCTCCTGCGCGTGGGCCATCGGCGCGATGCCGTCGGTGTTGACCGCCTGCATGGTGGCGATCAGGCCGAAAATCGTGTTGAGCTGGATTTGCGTGGCCTGGGCCTGCGCGTCGTCGATTTCGATACGGGCAAGGCGGGCGATACGCTTGACGTCGTCCGGGCTGAGAGACATGGCGAAATACCTGAAAACTTGGGGCGATGAAGCCGTAAGTTTTACGGCAACCAAGCGCGTTAGGGTATCATAGCCCCCTTGTTTTTACTGCCCTTTCGCCCGTTCAACGCGGGTGCCGATGCCGCCATGTTCAAGTTCCTCACCAGCTATTTTTCCACCGATCTCGCGATTGATCTGGGTACGGCCAACACGCTGATTTACGTGCGTGATCGCGGCATCGTGCTGGATGAACCCTCGGTCGTTTCGATCCGCACTGACATGGTGGGCGGCAAGCGCAGCGTTCAGGCGGTGGGGGTGGAAGCCAAGCAGATGCTGGGCCGCACGCCGGGCAACCTGCAAGCCATCCGCCCGATGAAGGATGGCGTGATCGCCGACTTCACCGTCACCGAGCAGATGCTCAAATACTTCATCCGCAAAGTGCACGACACCCGGATGTTCCGTCCCAGTCCACGCATCATCATCTGCGTACCATGTGGCTCCACCCAGGTTGAGCGCCGCGCGATCCGTGAATCGGCGATAGGTGCAGGCGCACGACAGGTCTATCTGATCGAAGAGCCGATGGCCGCAGCCATCGGTGCCGGGATGCCGGTGGCCGATGCCACCGGCTCGATGGTGGTGGATATCGGGGGGGGCACCACCGAAGTCGGCGTGATCTCGCTGGGCGGCGTGGTGTATGCCAATTCGGTTCGGGTCGGCGGCGACCGCATGGACGACGCGATCATCAATTACATCCGCCGCAATTACGGCATGTTGATCGGCGAAGCGACTGCCGAGGCCATCAAGAAAAACATGGGCAGCGCCTTCCCCGGTGCCGAAGTGCGCGAGATGGAAGTCAAAGGACGCAGCCTGGCCGAAGGCGTGCCGCGCAGCTTCAATGTGTCGTCGAACGAAATCCTCGAAGCGCTGACCGAACCGCTGAATGCGATTGTCAGCGCGGTCAAGCAGGCGCTGGAACAGACGCCGCCCGAACTCGGTGCCGACATCGCCGAAAAAGGCATGGTGCTCACTGGCGGCGGTGCGCTGCTGCGTGATCTCGATCGCCTGCTGATGGAAGAAACCGGTCTGCCGGTGATCGTCGCCGACGACCCGCTGACCTGTGTGGTGCGGGGGTGCGGACGGGCGCTGCAGGAAATGGACACACTCGCCACGGTGTTTACCAACGAGTGAGCACGATTACGGTCGGGATTCCTGACAAGGTGCGCTGATGCCGATGTCGGGCCAGCTTATGTTCGCGCGCCGACTCGGAACGACGGCGCGGCTGGCAATCTGGCTGGTGATCGGGGTGGGCTTTGTGGTGGCCGATGTGCGGTACCAGACACTCGACACACTGCGCAGCGGGTTTTCGCTGCTGATGCAACCGGTGCGGCAGACCCTGCGCGCGCCCTCCGATATCGCTGTTGAGCTCAGCGGATTCTTTACCCGTCATCGCCTGCTGCAACAGGAACGCGACGCCCTGCAAACCGAGCGGATGCGTCTGCTGGCCCAGGTGCGCACCGGGCGCGATATCGCCCGTGAAAACGCCGAACTGCGCGCGCTACTGAAATTGCGTGCGCGCCCCGGCCAGCAGGTGGTCCATGCCGCCCAGCTGTATCAGGGGCACGACTGGTTCGCCCAGCGGATTACGCTGGATCGCGGGGCACGATCCGGCCTGCGCAGCGGCCTGCCGGTGATTGATGCGGCGGGTCTGGTCGGCCAGGTGTACCGGGTCTATCCGGGATCGAGTGAAGTGACACTGGTCAGCAGTGCCGACCAGCTGACGCCGGTATACGTGGAACGCACCGGCCAGCGCGGTCTGGCGGCGGGCAGCGGGCGGGGCCAACTGGAACTGCGCTACATGCCGTCGCAGGCGGATATCCGGCGCGGCGACCGGCTGCTGACTTCCGGGATAGACCGGATCTATCCCGCCGGGATACCGGTGGCACAGATCGTCCGCGTCAGCCGTTCCCAGTCCAGCCCGTACTTGCGGGTGGAAGGTCAGCCACTGGCCGGGCTGGATCGCGCGCGCGCAGTGCTGGTGTTGATCGCCACACCCGGCGTCACACCTGTTCCTGCACCCGTGTCATCTACCTCCGCGTCACCTGTCGCCACGTCATCAGCCGCCACGTCATCAGCTCCCGAGTCACCTGCCCCCACGTCATCAGCCATGGCGGAGCAACCATGAATACGCCTCCGGTTTCGGCGGGCAGCTGGCAGCGCATCCTCGCCACGCTGCTGCTGGCGGTGCTGCTGGAACAGTGGCCGTGGATGGGCTGGGCGCTGGCCATGCGGCCCGATTTTGTGCTGCTGGCGGTGCTGTTCTGGACACTGCACCAGCCGCAGCGGATCGGGTTCGGCACGGCATTTGTACTGGGCCTGCTGGCCGATTTTCAGGACGGCGTGGTGCTCGGCCAGCACGCCATGGCCTACCTGTTTGGTGTGTACATGATGCAGTACCTGCGTTTGCGTCTGCTGCAATTTGATCCGCTGCGCCAGGCCGCGCAGCTGTTCCCGATTTTTCTGGCGGTGCAGTTGATGGTGATGCTCATCGGCTGGCTCGCGGTCAACCCCCCGTCGGGTCTGGGCATCCTGCTGCCGGTGCTGAGCACCACCGTGCTGTGGTATCTGGTCGCGGGCGTGCTGCGACTGTGGTACGGCAAGCATAGCCAGGATGCGGCATGAAATTTGTCACCCCGCTGAAAAATCTGGATCGCGAGCTGGCGCGTTTTCACGGACGGCTGAAAGTGGGCGCCGTGTTCGTCACGCTGCTGGCGACCGCGCTGCTGGCGCGCGGATTTTATTTGCAGGTGATGCAGCATGAACGCTATATCGAATTGGCGGAAAACAACCGCATTTCGCTGATTCCGGTGGCACCGAATCGCGGACTGATTCTGGATCGCCGGGGCCGCATCCTCGCCGAAAACTATTCCGCCTACACGCTCGAAGTCACCCAGGCGCAGACGCATGACCTGAAAGCGACCCTGGCCGACGTGGGCAAGCTGATCGAGATCACGCCGGGCCAGCTGCGGCGTTTTCGCCGTCTGCTGGCCGAGTCGCACGAATTTGAAACTGTGCCGCTGAAAAGCAAACTCAGCGACGAAGAAGTCGCCATTCTGGCGGCGAACCGCTATCGCCTGCCCGGTATCGAGGTCAAAGCGCGGCTGTTCCGCAATTATCAGGCGGGCCCTGGCATGGCGCATGTGGTGGGTTTTATCGGCCGGATCAATGATCGCGACCTGAAAAAACTGCGCGAATCCGGGCGCGAAGCCAATTACCAGGGCAGCGTGCATACCGGAAAAACCGGCCTCGAACAGAGCTACGAAACCCTGCTCCATGGCCGCACCGGTTATGACCAGATGGAAACCGATTCCAGTGGCCGGGCGGTGCGGATGCTGTCGCGGATTCCGCCAGTACCGGGCAAGGATCTGCGGCTGTATCTGGATCGGGAACTGCAAGCCGTGGCCGAAGCGGCTTTTGGCGATTATCTCGGCGGGCTGGTGGCGCTCGATCCGAATACGGGCGGGGTGCTGGCGCTGGTGTCCAAACCGGGGTTCGATCCCAACCTGTTTGTCGATGGCATCGATCCGGAAACCTGGAAATCGCTGAACGAATCGCCGGATCGCCCGATGGTGAATCGCGTGCTGCGCGGGATCTATCCGCCGGGTTCGACCCTCAAGCCCTTCCTCGGGCTGGCGGGACTCGAACTCGGTATCCGCCGCGCCTCCGACAGCATCGTCGATCCCGGCTACTACAGTCTGCCCAACAGCCGTCACCAGTTTCGCGACTGGAAGCGCGGCGGCCACGGCATCGTGGATTTGCGCCGCTCGATTTCGCAGTCGTGCGACATCTACTATTACCGGCTGGCGGTGGATATGGGGATCGACCGGATGCACGACTATCTGGAGAAATTCGGCTTCGGTGAAAAAACTGGCATCGATCTGGAAGGCGAATCGGCCGGACTGTTGCCCTCGCGCGAATGGAAACAGCGGCGCTGGAAACAACCCTGGTATCCCGGCGAAACCGTCATCGCCGGGATCGGACAGGGCTACCATCTGACCACACCGCTGCAACTGGCTGCGGTGACGGCCATGCTCGCCAATGGGGGCCAACGCATTGCGCCGCGCCTGGTGGAGGCGGTGCGCGACCCGGTCACGCACCGCTGGTACAAACCGCCAGCACCGCCGCACAGCAACGTGGCCATTGACCCCGCGCATCTCGCCGAGGTGCGCGAAGGGATGCTGGATGTGACGCGACCTGGCGGCACGGCGGCGGCCTCGGCTGCCGGTGCAGCGTATGCGATTGCCGGAAAAACCGGCACCGCGCAGGTGGTGGGCATCAAACAGGGCGCACGCTATGACGCCAGCCGTCTGCTTCGTGAGCACCGCGACCATGCGCTCTTCATCGCCTATGCCCCGGCGGACAAACCCACCATCGTCATCGCCGTGATGGTGGAAAACGGCGGCTCCGGCAGCGGAACCGCCGCACCGATTGCACGCAAGGTCTTTGATTACTACCTCACCGGCAAGCGCCCCGAACCGCCGTCCCCAGCCCAGCCGGAGGCACGCGATGCCGCACACTAGTCACTGGATCGTGCGCCGCCTGAGTCATCTCGATGGCGTGCTGCTGCTGCTGGTGCTGCTGCTGCTGGGGATCAGCCTGGCGGTCATCACCAGTGCTTCGGGCCAGAGCCCGGCGCGCATCAGCGGCCACCTCATCAATATCAGTCTGGCGCTGGGGGTGATGCTGGTGATGGCGAATGTGCCGCCGCATATCCTGTCCAGGGTCGGGCCGCCGCTCTACGTCGCGGGGGTCATCCTGTTGATCGGCGTGGCGCTGTTCGGGGAAGTGCGCAATGGCTCCCGTCGCTGGCTCAATCTGGGATTTGCGTTTCAGCCGTCCGAACTGCTCAAACTGGCGCTGCCGCTGATGCTGGCTTGGTATTTCCAGCGTAACGAAGGCGCGTTGCACGGCCGACATTTCGCCATAGGCGCGGTGCTGTTGATGATCCCGTTTGCCCTGATCCTGCGCCAGCCTGACCTGGGCACGGCGCTGATGATCGGCGCATCGGGCTTTTACCTGCTGTTTTTTGCCGGGCTGTCGTGGAAGCTCATCCTCGGCGCAGCCACGCTGGGCGCGGCCAGTCTGCCGGTGCTGTGGCATTTCATGCACGACTACCAGCAGCGCCGGGTGCTGACCCTGCTCGACCCGACCTCCGACCCGCTGGGCGCGGGCTATCACATCCTCCAGTCCAGCATCGCCATCGGCTCGGGCGGGCTGTTTGGAAAAGGCTGGATGGAAGGTTCGCAAACCCAGCTCGATTTCATCCCCGAACGCACCACCGATTTTGTTTACGCCGTTTTTGGTGAGGAATTCGGTTATGTCGGGGTGGTGTTTCTGGTGGCGCTGTATCTGGCGCTGGTGGCCCGTGGTCTCGTGATTGCCGCGCGCGCACCCACGCTGTTTGGCCGCCTGATGGCCGGAACACTGAGCCTGAACCTGTTTACCTACGCCTTCGTCAATATGGGCATGGTGTCGGGCATCCTGCCGGTGGTCGGGGTGCCGCTGCCCTTGATGAGTTATGGCGGCACCGCACTGATTACGCTGTTGCTGGGTGTGGGCATTCTGATGAGTGTGGCCACGCATCGCCAGCTCAATAAATCGTGACGGGATAAAATGCCGACATGAAACGATTATCGACAGGACTCCTGCTGGCGGTGATGCTGCTGGCCGGCTGCGCTACCCAGCCACCCGCGCCCGTGCCCGAGCCCAAGGCAGCCAAGAAACCGCCCGCCACAGCAAAAAGCGGCGGCTATTATCTGGACGACGGCCCGCCGCCGAATCCGCCGCCCGATCTGGATGCCGTGCCCGACGCGGTACCGCGCGCCGAACCGTTGCACCGTTTCGCCAATCGCAGCTATGTGGCGCTGGGTGAGTCGTATACGCCGCAAAAGACACTTCAGCCTCACCGCGAAGAAGGTCTGGCTTCCTGGTATGGCCGTCGTTTTCATGGCAAGAAAACCGCATCGGGTGAAATCTACGATATGTATGCCATGACCGCCGCGCATCCCACGCTGCCGATTCCAAGTTATGCGCGGGTGACGGCGCTGGACAATGGCCGCTCGGTGGTGGTGCGGGTCAATGATCGCGGGCCGTTTCACAGCAAACGGGTGATCGACCTGTCGTATACCGCTGCGCACAAGCTCGGCTACATCCAGCGCGGCAGCACGCGGGTGCGGGTCGAGCGCATCGACCCGGAGGCAGGCGCTGCCCCCGAGCCGCAGGAAACCGGGCTGTTTCTGCAGGTCGGTGCGTTTGCGCAACAGGCCAATGCCCGGCAATTACTCGATCGCCTGATCCGGGAACTGACGCTGCCTGCGGACCGCACGCAGATTGTGCAAAAAGGCAGTCTGCACCGGGTGCAGATCGGGCCTTACGCCAGCGATGCCGCTGCAAATACCGACCGTGCGGAACTGCGACAGCGACTCGATCTCGAAGCGGTATTGCTGCGGCTGCCCTGAGCATCCCGCGACTTACAGGCCGATCATCCCCACGGCCGCACACAATTCAGGCTCACCCCGTGATGGCTGCTTATTCTTTCCGTACCGTGTTTTCAGGAATCACCATGCATTTTTTCTGGCTGGTTTTCATGCTCGTGGCGTCGTCTGCGGCGGTCGCAGCGCCTGCGGGTATTCATGCGCGCAGCTGGGTGGTGATCGATCTGGCCAGTGGCCAGGAACTGGCGGGGCATCAGGCCGATTTGCCGCTGGCGCCTGCGTCGCTGACCCAGTTGATGACGGCCTATGTGCTGTTGACCGATATCCGCAACAACAAGCTGAGCCTGGGCGAAACGGTGACGGTGCCGGAAGCGGCGACGCTGGCCGATGGCGCACGGGTGTTCCTCAAGACGGGCGATCAGGTCAGTGTCGATACCCTGCTGCAGGCGATGTTGGTGCAATCGGCCAGCGATGCGACGCTGGCGCTGGCGATCATGTCGGATGGCAGCGAGGCCGCTTTTGTGACGCGGATGAATCGCGAAGCGCAGCGTCTGGGGATGCGCAAAACCCGTTTCATGAACGCCACCGGCCTGACCGAGCCCGGCCACGAATCCACCGCGCATGACCTGGCCATCCTGTCACGCGCGCTGCTCCGGGATTTCCCCAATCGCCAGGGATTTTTCACCCAGAAAGAGATCGCATTCAAGGGGCTGACGTATTACAACGGCAACCGCCTGCTGTGGCGTGACCGTACCGTGGACGGCCTGAAAGTGGGGCGCACGACGCAGGCGGGCTATTGTCTGGCGGTATCGGCCCGACGCGGCGAACAGCGTCGCATTGCCATCGTGCTGGGGGCGCGTTCCGACAGCCAGCGTACCCAGGATGGCCTCAAATTGCTGAACTACAGCTTCGAGAATTTTGACAGCGCGCGCCTGTATCGCGGTCGGCAGACGGTAAAGACCCTGGAGGTATACCGGGGTGCACGGAATACCGTACACCTCGGCTTTGCGCAGGACTTTTACCTGCTGGCACCGCAGGGCAGCCTGCCGCGCATCAAGGCTCAGATCCTGACCCGGCAGCCGGTGGTTGCCCCCATTACCCTGGGGCAGCAACTGGGCACGCTGCGCTTGACGCTTGATGGCAAATTGCTCGGGGACTATCCGCTGCGTGCCCTGAATGATGTCAAGGTGGCGGGCATACTGGGTCGGGGCTGGGACTCGATCCGGCTGATGTTTTCAAAATGATTGCGTATCTCAACGGCACGTTTCTGCCGCTGGATCAGGCCCGCATACCGGTACTGGATCGCGGCTTTGTGCTGGGTGACGGCGTGTACGAACTGGTGCCGGTGTATTCCGGCACACCGTTCCGGCTGGACGCGCATCTGGCACGGCTGCAACGCAGCCTCAACGGCATCCGCCTGCCCAACCCGCATGGTCTGGCGCGCTGGCGAGAGATTATTGGCGAACTGATCGCCGCGCAGGATTTTGCCGATCAAACGGTATACATCCAGATTACCCGGGGCGTTGCACCGCGTGACCACGCGTTTCCAGCGGGCATTGCGCCTACGGTTTTTCTGTACGCGCAGCCGCTGCGTACGGCCACTGCTGAGCAAAAAACTGCGGGCGTATGCGCGATCACCGCGCCCGATCCGCGCTGGCAGCATTGCGATATCAAGGCCATCTCGCTGCTGGCCAATGTATTGATGCGGCAGCAGGCGGTGGAAGCGGGCTGTGCCGAAACCGTGATGCTGCGCGATGGCTGGCTCACCGAAGGGGCCGCGAGCAGCATCGTCCTGGTCAAGGCCGGGGTGGTGATTGCGCCGCCACTGTCGCCGCACCTGCTGGCCGGGATTACCTATGAACTGGTGCTGGAACTGGCAGCCGCGCACGGCATCCTGCACGAAGTTCGTCCGGTGGCTGAGGCCGAACTGCGTTCCGCAGATGAAATCTGGATGCTGTCGTCCACCCGGGAAATCATGCCGGTCGTCCGGCTCGACGGGGTGGCGGTGGGTTCGGGCGCACAGGGGCCGATAGCGCGGCAGATGGACGCGCTGTATCAGACCTACAAACAGGACGTGATGCGTGCTTCGCCCGACAGGGGTGGTTTGCCGTCATAAAGTATGAAGGAGGGCACATTCATGAGCGACACCGACACCCTGCTGGTTTTTCCGACCGACTTTCCGATCAAGATCATGGGCGCAAGCCGACCGGCACAGGATGGCGGCGATGAATTTGCCCGCAGCATGATTGCCATCGTGCAGCGCCACGCGCCGGATTTTCGTGCCGACACCGCTGAAATCCGCGCCTCCAGCAACAGCACATATCTGGCGGTGACCTGCGTCGTACGCGCCACCTCGAAAACGCAGCTCGATGCGATTTATCGCGAGATCAGCGCGCATCCGTGGGTGAAGATGGCGTTGTGAGGATCAGCGGACAGGGGGCAGAAGGCAGCGGACAGCAGGTCATCGTGCGCACGCTGGGGCGCGTCGAATACGAGCCGACCTGGCGGGCGATGCAGACGTTTACAGCGGCGCGCAGCGATATCACGCCCGACGAAATCTGGTTACTGGAACACCCGCCGGTCTACACCCAGGGGCAGGCGGGCAAGCCCGAACACCTGATTGCGCCCACCCGCATTCCTGTCATTCCCATCGACCGCGGCGGGCAAATCACGTATCACGGCCCCGGGCAGACCGTCGTCTACGTGCTGGTCGATCTGCGCCGGCGCGGCTACGGCATCCGCGAACTGGTCACGCGGCTGGAGCAGGTCGTGATCGACTTGCTGGGCGAGCACGGCGTAGCGGCCGAGCGTATTGTCGGCGCGCCCGGCGTGTACGTGCGCGGCGCAAAAATCGCTGCGCTCGGCCTGCGCGTCAAACACGGCTGCACGTATCACGGCCTGGCGCTGAATGTGGCGATGGACCTCGCGCCGTTTGCCGCGATCAATCCCTGCGGCTATGCGGGGATGGCGGTGACCGATTGCCGGTCGCAGGGTGCAACGCTGACACCGGCAGGGGCGGGCGCAGCATTGGCCTGTGCTTTGCAGGCCACGCTATAGTTGACTGATTTAGTCGGATATAAGTATCCTTGCGGCTTCCATTGGAGTTATTTATGCGCACCGACACCCTGCCGTCCGACCCGAAACTCCTGATGCGCTCAATCATCCAGCGCATCGCCACGGGGCCCGACCTGTCCAAGGACATCAGCCGCACCGAAGCGCATCTCGGCACCAAGGCGATCATCGATAACGTCATCGACCCGGTTCAGGTCGGCATCTATTTCATTGCGCTGCGGATGAAGCGCGAGACCATGGACGAAAACCGGGGCGTGCTCGACGCGGTGCTGGAAACGACCCGGCGCGTTACCGCGAGCGTGGACGAAGTGGTGGATATCGGCGACCCCTATGATGGCTATACCCGTTGTCTGCCTGCCGCGCCGTTTCTGGGCCCGCTGCTGGCCGAACTCGGCGTGCACGTGGTGTCGCATGGTCTGGACAAGGTGGGCCCCAAGTATGGCGTGACCGTGCGCCACGTGCTCGAAGCTGCGGGCGTACCGGTGAACCTGTCACCGGAGCAGGCGGCGGCGCGGCTGGCGGATGCGGCGCTGGGCTGGACCTACATCGACCAGGCGCAATCCAATCCGGGGATGCATAACCTGATTCCGCTGCGCACGCAGATGATCAAGCGCCAGGTATTGACGACGGTGGAGGTGCTGTCGAAGCCCATCGTCGGCAAGCTCAAAACCCACTTTGTTACCGGCTATGTCCATAAACCCTATCCGCCGGTGTACGCCGAACTGGCGCGCGTGGCGGGATTCGAAACGGCCTGTATCGTGCGCGGCGTGGAAGGCGGCGTGATTCCCTCGCTGCGTCAGGCGGGCAAATATTTCCATTACCACGACGGCGCGGAAGAAATTGAGGCGAGCATCGATCCGGTTGCCCTGGGCATCAGCCAGCCGGTGCGTGCGGTGCCGCTGCCGGGCAGCGTTGCCACCGAAGAAGGTGCCGACGAAATCGTCGCCGCCATCGATATCAAGGCCACCGCACACGCTGCGGCCGAGGCCGGCGTGCTGGCGCTCAAGGGGGATCGTGGCGCGACTTACGATTCGCTGGTGCTGGCGGGTTCGATCATCCTGCATCACGTGGGCAAGGCCGCGAGCATTGCGGACGCGGCCGCACAGATCCGCGCGGTGCTCGATTCCGGGCGTGCCGTGGCGCGGGTGAAATGATGGGGGGATTTGTCGCCATCGCCGCCGCCGACGAACTCAAACCGGCGCAGATGAAACGCGTCGTCGTCGAAGGTAAAAAACTCCTGCTGTGCAATTCGGGGGGCACGCATTACGTTGTCGATGAAATGTGCAGCCACGAGGACTACTCGCTGTATCTCGGCTGCATCAAGGACGGCAAGATCAAGTGCTCGCTGCACGGCAGCTATTTCGACCTCACGACCGGTCAGCCCACCTGCGACCCGGCGGACGAGCCAATCCGCACCTATGCAGTCAAGGTCGAGGCCGGGCAGATCTGGGTGCAGGTTTAGCCTGCTGGCGGCTATTTCGCCAGCAGGGCCCGGATGCTCGCAACCAGCGCCGGATGGTCAAACTCGCGGCCGCCCACCGCCGTCGCCACGATACGGCCCTGTTGATCGACCAGATACGTCGTCGGCAGGCCTTTCACGTTCCAGGCCTGCATGGCACGGCTGCGGGTGTCGAGCAGCAGCGGAAAATCGGGTGCGAGATCGAGCTGGCTGGTAAACGCCAGCACCGTGTCGGCATCCTCGCCCACATCCACCGCCCACACTTCAAACGCCTCACCCGCCAGTACGGTTTTCAGACGCTGCATCGACGGCATCTCGCGCCGGCACGGCGGGCACCAGGTCGCCCAGAAATTCACCAGCACGACCTTGCCGCGCAGCTGTGCGAGATCATGCGGTGTGCCGTCGATATCTTTCAGACGCAGGGCTGGCGCGGCCTGGGGCACCTGAACCGTCAGGGTATGGGCGAGCGGCGGCAAGTCGGCTGCCACAGCGGCAGGCATCGCCAGCATGCCCAGCAGGAATGTGGCCGCAGCCAGGGACTTACATGGGGTCATCAGCACATTGCACTTCCTCGAGACTTCCTGAAAACGGGATCGCGTTGACGCGCCAGCTGAAACGCAGATTGAAACGCTGGCCGCGTGGCACGCGATACGCTGTCATGCCCTGGTTCCAGTCGCCCGGCGCAAAGGTCTGGGTGGCGGGAATCTGCGCCCAGGCAAACGCGATGCGCGCGGATTCGGGTTCGCCGAGTTGCTGCCATACATCGTCCCATGCGGCTTTGCTGCGGATCGATCGTGTCTTGCCCGCATAGTCATAGCGCCAGTCCGCAAGGCGATGTTCGACAGGCGTGGTGCCAGTATTGCGTATTACGGTCATGAACACGCATTCGGCAGCATAGCGCGCCACCGCCGCAGCGGAAAACCCGCGCGCCAGATAAAAGGCGCGCACCTGATCGGGGCTGATCTGGGTCAGACGCACCTGGATGCCGGCGGTTTCGGTCTGCCAGGTGGCGAGTCCGGTCTCGGGGTCGAGGCTGGGGGTGCTGGCGTTGACGACCAGTGGCCAAGTAATCAGTACGCTCAGGACACAGCGGAGCATAGGCTAGAATCCGGTTTCAATTGCACGGCGAGAATTATGGCAGACCCCATCCAGCACAAAGGCGCGGCGAAAACCGCGCGCATCCCGATCAAGATCGTCCCGCAGGAGCGGATGCGTCTGCCGCCGTGGATCCGCGCGAAAGCGCCGAGCCTGCCGAATGTCGCGCGCCTGAAAGGCATCCTGCGCGAAGCGAAGTTGCACACGGTGTGCGAGGAAGCGTCGTGCCCGAACCTCGGCGAGTGCTTCGGTCACGGCACGGCGACCTTCATGATTCTGGGCGACCTGTGTACGCGGCGTTGCCCGTTTTGCGACGTGGGGCACGGCATACCGCTACCGCCGGATGTGGACGAGCCGCGTCATCTGGCCGAGACCATCGCGCTGATGGCGCTAAAGTACGTGGTGATCACGTCGGTCGATCGCGACGACCTGCGCGACGGCGGGGCACAACATTTCATCGACTGCATTTCGGCGGTGCGGGTCGCGTCGCCGCAGACGAAAATCGAAATTCTCACGCCGGATTTTCGGGGACGGCACGACCGTGCTTTGCAGATTTTGAACGCGGCGCCGCCGGATGTGATGAACCACAACCTCGAAACCGTGCCGCGCCTGTACAAGGCGGCGCGCCCCGGCGCGGATTACGCGCATTCGCTGAAGTTGCTGAAGGACTTCAAGGCGCAGCACCCGGACGTGCCGACCAAGTCCGGGCTGATGCTGGGCTTGGGCGAGGAGGACGACGAGATTCTGCAAGTGATGCGTGATCTGCGCGCGCACGACGTCGATATGTTGACACTCGGGCAGTATTTGCAGCCGTCTAAACACCACCTGCCGGTGCTGCGCTTTGTGACGCCGGAGCGTTTTGCGCAGTTCGAGCAGGAGGCGCTGGCGATGGGTTTTTCCAACGCTGCCTGCGGGCCCATGGTGCGCTCCAGCTATCACGCCGACCAGCAGGCGGCAGGGGTATAGTCCTGCGCGTCTCTGCGCTGGGGAAGCCTCAGGTTGCGCCGTTCCGGCGTACGCCGCGCATCCCCGCCAACGTCAACAAACCCAGCATCATCAGCGCCAGACCTGAAGGCTCGGGTATGGACGTTGTGCGCGTCGTCTCCGCGACTTCGTCGTCCAGTGTGCCATTGCCGTAGGTGTCCGTCGGCAACAAGGCCGCAGGATTTTGCTCTTCCGGCAGGGGCGCAAATGAGGCAGGTGCGCCCGGCC
>JAJXUA010000182.1 GCA_021783275.1 Pseudomonadota bacterium
TCACGATTGGCGTGTGGGCGCTATTGCTGAACGAGATCAATGTCTGGGCGTCGGCCGTCAACGAGTACGCACCCTACCTGTTGTTCCTTGCGATCCTGCTGATCGCTGCGGCAATAGAGTGGGTGGCCCGGCACCGCGAGCGCGCTGAAAACGGCCATGGCTGAGTTCTCGCTGTTTCATTAAAACCAACAGGTCAAATGGGTTAGCGTGACCGTTCCATGACGATGTAGACTGCCGACGATGGAATTTACGCTGAGCAAACACGCCGAGGACACCATGCGAGAACGAGAAATCGACTTCGCATGGCTGGCCGCGACGATGGATGCACCGGAGACCACGGAGCAGCATCCGGACGATCCGACGCTCATGTATGCATTTCGTCGCATCCCGGAATTCGGCAACCGTGTTTTGAGAGTGGTTTACAATCAGACGAAAACGCCGCCGCATATCGTGACGGCTTACTTCGACCGAACCGCAGGAGGCAAAAGATGAGATTCGATTACGATCCCCAAGTGGATGCACTGTACATTCGGCTCAACGAAGCGAAAATCATTGAGTCAGAGGAAGTGCAGCCTGGAATTATTCTGGACTTCGACGAGAACGGTAAAGTGGCCGGCGTCGAAGTGCTCGACGCAAGCAAGCGGAATACGACACCTGCATCCGACAGAAAAGCAGCTTGACTCGCCTTGCTGCAACGACAAACCCGGCTTGATGCCGGGTTTGTCGTTTTGACGGGGGCGCCTGCTTCTTGATACCGGGGGCTGTATTCGCCATTCGCGAATGGCAAATAGATGGGGGTTCTCAGCTATTCCCGATTCTTGAAATGAGAATGCTGACGGCCGACCACGAATTGAAATCATGAGCGCTTCGCCTGACCCCTACGCCCGAATCTTCCTGCTGAGCCACATGCGCGCCTACACCAGTCTGGCGGGGCACATTCTCGGCTCGCATCCGCAGATCAATGGGTATTACGAAATGCATCTCAGCTATGAAGATGACGCGGCGCTGGACAGGCAACTGGCGGCGTTCCAGCAGGGCGATGTGATCAAGGCAAACAGTCGCTACCTGTTCGACAAGCTGCTGCACAACGACTATGTGCTGAATCCCGGGCGGCTGGGGTCCGCCGATATCAAGCTGCTGGTCGCGCTGGCTGAGCCGGCGCACACGATCCGCAGCATCGTGCATCTGTTTGCGCAGAAGCCGGACCCGGATCTGTATGCCTCGCCGGAGCAAGCGGCAAAGTATTACGTTGAGCGGGTGCAGGCGCTGGCCGGGTTTTGCCGCACGGCCGGTCGTGATTACCACTACTTTGATGCGGAGCTGCTGCAAGCTGCGCCGGAGCGGCTGCTGCCCCGGCTATCGGGTTGGCTGGAGCTGGATTCGCCCCTGAGCGAGCGTTACGCGGTGTTCAGCCAGACCGGCAAGGCGCGTCGAGGGGACACGTCGGCGCGGATGCGGAGCGGGCGCATCGACCGGACCCGGATGGATTATTCGCATATCGCGATTCCGGAGGCGGCGCTCGACAAGGCGCAGACGGCGTATCGGGCATGCCGGGCGCAGATGGTTGCCGGTGCGGCGGATTCGGTGACGCTTTAGAACAGGCTGTCCCAGGCGTCCCGCTCGGCGCGGTAGTTCATCAGGGCTTCGACGATCTGCCGTTTGCGCCCGGCGCGGTGGTCGGCGGTCTGGATCTGGCGCCAGGCCAGCGCGTGCTCGCCAAAATTGTGGTCGATGTTGTCGATGAAGGCGCGCACGTGCCGCAGGGCCTGGGCGAGGTCGGGCGTATGCCCGGCGGTGTGCTGCCACCAGTGGCCGGCTTCGAACACGAGTGCGTTCAGTTGGCGGTTCTTCGCGACGATGGCGTCGTGCTTGTGCTGGTACAGCGCCAGCAGTTCGGTTTCTTTTTCATTGACGACAGTTTCGATCGCGTCCTGCGCGAACGGCTGTGTTACGTCGGCCCGCTTGACCAGGGCTTCGGTGGAAAACAGCATCAGGTCGCCGAAGAACTGGCGTTCGAATTCGTTGGATACGTCCACACGGGCTTCGTCCATGTCGACGCCGGGGCGGAAGTCGTCGGCCAGGCCTGCCTCGGTGGTGCGGCGGTGCAGGTTGGGCATGTTGAAGGAGGCGAAGCGCGGCCCGATTTCGGCGGCGATGAGTCGCCCGGCGGTGGGGCCGGACATGCGCAGGCGCAGGTGGCCAAAGGGGATGATGTAGCGAAGGCCGGCGTAGTTGACGATGTAGTTGCCGGGATACACGGTGCGCGCGGGGGCGAGCGGGCGGAGTCCGGCGCCGTATCGAAACCAGGTTTTGCGCGTGAGATGCTCGCCAAAGAAGAAGGCGTTGAGCCGGCGGGAAAAGTCCGCGAGGCAGGCGACATGGTCGTGCGCGCCGCCGAGCCGGCACAGGTAGGGAAACGTGGCCGGCTGGGTGTCGAAGCCGAACAGTCCGGCCATGTCGTGATAGGCGGCGTCGCCTGCCGGTTGATCGGGCAGCGCGTGAAACTGGCAGGCCTGCCCGGCGTGCAGGGTGGCCAGGCGGGTGAAGAAGGCGCTGACGTCGTCGAGAAAATTGGCCGCCATCACAGCCGGCGAAACCGGCGGGTCGCCCACCAGCTTGCCGGTGAGCATGAGGGTGTCGGTGCTGCGGAAGATGCGGTCGATGGCGTGGAAGTAGTTGAGCGCGTAGACGGTTTCTTCGCCTGAGGCGGTTTGCCGGTTGACGCACAGCGACTGGTCGCTGTCGATCAGGTAATACAGCGTGTTGCGCGTGTCTTCGGTGAGCTGCAGAAACTTCAGGTAGCTGAGGTTGCGGTTGGCGGCCTGGCCCTTGAGATAGAACTTTTCCCGGGGCAGAGTGGTGAGCAGATGGCCCAGCTGTTCGCGTGTGTGCGGCGGCAGGGCGTGCAGCAGGGCGTATTGCTCGTCGAGCCCGTAGTAGATGACCTGCAGGCCTTTTTGCCGGTATTCCTCCACCAGTTCGCTATGCCGGCGGATGTT
>JAJXUA010000005.1 GCA_021783275.1 Pseudomonadota bacterium
CACTCGATTCAATGTTCGCGCGCGTGGTGCTGACCAGATCAATAATCAGGGTATTGATCATGCGCCGTATGGTTTCAGTGACGACACGCCGACCCTGCAATGCGGGATAGCGTGTGCGAACGTCGTTGAGATGTCGCGCAAAAATACTGACTTCGGATAATTGCTCCAGCATGATCAAGCCTGAGCGCAACCCATCGTCAACATCATGATTGTTGTAGGCAATTTCATCCGCCAGATTGGCAATCTGCGCTTCGAGCGATGGCTGGCGTTTGTGCAAAAAGCGCTCGCCCAGCACGCCCAATTTTTCCGCATTGCCCAGTGAGCAATGTTTGAGGATGCCTTCGCGCGCTTCGAAGCTGAGATTCAGGCCGTCGAATTCGGCGTAGCGTTCTTCCAGCAGATCGACCACACGCAGCGATTGCAGGTTGTGCTCGAAGCCACCGTGTTCGCGCATACAGGCGTTCAGCGCATCCTGCCCGGCGTGGCCGAACGGCGTATGGCCCAGGTCGTGTGCCAGCGCAATCGCCTCGACCAGGTCTTCATTCAGCTGGAGCAGGCGGGCGAGGGTGCGGGCAATTTGCGCCACTTCCAGACTGTGCGTCAGCCGTGTGCGAAACAGGTCGCCCTCGTGGTTGACGAACACCTGGGTCTTGTATTCCAGGCGGCGGAACGCGGTGGAATGAATGATGCGGTCGCGATCGCGCTGAAATTCGGAACGCGGTGCAGCGGATGGCTCGCTGTGCTGGCGGCCCCGGGTCTGGCTGGCATGCGCGGCGTAGGGAGCAAGGTCGGTCATGGGCGGGTCACAAGTCTTGATTGCGGCGGGCGAGGTCGGTCGCGAAACGGTCGATGTCAGTGTGCGGCACGCCGTAGTCTGCCGCAACCTGCGCAAATTCAGCCAGCGCTGCGCGCACTGCATCGCACATCGCCGCCGCGCCGCTGATGCCCCATTTGCGCCCGAGTGCGGTCAGTTGCGCTGGTTTGGGGGCGGCGGGTTCGAGATCGAACCTCAGCACATGCTCGATCAGCCTGGCGGTGTCGGGCAGCAGGTCGAACGCGGGGGAAAGCCGCCAGCCCGCGTCATCGTGCAGTATCCAGAAGTTTTTCAGGTGGTCGTCGGTGTTGCCGAGCAAGGCATTGAACACCATTTGCCGGTACAACTGCGGCACGTCGATTTCGGGCGCGGCACTGTGGCGACGCAGCGCGGCAATCAGGTCAGCGTAGCCGAGTACGTAATCCCCGCTCGCCTGTAACAGCGCGCGAAAACTCAGCATGTGCCGCCGCCCGTGGGCGCTGCGGTCGAAGCGTTCGACCAGCAGGGCGCGGCGATTTTCACCCAGCCGGGCCGTTTTGAAGCGCGGCACGATGAGCCCGGCACGGCGCGCCAGTTCCAGGCTCGCCGCTTCCAGCCCGACCATGTCGCAGTCATCGCGGCGGCTCGAAAACTTGGCGATCCAGTGACCGTCAGCGTCATGTACCAGCGCCTTCGGGCGCGCGCCGCCGGGCGAGCAGCCCGCCGCCAACAACATACGGCTGCTGGCGTCGATGGCCTCGCCCGCTTCCAGCCGTGCTGCCGCGTCGGCCAGCTCGGTCAGCGCGACGCTGTCGGCCGAACCGTCGTACGCCTGCAATGGCTGCCCCGGCAGAGCAAATCCCAACGCACCCAGACTCCCGCCACCCATCGCGCGCAGCAAAATCGGCTCGGCCTGCTGGCCGCGCTGAAGCCCGTGGCGTAACACCAGCAAGCGCCGTCCCCAGGCGTCCGGCAACGCGTCTTCAAGCGCGAGCAAGGGCGGACTCAACTGGGTGGTCTGGAATTCCTGCGCCGACAGCGGCAAGGCGGCGGGGTCGAGTGCGAATGCCGAGGCTGACGCCAGATAGCCCGGCGTATAACGAAATGCGCTGTGATAACGCCCGTGCGCATCGGCGTCGGTACACGCCAGCTCGCCTGCGTGGGTGCGGCTGCCGTCGGGATGCGTTAACCAGACATCGAGCTGGATCATGGCGCGGCACGGCGTCGCCGCGCGCGCTGGCGCACGGGCGGCGCGGGCGCGGCGGCAGCAAACAGACTGGTGAAAGGGGCGAGCCAGGCGTCGGCCTCGTGCAGACGCCCCAGAGTCTCCAGCGCAGCAAACCAGTGGCCGATTTGCGTGCCGGGGTCGCCCTGCTCCAGCCGTCGCAAGGTGGGCACCGAAATACCCAGACGCGCCGCGAAACGCGCCTGCGGCTCGTCGCGGGACAGCCGCAAGGTACGTAGCCTTGCGCCGAGGTGACGCAAGGCCTGATCCATATTATTGGAAAGCATGTTTTGCATTATCTTAAAAAATATAGATAATGCAAAATAAATATTGCTTTATTTTTGGGATGAAATTTAGCTGCTTGCGCCGTTTGTCACGCACGCCGTCAGCGTATCGCGCAAAGTCGATGCAGGAACATCGCCGGTTATCACCGCTGCGCCGAGTTTTTTCAGCAGCACGAAACGCAGCTTGCCCGACTCGACTTTCTTGTCATGGCCCATGTATTCGAGCCAGGTCTCCGCGCCCAGATCAGGCGCGACATCCGGCAAACCGGCCGCGCGGATCAGCGCACGGGTACGCGTGACCTCTGCTGCACTGAGCCAGCCCATGCGCTGCGACGCCTCGGCCGCCATCACCATGCCTGCGCCGACCGC
Organism: Pseudomonadota bacterium; assembly: GCA_021783275.1. GTDB lineage: Bacteria > Pseudomonadota > Gammaproteobacteria > Burkholderiales > Thiobacillaceae > Thiobacillus. Next base: position 2,672 of record JAJXUA010000005.1, read on the forward strand.
TTCGCCGTGCAGCCAGTTGCCGTAGCCCATGCCGGTTTCGATGGCATGACCAAAGGTGTGGCCGAGGTTGAGGATGGCGCGGATACCGCCTTCGCGCTCGTCCTCGCTCACCACCTGGGCCTTGATTTCGCACGAGCGGTGGATCGCGTAGGTAATCGCTGCCGCGTCGAGTGCGCGCAGTTCGCCCATGTGCGCTTCGAGCCAGGCCAGAAATTCCGCATCCCAGATCAGACCGTATTTGATGATTTCGGCCAGGCCCGCCGACAGTTCGCGCGGCGGCAGGGTCTTCAGCGTATCGGTATCGGCGAGCACCACTTTGGGCTGGTAGAACGCGCCGATCATGTTTTTGCCCAGCGGATGGTTGATGCCGGTCTTGCCCCCCACCGACGAATCCACCTGCGACAACAGCGTGGTGGGAATCTGAATGAAGGGCACGCCGCGCTGATAACTCGCTGCGGCAAAACCGGTCATATCGCCGATGACGCCGCCGCCCAGCGCGACGAGCGTGGTCTTGCGCTCGGCGCGGCTGCCGAGCAGCGCGTCGAAAATGCGGTTCAGGGTTTCCCAGTTTTTATACGCTTCGCCATCCGGTAGCACGATGGGCTGAACGGTTACACCCGCACCGGTCAGCGCGGTGATCAGGCGATCCAGATAAAGCGGGGCGACGGTGGTATTCGTCACCACGGCCACTCGCGGCTGCGCCAGGTGCGGCACGATCAGGCCGGGCTGATCCAGCAGGCCACTGCCTATATGAATCGGGTAGGAACGGTCGCCAAGATCGACGGTGAGGGTTTGCATGACAGGTAGCAGGAAAGACCGGATGGGTTCTGATTGTAACCAAAGCCCGTGTTTTCGAGAGACCGGCATGGCATAGCCCTTGCTGGCCTTACGTCCATTTAGAATGACGCGCATGGCATTCCTGAAACCCCTGTTTTCCCTTTCCACCCGGCATGCTGACGGGTCATGGCACACGCCGGCCCGGCGTGGGCCCGCATCCCCTGTTGCCGTTTCGACAGGGACGGCGAGACCTCGTCACCCCGCCGGATTGCCGGGACGCCCATGAGCCTGGGACAAACCATGCGGCATGGCGTGGCCTGGGTGTTTGTCGGCAATACCGGCAAACAGCTGCTGGGATTTCTGTTCGGCATTGTGCTGGCGCGATTGCTGGTGCCGGAAGATTTCGGCACCCTGCTGACGATCCAGGTCTTCACCGGACTTGCCGGCTTCGTCGCGGGCGGTGGCATGGGCCAGGCGCTGGTGCGTGCCAAACAGACCACCCAGGCCGATTACGACATTGTGTTCACCATGCAGATCGTCATTGGGGTGCTCATTTATGCATTCTTTTTTCTGGCGTCGCCGTGGTTTGCCGAGTGGTACAAGACACCGGTCTACACCGACCTGCTGCGTGTGTCGGCGCTGTCTTTTCTGTTTCGTCCCTTTGTCAATCTGTCGGGCAGCATCCTGCATCGGCAGATGCGTTACAAGGCGCAAACCCTGGTCAGTATCAGCACCCTGTGTGTCTCCAGTGCCGTGAGCATCGTCCTCGCCTGGCGCGGCTATGGTGTGTGGAGCCTCATCTGGGGGGGCATGGCCGGATCGATTGCCAGCATCCTCCTGCTGATTCCACTGGCACGCTGGAAGCCGGGATTTTCAGCCGACTTCACACGCGGCGGGGAAATTGCGCGTTACGGGCTACTGGTTTCTTCGAACGGCATCGTCAACTATTTGCGTAACCAGGTGAGTATTTTCATCCTGTCGCGCACGCTCGGGCCCACCAGCGTGGGGCTCTACAACAAAGGCGAAAGTCTCGCCCTCATGCCGCACGGCTTTATCACCGGCTCGGTCTACCAGGTTCTGTTCCGAGCACTGGCGGCAGAGCAAGACAATCTGGATAAAAGCCGCTACCTGTTTTACCGAAGTATCACCCTGGTTGCGGTCTATGCCACGCCGTTTTATGTGGGCCTGTTATGGGTGGCCGAGCCTCTGGTGCGGGGGCTTTACGGAGACAGATGGGTCGATGCTGCCTCACCAATGTTCATATTGGTGCTGGCATGGCCTTTCTGGCTGATGGAGACCCTATCAGGTGCAGTGCTTGCAGCCCAGAATCGCCTGGGGCGCGAGCTTCCGGTCCAGATTGTCACACTGACCATGAGTGCACTCGGCATCCTGGCGTTTCTAGAATATGGTTTGGACGGCGTCGCCTGGGCGATATTCGGTGCATCCGTCTATAGTGCCCTGCATCTATATTGGCTGGCCACCAGCTGTTTGCGCGCACGAGGAAGCGATTACCTGCGCGCCATCGCACCTGCAGCCGGCTTGAATATACTGCTAGTCTGCGTCATGGCTACCATGCATTATTTGCTGGCCAGTAGGGACGATCTGCACCCTTTACTCTATGTTGTCATCCTGTCCGGCACAGGCGCGTTCGCCTATGGGTTGGCTCTGCTTTTTACGCCTATTGCCGCCCTGAAAACTGAACAACAGCGCTGGAAATTGAGGCTCGGACTAAACAAAAACTGACTCTCTAGATAGCGCACATGCGAACTCAACCCCCCCCCGAACTAGCCTGTCTCTTCTGGTTCTACAAATCCCCAGAACTGTGCGAGAACAGACTCCGGTTACTGCGCAAGCACAACCCAAAAACTCTAGTCTATGGACTGTATGGTGGCGATCCGGGTTTGGCAACGGAGTTTGATAAACGTCTGTCGATCTACCTAGATGATTTTTATATTTTTTCTCAAGGCCGTACTCCCCATTGGAAGTGGTATCACGGCGACCAGATGATCGTCGACTGGTTTCGCCAACGCGGACAGCATCTCGCTTGGGACACCATCTTCATTGCGCAGTGGGATATGTTGGTTTTCGATTCACTTGCTAATCTTTTTCCATCCCTCAGAAAAGATGAACTTTTGCTGTCAGGGCTTCGCCCAGTGCATGAAGTTGAACCTTGGTGGTATTACATCAGACCAGACTCGGAGGAACGACAAGAATACGAAAGATTCATTAGGCATTTAGGTGAAACCTACACTTATGACCAATCTCCATTGTGTTGCGAATTTATAGTCGCCTGTCTGCCGCGAACATTTCTCATCCAATATCAAGACATACCCAAACCAGAATTAGGGTTTCTGGAATACAAAATTCCGATATATGCCCAATTGTTCGGGATTCAGTTACACATGGAGCATCCACACCAACCTTGGTGGGGCGATGCACCCGATGCAAAAAAAGCTTCAGTCTTTTCGCGAGGACTAAACTCGGAGACAAAAAATGTCCCGTTACGGGTGATTGAAGCGCACCGGCTTTGGCCTTGGGGCCGTCGTATTTTTCACCCGGTTTTTGAAAGCTATCCCGAGAATGCTGCTGTCCGCGCAAAGCGAGTCATCCATGAAGTGTGGAACGACGAATTCAAGTTACGCTGGTGGAAATGGCACCACGCAAGACAAAAAAAGCGTTTGTCCAACAAGAGAAAATTAGGGTGATGGATCTTCTATCCCGAAAACTGCACGAGCACGCTGGCCGGCATGGCCCGGTGATGCTGATGTATCACGCCGTTCGTCAGGATAATTCAACCCCGGCCTGGCCCTGGGCTGTCTCGATGCGCCAGTTTCGGTCACAGCTGGATTTCCTGGTCGACGAAGGCTATGCCGCGCCAACCATGGCACAGCTTGTGGCAACGCCCGACGCCTGGACAGGCCGCACTGTTGTGATCACCTTCGATGATGGCTACGTGGACAACTTTGCGGCCTGCGATGAACTCGAAAAGCGTGGTCTGCGTGCCTCGTGGTTCATCGTTGCGGGCGCTATCGGACGCGAACCGCATTGGCCAGAGGATGGTCGGCCTGCAGGCCGTCTGCTGGATGCGGCTGAGCTACGCGCCATGCATGGGCGCGGCTTTGATATTGGCTCGCACACCCTCAACCACCTTCGCCTCCCTGCGCTTGATGAGGCCACGCTGAAAGTGGAGCTTGGTGTGTCACGCCAAGTACTGGAGGACACCCTCGGGGCCCCAGTCGGGAGTTTTGCCTACCCCTATGGAGTCTGGGACGAGCGCTGCGCCAAAGCTGTCGCCGCAGCAGGCTACGCCGCCGCGTGCACCACCCGGACCGGTTGGGCATTGCGCGACAACGACCCTTACCGCCTGCGACGACTCAGTGTTTTCAACGATGACACCGTATCCAGCCTGGCCCGCAAACTTTATTTGGGCGACAACGCCGTGGCCTGGGGGGATCTCGCCCGCTACGCCCTACGCCGCTTCGTGGGTTGAACCTGCGCATGTCACCGACTGTTTCCATCGTCATGCCCTGCTACAACGCGGCGGCCCACTTGCCCACCAGCGTGGGTAGCGTGCAGGCGCAAACCCTGCATGACTGGGAATTGATCGCCGTCAACGACGGCTCCAGTGACGACACTCTGGCTTGGTTGCACCAGCAGACTGACCCCCGGATCAAGGTCATCGACCAGCAAAACGGCGGCGTATCGCAGGCACGCAATGCTGGTCTGGCTGCTGCCCGTGCCCGCCATGTGGCGTTTCTCGATGCCGATGACACCTGGGTATCCAGTTTTCTCGAACGCATGTCAGCCGCACTCGATAACCGCCCCGACGCAATTTTGGCCTATTGCGGCTGGCAGAATCTGGGGCTGTCGAGCCGGCGCAGCGAGCCCTTTATCCCGCCAGACTATGAAACTCCGGACAAGGCTGAAATCCTGTTTGCCGGCTGTCGCTGGCCGATCCATGCCGCCCTGGCACAACGCGAGGCAGTGCTGGCAGCAGGCGGCTTTGATGACCACCTGAAGAACGCCGAAGATTTCGCCCTGTGGTTGCGCGTGGCGACGCGTGCGCCGATCGTGTGCGTGCCCGAAGTGTTGGCCTACTACCATCATCACGACGGCACACAGGCTTCATCCCACCATGCCCGCGCCGCCATGCAGCAATTTCAGGCGCAACAGGCCTATCTGCTTCAGCATCCGGAATTTCGCGCAGCGCTGGGGCAGCGGGCACGCCCACTGATGCTGGGCGATCTGCTGAAACGCGGCTATGCCTGTTACTGGCGGCGCGACCTAGCGGGTGCCCGGCAAATTTTTCGCATGGTCATGCGGCAAGGCTATGGCACACTCACGGACTGGAAATACATGCTGCCAGCCTGGCTGCCGCTGGCCTGGCATCGTCGCCTGATCCACCTGCGAGACGCAACCGACCAATCGACCGATGGATAACTTTGACCCTGCGCTGATTTCGGTGGTGATGCCGTGCTACAACGCCGCTCGCTTTGTGGACGAAGCCGTACAGAGCGTAATGGCGCAACCGTACCCACACATTGAATTGATCGTGATCGACGACGGCTCGACCGATGCTTCGGCCGAAGTGCTTGACCGGCTCGCGGCGGCGTACCCGCAACGCATTCGGGTCTTGCACCAGATCAACAGTGGCCCGTATGCCGCGCGTAACTATGGCCTGTCGCAGGCGCACGGCAATTTCGTGGCGTTTCTCGATGCCGACGACACTTGGCATCCAGATGCCCTCGCCCGGCTGCACGCGGCACTCACTGAGACACGTGCCGATGTGGCGTACTGCGGCTGGCAAAACGTCGGCGATGCGGCGGTGAATACCCAGCCGCACGTGCCGCCCAATTACGCCGCCAGTGATGCCGCTGCCCTGTTTTTGCAGGCGTGTCCATGGCCGATCAATGGCGTGTTGCTGCGCCGCCAGCTGATCGACAGTCTGCGCGGATTCTCCGAACGTCTGCCCACGGCAATGGATTACGACCTGTGGCTGCGGATGCTGGCGGCGCAACCCGTGGTGGTGCGTGTGCCCGAAGTGCTAGCGTATTACCGGCGCTATGCGCGTGGTGACGCGCACATTCCACGCTGGCGCCAGGTCTTCGATGCGATCAGCGTGCGCGAGGATTTTGTGCGCCACCATCCCGCCCAGGTCGCGCATCTGACGCGCGCCGAACAGGATGCACGGGTCTACGGTTCACTGCTGCCGGAAGCCTACCGCTGCCACTGGCGGCGCGACACGGCCTCGGCGCGGCGTCTGTTCCGCCGCGCCCTGCGGCGTGCTGACTGGAAATCGCGCGATCTCAAATACCTGCTGGCCAGCCTGTTACCCGGCCCGGCATTCGATACGCTGATCCAGCTGATCGACAGTCGCCGCAGTGCGCGCCAGCGCATCTGATCCATGCCTGCGCTGACCGTCGCCTTCTGCACTTTCAAGCGACCAGCGCGTCTCGACGCACTGGTCGCTGCACTGCGTGCGCAGGAGAGTCCGGTTCGCTACGACATACTCGCGATCAACAACAACAGTCCGGATAACACGCTGGATGTGCTGCACGCGTTGCAGGCGTTACCCGGTGCGCCACTGCGCATCGTCACCGAAACCACACCGGGCATCGTCCCGGCGCGCAACCGGGCGCTGACCGAAGCCGGAAACTGCGACGTGCTGGTATTCATCGACGACGACGAACTGCCTCACCCCGGACTGCTGGCCGCAGCCTGCGATGCCATCCTGCAGGAAGGGGCCGACTGTGCCGGTGGACGGGTGGAAATCGATTTTGCGCCGCATGGCCGCCCCGACTGGCTGGGCGATGACCTGCTGGGCTTTCTCGCCCACATTGACCATGGTCCGTCAGCATTCTGGCTGGTCGACGACCGCACTCCGCTCTGGACCAGCAACATCGCCTATCGCATGGCCTACGTACGCCAGCATCAGCTGCACTTTGACGCGCGCTACAACCGCGCCGGTGCCAGCGCCAGCGGCAGCGGTGGCGGCGAGGATGTGGTCATGCTGCGCCGCCTGTTCGCGCTGGGGGCTCGCGTCCGCTACCGCCCCGACATGGCGGTCACCCACGGCGTCGAGCCGTGGCGGCTGAGTCGCCGCTACTTCCTGCGCCTGCATTACCTGGCCGGAATGCGCAAAGGGCTGCATGAACTGCCAGACTTTCCGCGTACGCTGTTCGGCGTCCCGCCCTTTCTGATCAAACAGGCAATGCAGCACGGACTGAAGGCGCTCGCAATGACAGTCCTGCGCCAGCAGGGTGCGCTGCGTCAGGGCATGAACGCGACCCACGCCCTGGGTCTGCTGCAAGGGGTACGCGCACGCTACCGACAGCCGGGGGCTGCCACATGAGTATCGGAACATTTTTCAGCCCGTCCTATCGAGGTGATCTGGAGCGCATGGTCTGGCTGCGACGCTCGCTTGAAGCCTTCAATACGCTACCTGCACGCCACATCGTCGCCATACCCGCACGCGACCTCAAGGTTTTCCGCAAAGCGCTGGGCCACAGCAATTTGCTGGAACTTATCTGTCAGGAAGACCTGGTCGATCCCGGTTTTTACCCCGATGTCCTGTATCGGCTGACCGAGCGTTTCGCTCCCCAACATCTCTGGCGTTTGGCCGGACACGCCGGCAAGCCGGGCTGGATCGTGCAGCAAATCGTCAAGCTGTCGAGCAACCGGCTCATCTCCGATGGGCCCATCATTTTTCTCGACTCGGATATTTTCTTCTATCGTCATTTTTCGCTGGAGCATGACCTCGGACTGGGAGCTAACCAGCGCGTCCTGGTACGCATCGTTCCGGAAGAGATCGGTGCCCGTCATCCGCACCATGTCGAACATTCGCGACAGTTATTCGGACTGCCTGCGGGTGCGAGCGACATGACTTACATGGGCTACCCGGCTATCTGGTATCCCGACTGGCTGAGCCGGATGCAGCAGCATATCGAATCGATCTCAGGAAAACCCTGGCAGCAAGCACTCTTGACAGTCAATTTCAATATTTCCGAATACACCCTCTACGGCATCTATCTGGAAGAAATTCTCCGCCCACCTGGATTGTCGATCCGCTCGAAACCTTACAACCTGATCGCCTGGGATCGTCCGTCATTCGAAGCGCTAAAACTCCGCATTCTTAAAGGCCATAGCCTGCCACCCGAATGCTTTACCCTGTGTCTGCAATCAAATGTGCAGATACCCGTCGTCGAATATCAGGACATGCTGGCGACGCTGCTTACCAAGCGCACACAGGCAGCCGCATGACGTTTACCCTGATCGCCACGGTACGCAACGAAGCGACGACGATCCGTGCGTTCGTCGATTCGCTGCTGCAACAGCAGCGCCCGGCGGATGAAATCCTCATCGTCGATGGTGCCAGCACCGACGGCACCCGTGAGATTCTCGAAGACTATGCACAACGCGGCCTGCTGCGGGTCATCTCCCAGCCGTGCAATATTGCCGAAGGCCGCAATCTCGGCATCGCCGCTGCGACCGGTACCCATCTGGCGGTCACCGATGCCGGCTGTAATGTGGATGCCGCATGGCTCGCCGAAATCGAGCGCTGCTTTGCCTCGGACTGCGCACCGGATGTGGTTGCGGGCAATTTCCGCTTCGAGACCCATACACGTTTTGAGGAAGCGGTGGTACACGCCACCTTCCAGCCCAACCGCGACCAAAGCGAGACAGCACGCTTTTATCCATCGAGTCGCTCAGTCGCCTTCACCAAGGCCGCGTGGATCCAGGCCGGCGGCTATCCCGAATGGCTGTACGCGGCGGAAGACACGCTGTTCAATATCCGCATGCGCCAGCTCGGGCTGCGTTTCGTTTTTTGCCGCGACGCGTTCGTCCGCTGGCGGCCGCGCGAAAGCTGGCGGGCACTGGCACGGCAACGCATCAATTTTTCGCGCGGCAATGCACGGGTGGGTATTGGCACCGCGGGCTATCTGACCAATCTCAAAGTACATGGCCTGTTTCTGCTGCTGCTGCTGGGCAGCCTGCTCTGGCTGCCGCTGCTGGCGGCTGCGCTGGCGCTGGCGAGTCTGCATGTTTACCGCCATCTCTGGCCACAGGCCAGCCGCACCACCGTCGGCATGGGCGGCGCCATGCGGATGCGGGTACTTGGCGTGATGACGTTTGTCCGCGTCGTCAACCTGTACGGCTTTTTGCGGGGTCGTCTGGATCGCCGCATTGATCCACGCTATCGCTCACGCCAGCTGGCCTACATGGGGGTGGACTCGGTCGATGCACTGGATCTGTCCGATCCCGCGGGTTCACTGCGCGCCAAATGGCAATTGCCGCCGGATCGCAGCCGCGTGCTCATCGAATGGCTGGGATTGGGCACCGCCGCGTGCGGCCTGATTGCCTGGATGATTGCCGGATCGGCCAAATGGGATGGCCTGCTGCCGCTGGTGATTGTGGCGGCGACCGGCACGCTGGCGCTGCTGATCAAGTCGATGACCGATTTTTCGCAGACCGGCCCGCGTATCCGCAAGGAAGTACTCACCCATTACCGTCGTTACACCCTGTTCGCCCTGGCGCGTCTGTCGGCATGGGCATTTGCCATCATGCTGTTCACCGGCGGCTGTGGCTTATGGGTGTATTTCATGCTCGACACGGTGATCGGGCAACCGGGCTCAGGTGAGTTCGCCGGACTGGCGGCCGGGCTGGGCATGGTGGCGGGTTTCCTGCTGCAATTCCTGCGCAAGCTGCGTTTCAATCCGGGGCTGCTGGTGGCGTCGATGCATTACCGCATGAGCCGGCTTTACCGCCTGTGGGCATGGGCCACCCCGGCCCGCATTGCGCGTATCGAAACCCTCGGCATGCTGGCCACCGCGATTCTGTTCCTTGCCTCCAGCTGGCAGCTTGTAACCCAGAACCGCACCGGTGAATTGATCGCGCTGTGGGCGGCCACGCTGTTTGTGGTGGGCACGGTACGCTGGGCTAGCTGGCAGCCCGCTGCGGCCCTGCCTCAGCGTCACCCCGGGCGCAGCGCAGACAGCCGCCCGAATATCCTGATGATCGGCTCCGACACCTTGCGTGCAGACCGGCTGGGCGCGCTGGGTTACCGTCGCGCGATCACCCCCTGCATCGATCAGCTGGCCATGCAGGGGGCGCTGTTTTCACAATGTTATGTCCCCTGTGCACGTACCGCACCTAGCCTGATTTCCATGCTTACCGGCACCTGGCCCCACACGCATGGCATCCGCGACAATTTTGTCGCCGACGCCGAGACGCGGCTGGATATCGACACCCTGCCGCGCCTGCTGCGTGACGCGGGCTATCACACCGCCGCACTGTCCGACTGGTGCGGCGGTGACATGGGCAAATTCAATTTCGGTTTCGAGCACGTCGATGTGCCCGATGACCAGTGGAACCTGAAATACCTGATCCGCCAGGGTCCCAAGGACCTGCGGCTATTCGTGTCGCTGTTCACCCACAACCGCCTGGGACGTCTGCTGCTGCCCGAGGTGTATTACCTGGGCGGCGTGCCAATGACGCAGTCCATGGGCAAGCGTGCGCGCCGTCTGGTGTCACGGCTGGCATCAGAGGCCGAGCCGTTTTTCCTCAACGTGTTTTATTCCACCACGCATCCGCCGTTTGCCTCGGAATGGCCCGGCTACACGCGTTTTTCCGACCCGGCCTACGCCGGGGAGTCCAAGTTTGCCATGGCACGGCTGACCGATCCCTTCGAGATCATCCGGCGGCAGGGTGCGCCGCGCGAAGAATTCGATCTCGATCAGATCATCGACCTGTACGACGGCTGCGTCGCCGAATTCGACAACGAGGTCGGCAAGATGCTGGCGCATGTTGACGCCTGTGGCCTGGCCGGGAACACGCTTGTGGTGGTGTATTCCGATCACGGCATGGAATTTTTCGAACACGACAGCTGGGGACAGGGCAATTCCGCGATCGGCGAAGCCAGCCCGCGCATCCCGCTGGTCATTCGCGATCCGCGTGTGCCTGCACGGGGAAAAATTGACGCCGTGGTCCGTTCGATTGATCTGGCACCGACGCTGCTGGAACTGTGTGGCCTGCCGCAAACCGGGCATATGGACGGTGTCTCACTGGCTTCCTGCCTGACGCCCGCAGGCGCCTGTCCTGAACTCGATGCCTACAACGAAACCGGCATCTGGATTGCCGACATCCCCGGTTTGCCCGAACAGCATCTGCGCTATCCCGATCTGCTGGGCTTGATGGAAGTGCCGGATCGCGCGCGCGGCACGCTTGCAATCAAGCCTGAGTTTGCGACGCGCATTATTGAAGCCAAGGATCGCATGATCCGCAGTGGCCGCTGGAAGCTGAGCTATCAGCCGCTGAGTGAGGGCTATCTGCTGCAACTCTTCGATGTCATCGCCGACCCGATGTGCAAGTCCAACGTGATTGATCAACATCCGGATATTGCCAATCCGCTTTGGGACAAACTGCGTGCATGGATCAATCCTCCGGACTTACACTTGGGCACTTCCGCAACTTTGAAAGCATCTTCGTGTTGAAAAACTTGACCAAACGTGCGTTGCGCAAATTCGGATACAAGATCGAGAAAATCGATCCGCTCGAAGAAACCATCCCTGCCGATTACAACCATTCGCCTTTTTTGCCGCGGGTCTATCGCGGCGCGCTGGATCGTTATTTGTATTTCAAGGATATGCTCGAACAGGTAAAGACAGTGGAAGGCGATATCGTCGAGTGCGGTGTTTCGCTCGGCCACGGTGCCCTGCTCTTCACGCTGCTGAGCGACTATGTTGACGTTCCCCGCGTGTATTACGGTTTCGACTCGTTTGAAGGCTTTCCCGACCCGGTCGCCCAAGACGAAACAACACCGATCAAAGGCCGGGGCTTCTGGGCAAATCCGCCGGATACGGTGATGAGGGTGTTGCGCGACGGGCGGCTTCCCGATGCCGTTATCCGCGACCGGATTCGTCTGGTCAAAGGCTGGTTCGACCAGACTCTGCCGTCTTACACTGGCGATATTGCGCTCTTGCATCTGGACTGCGATTTATACGAGTCGTACAAGCTGACGCTTGAAGCCCTGTACGGCAAAGTAAAACCAGGAGGCGTTATCCTGTTCGACGAGTATGCCGATTCGCGCTGGCCGGGCGCACGCAAAGCGATCGATGCGTTTTTTTCCGACAAGCCGGAAACCATTCAGGCGCATTCCAAATGCACGTGGAAATACCACGTTGTGAAGCAGTGATGGTGTCGTTTCAGCGGATTTCTGCACAGCGCTCGATCGATTCACTGGATGATCTGTTCCGATGACGACACCCCCGGATGGTCAGCTCGCTGCTAGCTCGTGCGTGGCAACGGAGCGCAGCCCCCTTTGTTTCCGCAGCCCTATTTTCATCCTCGGTATCGTGCAGCGGTCCGGGACCAATTTCCTGAACAATCTGGTGCTGCTGCATCCCGATGTACGTTCCCCAGGCATCGTGTGGGAGGATTTTTATCTGGCCCCGGCAGATCGGCTGAGTGACTACGCGGCCGCCCTGCAGCCAAGCTGGAATTCCGGTTGGCGCGAGAAGCTTGGGCAAGCGCTGGGCGAAGACACGGTGATGCGGCATCTCGGCGATGCGCTGATCCGGTTGATGGAAGATCAGTATCGCCATTGCGTCGCTGCGGGGACTCAACGAGCGGCCGAAGCATCGGCCGTAGCGCTGGTGACGGCCACGCCCAATACCCGTAACCTCGATCAGTTTTTTCGGCTATTTCCAGCCGCCGCGCCGCTTCTGATCGTGCGCGATGGTCGAGCGACGGTCGAGTCCGGCGTACGCAGTTTTGGCTGGGACTATGAGGAAGCAATCCGCGCCTGGGTCGCCAGCGGGCAGCGCATACTCGACTTTTGCGCGAACCCGGAACACGGCGGACGATATCTTCTGACACGTTATGAACGGCTGTTTCTCGACCCCAAGACAGAGATGCAGCGCATTCTGGAATTTCTGAAACTCGAACCGGCCAATTACGATTTCGAAGCCTGCGCCAAGTTAGGTCTGATGGGGTCCTCCGAGTTAAAACAAAACGGCGCGTCGACGCTGCATTGGAAATACGTGGACAAGCCAAAACACTTCAACCCGCTGGCGCGGGCCAGCGAGTGGACAGAACCGATGCGCCAGCGCTTCTACTATCTCGCGGGCCCTACGATGACCGCACTGGGTTACGAACTTGAAGCAGCCGACAGGGCGCTGGCGCCGCAGAGGGCCGCGTGGAATCGGTGGATGGATTGGCTTTACGCGCTGGAGTTGCGACTTCGCAGAAGCTTTCCGCCGGGGGCTGCCTGGCTCAAACGCCTGCGTTACCGGTTGCTGAAGGCGCCCGTGACCATTACCCCGACTCCCCGCAAACCCGATTGAGCCCGATGTCTTCACGTAATCTCATGACGCCGCCGGTCGTGTGCTTCTTTACTAATAGTTGCGGCGACTGGGGCGGCGCCAGCCGCGTGCTGTTTACCAACCTGTGGCAGATTGACCGCACCCGACTGACGCCATTGCTGATCCTGCCCTGCCATGGCCCGATAGAACCCGAGCTGCAAGCGCGTAAGCTGCGCTATCAGGTCTGGACGCCGTTCACCGAACCGGGATCGCCGCTCACTTATCTGCGTGCGCTCTGGAAAGCCTGGCGTTTCTTTCGTCGCGAGAAAGTCGCTCTCGTTCACGTCAACGGTTCCAACGCCTGGCGACCGGCCGAATTGCTGGCGGCGCGGTTGGCCGGTATTCCCGTCATCGCGCATTACCACGTCATCAATCACCATCCTTCACCCGCCATGCATCACTGTCGTGCGGCGATCGCCGTGTCGCGCTATACCGCCGAGCAGTCTGGCCCGCCGGGCTTGCCCAAACCGGTCATCTACAACCCGGTCAATCTCGCCCGTTTCGACGCAGGCCACAGCCTGCGCGACACCCTGGGGATCCATCACCAAGCCGTGGTCGTGGTTTTTCTCGGTCAGGTACGCGAAATCAAGGGCGTTGCGGACTTCATCGCGATGGCGCGCCGCATCGACCATCCCGATGCCCGTTTCCTGATCGCGGGAGAATGCCGCGACCGCAGCAAAATTCCCGACAGCTATACGCCCGAAGACCTGCTCCGCATGGCCAAAGGCGACACGCGTATCCGCTATATCGGCTATTGCCGTGAAGTGGAGAATGTCTACCACACCGCCGACATCGTCGTCGTGCCTTCCCGCTGGCAGGAACCGCTGGGGCTGATCAATCTGGAAGCGGGTGCCTGCCGCAAGGCCGTCGTGGCCACCCGCGTGGGCGGCATCCCCGAAGTCGTGGAAGATGGGGTGAACGGCTATCTGGTCGAGCCGTCAGATGTCACGGCCCTGGCGGCGCGCGTGACCACCCTGATCGCTGATCCGGCTCTGCGCATACGCATGGGGGAAGCAGGGCGTCAGCGCGTGGAAGCCGAGTTCACCACCGCGCCGATCCGGGCATTTGAAGCCGAACTGCTGCGGCATATTCCGACACACCCTCAAAGCACGCGATCAAACAGCTGAGGCCGCGCATGCCCGGCAAGATCATTGCGCCGTCTCGGGCGGCGGGCAAAACCTGCAATACGGATTACCCGGCATGCCGATTGCACGCGGCGGCTCGGCCTGGTCGGGGGGCGGCGTCGTCGCAACCGGTGCCGTTTCCGTAACAGCTGGCGCCGTCGTTGATGGCGCAGTGGGCGCTGGCTCAGCAGCGTTCGCAGGAGGCGTCTCGGCCACGGCAGTAGCAGGCTCGGGAAACGGCAGCTTGCCGCCCAGTTCCAGATACTGCTTTTGCAGCGCTTTGGAATCGGGGTTCTGGCGCAGCCCCGCAACTGCCGTTTCCAGCGCCACCGCAGTTTGTTTGTTGGCCTTGTACAGCGTGATCAGTTCCTGATAGGCACGCGTCAGCCGTGGATTGATTTCTATGGCTTTCTGAAAATCCTTGACCGCCCCCCCGGGCTGTTTCAACAAGCGCAGGGTGATGCCGTGCTGCAGATACATATCGGCGTGTAGCGGAAACCCTGGTTTGGCCGCACGGATCATGTATTCGAAGTTGCGCTTGGCGCCCTGCAACATGCCGGCTTTATCCCGCGCGGCCACGGCGTAATAACGGTTGATGAAATTCAGGCCCGCGCAGTAGTGGTGGATGTCGATGTAATTCGGCCCGAGCTGATCACGCCAGTTTTTCCATTCAACCGAACTGGTGCTGCTCTTGAATTTGACCACGCAGTATTGCGGCAACACCCGCATCTCGGTTTCAGACGGAACGAAACTTTGTATGCTGGTCTGCGCCTGCGCCATAGCCGCCCAGACCAGCCCTGCCCAACCTAGATACACTGAAAATCGCATTGCGGGTTCCTCGTTCTATTCATACCCGGCAGGATTGCCCGGCTTAAGCCAACTCAAAGGCAAGCTGCGATGAAAACCGTTTCCGGGCACCGGTGCGAGTCACGCGCCACGGTATGGAATCAGATCTCAGGCTTGCCAAGTAGACGGGTTTTATCGGCAACACGTTCCCAGGCGAATTCACGTTGCACCCGATCCAGCGCACGCTGGCTCCACACCGCCACCCTGTCAGTCTGGGTCAGCAGGATCCGCAGGCCTTCAGTCACAGCTTCGAGCGAGTTGCCATCGACCCGCAGACCCGTCTCATTGTGCAGCACGGCCGAGCCGGTGCCTCCTGCTTCGCCAGCCAGGCTGACTTTACCGCAGGCGGCCGCTTCTATGAAGACCATGCCGAAGCCTTCATTATCTCCGTTGATCTCGCGATTGGGCATGGCAAACACATCACAGGTATTGAGCCAGCGCGGCAAGTCGCTGCCATTCACCGCGCCGATACGATGCACGATGCCCGTCAGACGGTGTGTCTGGATGAGGCGGTCCAGCGTTGCGGCTTCCTCACCGATGCCCGCGAGCACATAGTGCACGCGCAATCCCTGTTCACGGAGACGTGCGACCGCAAGCAGGGTCTGGTCAAATCCCTTGCGGCGGCTGAGACGTCCCACCGAGAACACCAGTTTGTCATCGGGCAAGATACCCAGCTGGCTGCGCAAGCCTGCCGTATCGAGCCCGGGTTTGAATACGCTGACATCCACGCCCGGATAGATCAAAACGATGCGCGCGGCGGGCACGCCCATCGCCAGCAGGGTGGCTTGCGTATGCGTACTGTTCGCCACCACGCGGTTTGCGCGGCGCAACACAAACCGCATGACCCGGTATTTGGCACCGTCGCCCCAGCTCGTCAGCTCTTCGCCATGGGCGTAGATCACGACTGGCCGCCCGGTCAGACGCGCCACGCCCCAGGCCACCAGGCCTTCCGGCAGGGCACGGAATGCATGGATGGCATCAAACCGATGCAGCAGGGCCAGCTTCAGGGATACGGCAAAAAAACGCGCATACATCGCCAGCGATTCCGGCCGCAGCCAGGCAATGCGCCGCAAGGCCAGACGGTGCACGGTATTGGGATGGGCCGCATCCATTTCTGCCGCACCCGGCACATCGGCCGTGACGATATGGATTTCCTTGCCGCCGAGACGCCGGTATACCTCGGCAGCCCAGACGGCGGTACCGCCCCGGGTCGGCAGAAAAAGCTCGGTCAGGACGAGCAGCCGGTTCATCTCGACATCACCCCAGCCTTCACGCCAGCCCCTCCGACATCAGGGCGCGAAAATAGGCAATGGTTTTCGGCAAGCCCTGCGCCAGCGCCATGCCCGGGTGCCAGCCCAGCGCGCTGCGCGCGAGTGTGATATCCGGCTGGCGCTGGCGCGGATCGTCCTGCGGCAAAGGCTGATACGACAGGGTGGACACCGATCCGGTCAGCGCAATGATCTGCTCGGCCAGCGCCCGAATCGTGAACTCATCCGGGTTACCGAGATTGACCGGGCCGGTGAAGTCGGCGGGGGATTCCATCAAGCGGATCAGCCCCTCCACCAGGTCATCGACATAACAGAAGGAGCGGGTTTGCAGCCCTTCGCCATACAACGTGATGGGCGCGCCGCGCAGCGCCTGCATGATGAAATTGGACACGACCCGGCCGTCGTTGGGATGCATGCGCGGGCCGTAGGTGTTGAAGATGCGCGCCACTTTGATCTGCAGGGCATGCTGGCGGTGGTAGTCGAAAAACAACGTTTCGGCGCAGCGCTTGCCTTCGTCGTAGCAGGCGCGCGGGCCGATCGGATTGACCTTGCCCCAGTAGCTTTCGACCTGCGGGTGCACTTCGGGATCGCCGTAGACCTCGCTGGTTGAAGCCTGGAGGATGCGCGCACGCGTGCGCTTGGCCAGCCCCAGCATGTTGATCGCGCCGTGCACACTGGTTTTGGTCGTCTGCACCGGATCGTACTGGTAATGGATGGGCGAGGCCGGGCATGCCAGGTTGTAGATTTCATCGACCTCGATATACAGCGGGAAGGTCACGTCGTGGCGCATCAGCTCGAAATGCGGCCGCCCGATCAGATGCACGACGTTCTCGCGCGTGCCGGTAAAAAAGTTATCGACGCAGATGACTTCATGCCCTTTTTCGAGCAGGCGCTCACACAGGTGTGAACCGAGAAACCCGGCCCCGCCGGTGACCAGTACACGTTTACGCAGGCTCATACGCACGGGCGTCATCCTCATCATTGGAAAATTGCTGGAGCAGCTGCGTCAGCGCCTCGACATCGACGCTGAAGCTGCTGTGGCGATCTGTCTCGTCGGCGCACAGGGCGTGATAGGCATGCCCCATGGCGCGCGCCATGAAATAGTAATGCGGCATGATGGCACGGGTCGGATGCAGTTCCACCAGCGTAATCGCTGCTGCAAACAGAATGTTGGTAATGCCCGCACCATGCGGCGCCACCACAATTTCGGCGTCATAAAACAGCGCAATCTGTTCGGAGATGGCCAGCGTTTCCAGCAGATACACCGTAAAATCCTGCGCTTCCACACAGGCGCGCACGGCTTCTTCATTGAGGATGCGCCGCCCGCCCGGTGCCTGGCGGCGTGAAATATAAATACGGTGGCGACGCTGGCGCGGTCGGGCGGGCAAGACCCGGGGCAGGAAATAATCCAGGTAATGCTGCGGCAGCGCCCCCGACATCGGGTCACTGAGATATTCACCCACCACCATCTGCTCGGCACGCCACAGATACTGCGGTTCGACCACACACAACTCCGCGTTGTCCGGCATGACCTGGGGCAGGAAATACGCTTCCCAGGGGCGCAGCGGGCCGGGAACCAGAACACGCACGTGCTGATCGCGCAACGCTGGCTGGGTCAGCCAGTACAGGCGCGGCAGGTTGTCGATCAGCGTGTGGTAATAGTTATTGGCCGGTGAGCGCAGCGCCATGCAGAGTCCGTCCAGCGTGCGACTCGGCAGGGTGTAGTGATAGCGCCAGTAATACAGCGTGTGAAACGGCCTGCCCGGAAACTCGCGCCAGACATTGTCAGTTTCCCGCACGATGCGACCACGACGCGGCAGCACGACATTGAAACGGCCATCGAAATACGCACGCGGTAACAGCTTGACGACACGGGTGCTGGCTGAGGGCGCAGTTCGCAAAAAATCTGCATGTGAAGAAAGCACCGGTGCATCCGCCGCCACGCCGGGGTGCTGCACCGTCAGCTCGGCCAGCGGCGGCGTCGCCCGTGTCAGCTCGCCGAGACGGGTTTCGCGCAGCAGCGCGTTCAACAGGCGGGCCCGCATGCTCATCCTTTCAGCATGGCCAGCAGATCACGCACACTTTGCCAGTCCGGATGATTGCGCAGCGTGGGCCACACGGCCTGTGCGGCCGCCATGCGCTGACCCTGTCTGCTGAGCGCGCAGCCCAGGTTGTAGCGCGCAGCGCGCAGCCGTTGCGCCACGCCTTCACGTACCGGGACCGGAAACCGGGGCGACAGTCTTTGCAGATCGGTGAGGGTGCGGACATTTTCGCGCTGCGCCGCGACCGGATCGCGGCGGGTGGCACTGCCTTCGTGGATGACATAGACCCCCAGACTCTGGCAAATCACGCCGATCCGGCGGCTGGCCGCCACCAGTCGGGTCAGGAAATGCACGTCTTCGCAAACCCGGAAACCCGTGGGATAGCCGCCCAGCGCCATGAACTGTGTGCGCGGCACCGACAGCGTGTGGGTGTCACCAAAATGATCCGCAACGAATGCCGCAATATCCGCAGGCGTTTCCAGCACCACGCGCAGCCCGCCTGCGGCACGGGTGAGCACCGACTGACCAGATGCGTGCTGCGCCATGGAACGGCCGAGCGTCGCACCGGCGGCATCGCGGTATTCATAATCGCCGGTCAGAAAATCCAGCGTGGGGTCTTCAGCAATCCATTCGGCATGCAGACGCAAACGATCCGGGGTGTAGTAATCGTCGGCATCCAGAAACGCCAGCCAGTCGCCCGTCGCAGCAGCAGCGCCTGCATTGCGCGCAAGCGACACGCCGCTGTTGGACTGCCGGATCAGGCGGACCGCTGTGCCAAAGCGACTGACCCCTGCCGCCGTATCGTCAGCCGAGCCGTCATCGACCACGATGATTTCGTGTGCAGGCCAGCGTTGCGCCAGCACCGATTCGATGGCACGTGACAGGGTCGCCGCAGCGTTGTACGCCGGAATGACAACCGAAAAACGTGGTGGACTCATGGCCGGCGACACCGCCGCGACAGGCCGCTCCAGCGTGCGATGCGGGCAAAGTGCGGAATCTCGTCGAGCCGCGCCCGCCAGGCGGCCAGGCGTGGCAGGAAGCGGGTTTCGATCCATTGCGGATCGCGCTGCCGCATCGCCCGCGCCAGTTCCAGCGGGGTGACAAAACGCACATCGGGGTGCGCTGCAAGCGCGGCGTGCAGAGCCGTCTCCAGCGTGTCGAAACTGTCGGCCGACTCCAGAAAATTGAAGCGATGGGTTTCAACCAGGCAGGCGCGACCCTGGCAGGTGCGCTGTCGCAGCCCGTCGAGCAGACGCTGCGGTGTATGACCGTATGCCGGTTCGAAATACACATCCCGCACCAGATAGGTCTGCCCGGCAGGCGCGCGATCCCCTGCCAGCATCGTGGCATCGACGCCGCCGGGCTGGCCGCCCGCATCACGACAGGTGGCGCGCCGCCCCGGCGTGACGATGGTCTCAATACCGGACTCGCGCCAGGCGGATTCCACTGCGGCATTCCAGACAAAGGTTGTGGCCACCGCCACCTGTGGCGGTGTGCCGAACACCGCATGGAAGGTGGCCACTTCGGCGGCGACTGCCGCACTGACCGCATCGTGACTCAGCGCGCACGAAGGCAACACCGACGCGTCCACCCAGCGGCTTTGCAGGTGCGAAGGCAGCGTTTCGGTCGTCGCAGGCGCAGGGGATGCCAGCCAGGCGCGCACCTTCTCGTCTGTCCGGCTGGCGGTCATCAGCGCCGGTGGCCAGTAGTGGCACTGTCCGTGCAGATGCGGCACAAACACTCCGGCGGCAATGCCCTGCTGCAAAGCCTGGCGCACAGGCTCAAATACGCGGTCGGTCAATGGCAGGGCGTGATAGTCAACCCCGCCCGATGCGGCGATGCGGGCACCGTCCGGCACTTCGAGTATGACGCCCAGCGTCATCATCGCAGGGCGGCCGGTGTGATCGCGCACCCTCTGGAGCAGGGCCGACAGCCGCTGCAGCGCCGCCGCCTGCGCCAGCGGTCCCGCACCCCAGTCGTCGCTTTCGATCACCAGCACCGGCATACGCAGCACCGGTTCGCGCCAGCGCGCCCGCAAAGGCCGGGCAAACGCCAGCACGATGCCCAGCACTAGCAGGGCCAGCAGCACAGTCAGGGGCATCGCCACGCTCATCGATACCCCATCCGTTCAGCCACCGCAGCGACCCGGGGCAGGATGCGTTCGATCCGTTCGCGATTGCGCCCGTCTCGCCATTTGTCCAGGCGGATTTCGGAAAACGCGTTGTAGGGAATATCGAGTACCTGCGCGCAATGCGCTTGCAGCCGCGCGTCAAAAGCCAGTCCGCAGCCGTCGAAGACGTGGCGAAACGTGGCGACCGGATCGCGCAGAAAATCCTCGTAAAACACCTCGACCCATTGTGCGGGCGGCAACGCGGCTTGTGCATCGAGGATCGCGCCATTGATCGCGGCATACTGGAACGCGGCAACCTCTTCCACCGGGGCAGCCAGATAGCGACGCCAGCCTTCCGCCAGAAAAAAACACCACTGATCGTACTGGCCGTTTTCCACTGCCACGGTGTCCGGCAAGGCCAGCGACCAGGTGGCAAATTCGTCGGGCTTGCGCCAGCCCTCGATCAGCGAATTGAGATTGTCGCCCGGACTGCGCTTGACGAAAACGAACACCGCATCGGGAAACAGCGTATGCAGATAGGGGATGCACAGGCCGTTCTGGTTGTTCTTGTCGACCCAGCGGTGCTGTCCTGTCCAGGCGTAAAAATAGCGGCTGGCGCGATCACGGTCTTGCGGGGACGCGTCGCGCGCATCCAGGGCGTGGGTATCCCAGTGCTTGTCGGACGGCGGATGCAGGTCGCTCCACCAGTCATGGGTTTCGCGATGCAGGCTGCCGATTTCACGCGATTCTGAAAGCGTTTTATAGACCAGCGTGGTGCCCGCACGCGAACACCCCACCACAATAATCGGGCGGCGTGCGCGAACCGGCCACGCATCCCAGCGCCGACCACGCACCGCCCGAACAACTTGACGGCTGTGATGGCGCAGCGTTTTTCTGACCTTGTCGAGGAAATCCCTCAAAATGCCCCCTGTGGCGATGTCCTTCAATGGCTGGCGTATCCTGCATGTCGGGCAGGCTCGATAGCCATACAGGATTCGTGCCAACCCACCAGCTCGTTTATATTGGCGACCATTATCCCGTAACACACCGACACGACACACCATGGATGGTATTTTTGGCTGGCTGGGCGACCACGGCGCGCATCAGGAGTTGATCCGGCAAATGGGCACGGCGGCCAATCTGTCGCCGGAAGCCTTGCTGCATGCCCACAGCAGCCAGATGCTCGGGGTGGCGGCGTGCTCGCGTTTTGGCAAAGCCGAAATCCATGTCGAAAATGGTCTCGCGGCCACGCTGACCGGGCGGCCACGCTTTCTCGACGAAGGGCTTGCCTTCATTGCGCGTGACCGCACCCCGGCCGTTGCCGTGGCCCATGGCTGGCTGCGTTTTGGCGAGCAGTTGCCCACGCTGATGGAAGGCAACTTTGCCTTCGCCGTGATCGAACCGCTGAAGAAAAAAGCCTGTCTGGTGCTCGACCGGACAGGCGCCGAACGCCTGTGTTATGCGCATCACCACGATCACCTGATATTCGGCACCAGCGTGCAGGCCGTTGCCGCCCATCCTGCGCTGGATCGCCATATCGACCCGCAGGCGATCTACGACTATCTGTACTTTCACACCATTCCGGCGCCGCGCACGCTGTATCGACGCATACACAAGCTGCTGCCGGGGCAGATGCTCACCCTGAGCAATGGCCGCATACAAACCCGGTTTTACTGGCACGCCGACTACACCCCGGTCGAGGCTGACTTCGCCACCCACCGCGCCCGGTTTCGCAGCACGCTGGATCAGGCGGTGCGCGATGCCGATGCACCGGCCACTGCCGCATTTCTGTCGGGCGGCACCGACAGTTCCACCGTGGTGGGCGCGCTGACGGCGGCGCGCGGCCAGCCGGTCGATACATTTTCCATCGGCTTCGACGCGGCAGGCTTTGACGAAATGGAATATGCGCGCTGCGCGGCCGAACGCTACGGATGCCGCGCCAACGAGTATTACCTCAAACCGGCGGATATCGTGACGGCGATTCCGGTCATCGCCAGCGAATACGACGAGCCCTTTGGCAACAACTCGGCCGTACCCACCTATTTCTGCGCCCAGCGCGCGCGCGAAGCGGGCTTCGAACACATGCTCGCGGGCGATGGCGGAGACGAAATTTTCGGCGGCAACGCCCGCTATGCCAAACAGCGGCTGTTCGAAAACTACGCCCGCCTGCCCGCCCTGTTGCGGCGCGGGGTCATCGAACCGATCGCCCGCCTGCCCGGCTTGTCCGGCCATTTCCCCCTGTCCAAGCTCAACAGCTACCTGTCCCAGGCCCGGGTGGGTTTGCCCTTGCGGCTGGAAAGTTACAACTTCCTGCACCGCACCCCGCTGGAACAGATTTTCGCTCCCGGCTTCATTCATGCGTTTGACCCTGCCGTTACCGATCAGGCGCTCACCGAGGTCTACGCGCGCACGGCCTCGCCGCATTACCTCAACCGCATGATGCATCTCGACCTGAAATTCACCCTCGCCGACAACGACCTGCGCAAGGTCGGCAGCATGACTGAAGCCGCCGGAATCGAAGTGCATTACCCCTTGCTGGATGACCGCATGATGGCCTTTGCCCATCATTTGCCAGTTGATTACAAGGTGCGCGGGCAAAAGCTGCGCTGGTTTTTCAAGGCCGCGCTCGACGACCTGCTGCCGGAAAAAATCATCCAGAAGCGCAAGCACGGTTTTGGTTTGCCGTTCGGTGTCTGGAGCACGCAGTACGCGCCGCTGGGCGAAATCGTCGGCGACAGCCTGTCGGACTTCAAGAAACGCGGCTGGATACAGCCCGCCTATCTGGATCACATGCTGGCCATGCAGCGCGGCCCGCACGCCAGCTATTACGGCGTGATGATCTGGGTGACGATGATGCTGGAACGCTGGTTGCAGGCCAACGGGCACTGAGCCCGTTACGCCCGGGTACTTCAGCGCCCCTGCCAGCGCGCCGACGGATGGATCAGCGGCTGCGGTGCCGACACGGGACGCGCCTGATCGAGCACCCCGGAGAATTTCGCAGTCAACAGCAGGATGATCATCAGGTGGTAGGGCAGGTCGAAATATGCCAGGCCAAGGAACGCGCCGCCCGCGCCATAGCCGATCAGGCTGACCTGGATCATCGCCGCCAGGTCCGCCGCCCACTTGCGGTCGGGGTCGTTCTTGCAGACACGGATGATCTGCCGGGCGCGCAGCCAGGCCAGCAGCGCCAGCAGCATGAACAGTCCGAAGCCGATGAAGCCGTGTTCGCCCATCACCTCGAAATAGATGCTGTGCACATCGTGCACATTCCACGGATCGGGCGCGTACTGGCGGAAGGTCTGCGGGCGGAACATTTCGAAGCCACCGCCCATCACGTTGGCCGAGGCCACATTGAACGCGGTATGCCAGGCGTTGATCCGGCCCAGCGCCGACTGGTCTTCCTGGTAGGTTTCGATGGTGCCCATGCGGTCATACCAGGCCTGCGGCAGCACCGCTGCCATGATGCCAACCGCAGCAATCATGTACACCGCCATGATGAATTTCTTGCGGCTCTTGAACCAGAGGAACACGCCCATCGCCAGGATCGCCACCAGCGCGCCACGCGACTGGCTGCCGATGGCGGCCACCCCGGTCAGCACCATCGCACCCGACAGACCCAGCTTCATCCAGCCCCGGGTTTCCTGCAGGTGCAGATAACGGATGAGCGGTATCGTCATGATCAGCGCCAGCGCCATTTCATTGTTGCCACCGATGAAAGTGCCGGCCGGCCCCTGTACCCGGAATTCACCGCCATTGACGATGGTGAAGATGCCGCCCTTGATGCCGTAGTAGCCCAGCGACAGCGCAATGATCCAGATCATCCAGTTGATCTGCCTGCGCTCCGTGATCATCATCACGATGAGAAAAATCATCAGCTGGATTTTCCACACCTTGTTCCATTGCACCCAGGCGAGATCGGGATAAAACGAAAACACCGTGGTGGTGTACATCCACGCGATGAAGATCAGCAGCACGATGGTTTCGCGCGTCCACAGCATGGCCTTCTTGTCGCGCGACAGCACAAACGCAGCGATCGTGACCAGCCCTACAATCATCGAGAACGGGAAATCGTAGGCAAAGCCCCAAGTCTGGCGGTGCGGGTTCATGTACGCCAGCCAGGACCACAGCAGTATCCCGATCCAGGGCCGCTTGAAGACCATGGGCAGGAGGCCGAAGATGATCGCGGTGACAACAATATCTCTCATGACTTACGCATTTCCCTGGCTGGCGGCGGGCAGATCGGCCCCGGCGACGGCCGGAGCCAGTGTCGGGGCAACTGCGACATGGCTGACCACATAGCGATGCTTGCCCGACGCTTCGGCCGCAATGTGATCCTGAAGTTTCAGTTCGATGATGGCCGTCGGCCCGAGCCGGGCCTGCAGGCCGGAAATCACGGCCTCACGGCCTGACGCATTCCAGTCGGCTCCCGGCACGATCTGCACCTCGATGCGGTCTATCGCATGCTGGATCAGCTTGAACTGTGCCACCCCCGCCACCGCGCGCAGCACATAAATCACCGCCAGCGCATGCAGGATACGACCATCAGCGGTGACGACAAAATCCGTCTGGCGGCCGATCACGCTGTCGATCACGGCCAGCCCGCGCCCGCCCGGGTCAGTGCGCCCGCTACGACTGACTATATCGCCGGTGCGATAGCGAATGAAAGGCTGCGCCTCGGAGACCAGGCTGGTGATCACTGCCTCGCCTTCATCGGCCGGCTGGCCGGTGGCGTCGAGCACTTCAACGAGATGGGTTTCGCTCATCTGCAACAGCACGCCATCCGGCGATTCCAGCGCAATCAACCCGGCGTCGCGGGCGCCATACTCGACTGAAACCGGCACGCCAAACACGCGCGTGATCAGTTCGCGCTGATGCGGAAACAACGGCTCGCCGGTGGTGCTCACCACGCGCAGGGCAGGACCGCGCAGCGCAACACCCTGCGCCTCGGCATGCGCCGCCAGCAGCGCCAGACTGCTGGCATAGCCATAGATCGCCTTGGGGTTCCACGCGCGGATCGCATCCAGATACCGATCCATGGCAGACGGCGTCATCTCGAAGGCATTGAGCAAGAGCTGGTTCACCAGCCGGTCGCGCAGGGTCTTGATGCGGTCGGTTTTCGACAGTTCGACCGGCGCGCCCCACAGATAGACCTCACGGTCGCCCGGTTCGACCCCCCACCAGCGCCTGGCACGCAGGCGACCGGCAGCGTCGGCTGCCTGACGGCTACGGCCAAAATGGAAAATCAGTGGCTCTCCGCTGGAGCCGCCGGTGGTGTAGCGGAAAACGCCCCCGGGCACCTCGCGCCACATCAGTTGATCCGCGTGGCTACGGGCATCGCGCTTGTCCATGGTCGGCAATCGGTTCAAGTCGCTGATCTGCACCGCGCCTGCGCGCACCGCATCGTCCAGTCCGGCTGCGCGCAAACGCGTGGCATGCCAGGGGCTATGGGCCAGCGCGACCTGTAGCAAGCGATTCAATCGCCGGGTTTGCGCAAGTGCCATGTCGTCGACAGACAGCCACTGGCTGCGCTCGAGTTCGGCCAGCATGGTCCAGGTCGGGCGCTGCATCGCCGCTTCCTGCGCACGAAACACCGCGCGCGCAAACCAGGCAGGCACACTCATGCCGGCCTCCGCGCCAGCGCGTGAAATCGCGCCAGCAGGTCATCACACAGGTTCACCACAGCGGGTGACAGACCATCCGGGTCGCGATGCTTCACCGAGCGTGCGTGTATGCGTGCGGCAACGCCCGCATGGAATCCCGGCAATCCGAGAAAATCATAAACCGCCGCGACTTCCTGCATGGGCTGACGCACCAGCGCCTCATAAAACACCAGACGCACACGCGGATCGGCCGCCAGCTGCTGTTCAAAAAACAGCACATTGCGGTAGAACCACATGATGGCAGCACCCTCGGCTTCACTCGCCTCTGCGTGAAACAGCGCGGCCAGCAACTCCCGGGTGGCGGGCGACATGCCCCGCCCGCGCCAGTCTGCCGCATCGCCTTCGGACAGCCGCTTCCACTGCGGCACGAAATTGCCGAACGAACGGATAGCCGAGTGCACGCTGTCGCGCCAGTCGCGCACAACCCACAAGGTTCGGGCCGGCGCAAACGCCTCCATCAGGGTCTTGATGCGATCAAGCTCACACAGCGCCTTGATCACAAACACGGGCGCGCGACTCTCGCGACTGAGCTGCTGTATGACGTGCGGATCACGCATTTCATAGCGCACGAATGCACGCGCATCGGTTTCGTGAAACACCTGCGTGGCCGCGCTGCCATCCAGCACATCCATCAGCAGATTGGTGCCGGATCGCTGCATTCCGGCGACGAAGACATGCTGCGCGACCGGGCGTGGCCTGAGCCGCTGCCGCAGCGTTTTGCTGCGACGCCATAGCGCATGGCGGATGCGCATCGTGAGGCTGCGTGCATCATGCCCCGTGGCGGGTCGCGTCGTACTCACGGATGCACCTGCGCAGAGTGGGGACTTCCCCCACCGGCCGAAGCCAGCAAGGGCTCGAAAGCCACCAGCAGTTGGGCCACCCGCTTGTCCCACTGGTTTTCACGGGCGTGGCGGAGGATCGCTGCACGATCCCACGGATATTTGAGCGCGGCGTCCAGTGCGTGCGTCAGAGCGGCCGCATCGCCAAAGGGGACGACCGTGCCCAGTTCTGGTCGGCACACGACTTCAGCGTTGCCACCCACGTCGGTCGTCACCACCGGCAGACCGCACGCCATGGCTTCGAGAAAGACATTGGCCCAGCCCTCGTTGCGCGTGGACAGGACGAACACATCCGCCGCCGACAAGGGATATTTCAATTCCTGTGGCGGCAGCGCGCCAAGAAAATGCACACGCGCAGTCAGCCCCAGCCGGGCGACCTGTGCGTCGAGTTCGGCACGCAGATCGCCTTCCGGGCTGCCACCGCCGACGATGAGGTAATGCACATCCGGATGCTGGCTGACGAGTGCGGGCAGGCAGTCGATCACCCGGTGCATGCCCTTGCGCTCGACCAGTCCGCCAACCGAGATCAGCACGTTCGCGTTATCCGGCAATTTGTAGCGTGCGCGTGCCGCAGCACGGTCCACCGGATGGAATACGGCGACATCCACCCCGTTGCCCACCACTTCGGTTTTGCCCGGCGCCGCCCCCAGCCGGATCGCCAGTTGCCGCAGCGAATCCGATACCGAAAATATCCGCGTCGCGGCGCGCAGCGTACGCACCAGACGCGGGCGCAAAACGGGGTTATGACTATGCGGCACTTCGGTCCCGCGCAGGGTGACCGTCACCGGCAGTTTCAGCCAGCGCCCCAGCCGGGTGGCGGCTTCGCCATCGGGATAGGCAAAGTGCGCATCGATGAGCCGCACTCCGGCGGCCTGCAAACGCCGCAGCAGCACATAACTGCCAAGCGCCATCGCCCAGCCATCCAGCCGTCGCAGCACGCCGGGCAGGGCCAGAAAACGCGGATGGTAGACCGTGATGCCCTGCTGGGTTTCCACTGCGGGCGCGGTCGGGCGATAGCCGGGGCGCAGCAGGCGTATCAGCCCCTGACCCGGAAACCAGGGCTGCGGCGACACCACCACCAGCGGGCGGTGTTTCGCCACGCGAAACATGCGCTCACGAATGAACAAGCCCGCTCCGGGACGCACTGCGCTGGGAAACAGCGAGCTGAATACCACCAGTTCAGGCAACGACGGCCTCCCCCGGTTTGAGCAGGCCACCATACACGCCACGATAGCGCGCCACACTGGCGGTCCAGTTGCGCTCGGTTTCAACAAAGCGGCGGCCATGCGTTTTCAGTGCGTCCCAGCCTGCCTCGTGCTGCAACAGGCCCACCACCTTGCTGGCAAGATCGTCTGCGTTACCCGCCCGGAACAGGATGCCGGTCTTGCCATCCTGAATCAGCTCCTTGTGTCCGCCCACATCGGACGCGACCATCAGCCGCCCCTGGGCCATGGCCTCCAGCGGCTTCAGCGGCGTCACCAGGTCGGTAAGCCGCATCGGGTGGCGCGGATACACCAGCACATCCACCAGATCGTAATAACGGTTCACGTCGTCATGCGGCACGCGCCCTGTGAAGATGACCCGGTCCTTGAGATCAAGCGTCATCACCTGCCGTTTCAGCGCTTCATCCTGCGGCCCGCCACCGACCAGCAGCACTTTCACGTCGGGCATCTGCTTGAGGATGGCCGGCAGCGCAGCGATCAGCAGATCCAGCCCTTCGTAGGCGTAAAACGAACCGATGAAACCGAGCACCCGGCTGCTGCCCAGACCCAGTTTCAGCTTCAGTTCGGGATCCGCCTTGCCGCCTGTCTCGAATTTTTCGACATCGACCGCATTGGGAATGACCGTGATTTTTTCAGCGGCAATGCCACGCGCCACCAGATCGCGGCGCAGCCCTTCACAAATCACCGTGACGGCATCGGCGCGTTGCACCGCCCAGGTTTCCAGCGCGCGCGTCAGCCGGTAGCGCAGACTGCCTTCCCGGGTGCTGCCGTGATCCACCGCTGCGTCTTCCCAGAATGCGCGGATTTCATACACCACCGGAATACCCAGCGCGCGGCCAACGCGTATCGCCGGTACGCCATCGAGCACCGGAGAATGCGCATGAATCACGTCGGGACGCACTTCGCGCGCCAGGCTCAGCAAGCGTTTTTCGATTGCGGCCATCACCGCAAACGGCTCGCCACCAGGCAGTCTGGCCAGCAGACCCGTGGGAGCAGGCGTGCGGTAAAAGTGCAGACCATCCGCGGTTTCTTCCGCCACCTGACAATTGATGTGCTTGGGCCCGGACAGGTGCAGCGTTTCCCAGCCCAGCTTGTTCTGCTCGCGCAAAATAGCCGCGCTGCGAAACGTATAGCCGGAATGCAGCGGCAGGGTGTGATCAAAAACGTGGAGGATTTTCATGTCGGGGCACACACTACCGCACAAATCGCAGCGTATCTCTGGCACACCAGCCTGCCGCACCCGGAGGCAGGTTGCCTGCGCCGCGGAATGAACAGGCTGATCACGCGGCCTGCCGCTCGGTTTCGCCGAGGCCCAGCACCTGGCCGAGGAAGGCGTCAAACATCAGCACCGTCCAGAGGATAACTGAGTAGTCACGCCGACCCGACTGGTGCGCTTCGACGACTTCGCGCAAGTAGGCCTGATTGAACAGGTCGGTGGACGCCAGCCGTTCGCCCAGCACCACGCTGCGGATAGTCGCGGCCAGCGGGCCGCGAAACCAGGCAGCGAGCGGAACCGAAAATCCCATTTTCTTGCGATACAGCACGTCGTGCGGCAAATAGGGTTCCATCGATTTTTTCAGTAGATATTTGCCTTCGGTGCCGCGCAATTTGAGATCAACCGGCAGGCCCGACACCCAGCCCATCAGCTCATGGTCGAGCAGCGGCTCGCGCACTTCGAGTGCATGCGCCATGCTCGCGCGATCCACCTTGGTGAGGATGTCACCGACCAGATAGGTTTTCATGTCGAGGTATTGCACCAGCGAGAGCGGATCGTCGGTGGGCGCGACGGTGGCGTGGCGACGCAGCACTTCCACGGCCTGGTAGCCCTGTAACTCGCGTTTGAACGCGGGTGAAAAAAGCTGCTGCCGCTGCGCGTCGGACAACAGCGAGACGCCATGAAAATAACCTTCAACCGTATCGCGTGCCAGTGCTTCGAAGGTGGTTTTGGCGCGCAGCACCTTGGGTGCCCAGTCGGCTTTGGGATAGAGCCTGCCCAGCACGCCGAACAGCGGCCGGCGCAGCATCAGGGGCATGGCCGAACGCATCCGCTCTTCGTAGCGAAACCAGCGATAGCGCCGGTAGCCGGCAAAATGCTCATCCCCGCCGTCACCCGAGAGCGCCACTTTCACATGCTTGCGCGCCAGTTCGCAGACCCGGTAGGTCGGCAGGGCGGAAGAGTCAGCATAGGGCTCGTCATACACATTGGCGAGTTTATCCACCAGACCGAAATCATCCGCAGCCACGGTTTCGACGTGATGCGCAGTCTGGTAGCGGCTGGCCACCTGCTGCGCGAATTCGATTTCGTTGAAGGCCGGGTCGTCGAACCCGATCGAGCAGGTGTTGACCGGGGCGCTGGATTGCGTTGCCATCATTGCCACCACGGCGCTGGAATCGACCCCGCCCGACAGGAACGCGCCGAGTGGCACGTCGGCGATCATGCGCAGGCGGATCGATTCCTGCAAACGCTCGACCAGTTCGTCCATGGCCGCCGCTTCGTCCTTGACCTGAACCGGCGTAAACGGCATGTCCCAATACTGTTTCGGCAGCGCGTGTGCCTCGCCGCGTTTCAGCGTGAGGGTAAAACCCGGCGGCAGCTTGCAGACACGCCTGAATATCGTGCGTGGCTCGGGCACATAGCCATAGGCGAAATACTCTTCCACCGCGAGCGGATCGATATCGCGCGGCAGGCCGGGATGCGCCATCAGCGATTTCAGCTCCGAGCCAAAAATGAATTCACCGGTATCGAGAAAAGCGTAGTACAGCGGCTTGACCCCAAAGCGGTCACGCACCACAAAGAAGGTGCCCTGATTGCGGTCCCACAGGGCAAACGCGAACATGCCGCGAAACCGGGCGACGCAGGCTTCGCCCCAGGCTTCCCAGGCGTGAACGATCACTTCGGTATCGGAGTGGGTACGGAACACGTGGCCCAGCGCTTCGAGTTCGGGCACCAGTTGCTGGAAGTTGTAGATTTCGCCGTTGAACACGACGACAACCGATTGGTCTTCGTTGAACAGCGGCTGCTGGCCGCTGGATAAATCAATAATCGACAGCCGCCGGTGTCCCAGCCCGACTCCGGGTTCCAGATGCAGACCGCCCTCGTCGGGACCACGATGAAACTGGGTTTCATTCATGCGGTCGAGCAGGTCGCGAGAAATATCGCGTGCTTCGCGCGTATCAAAAATGCCGGTGATGCCACACATGGTCGGGTTGTTTTCCTGGTCGGTCGTCTATCGGTCGTATTGCGTGTCGTATCGGTGCCGTGTCAAATTTTCGGGTGGTTCGGCCATAAATCAGCTGCCGCGCCGCAGGGTCAGGTCATAGACCGCAGCATAGGCTTCGGCCATGGCCGGAATACTGAAACGCTGCACAGCAAACTGGCGGGCAGTCTGCCCCTGTTGCTGACGCAGCATGGTGGCAGTCGCCGGTGTGGCTCGATCCGTCGCCTGTTCAACCTGGCCAGACTCAACCAAATAAGCGAGCAAGGCGCGTGCCATTTCTTCCACATCCCCTACCGACACCAGGGTGCCATTCACGCCCGGCTCAACCAGCTCGACATTGCCGCCCACTGCAGTGGCAACGACGGGCAGGCCACTTGCCAGCGCTTCGAGCACAGTATTGGAAATGCCTTCGTTGCGGGAAGGCAGCACGAACACATCCAGCGCACGCATCAGTTCGGCAATGTCATGCCGCTCGCCCGGCAACCAGGCGAGATGGGCACAGCCCGCTGCATCCAGCAGACGCTGGCAATCGGCACGGGCATGGCCTTCGCCCACCAGAACCAGGCGCATGCTTTCTGCGTGCTCGGGTTGCAGTTGCCGCATCCGGATAAAAGCGCGCACCAGTGTGGGGTAGTCCTTGACGTCGACCATGCGGCCCGCCGACCCGTAAACGACGACGTCATCCGGAGCAAACCCGGGTGGCAGGCAAGCCGGGCGGGTGCCACTACGCGGATGGAAATGCTGGCTATCGACGCCGTTGTATATCTGGTGCAGTTTGCGCGCAGGCACGCCGATGGCGAGACGCAGCCAGGTTTCCAGATCCCGGCTGACCGCGATGTAATTCGAGACGAAGGGTTGCGCAGCCCGGCGTAACAGCCGGTATTTCCAGTTCATGCCGTACAGGTCGAACATATCGCGCCCATGTTCGCCGTGAACGGTGGCACGCACGCCGACGGCCCGGGCAACAAACTGCGCTTCAAGCGCCGCCAGATTGCGGGTGTGCACCAGATCGGGTTGCAGCTGACGCAGCAGTTTCCACAGGCGACCCATCCAGCCCAGCCCGTGCCCCGGCGCGCGATGCAGTGCGTGAAACGCAACCGGCTGCGCCACGATGCGATTACGGAACGCACTGTAGTCGGTGAGGGCGACCACGGTGTGGCGATAGCGCGCAGCGGGCAGGGTGTTGAACAGGTTGACCATGCCGTTTTCCATGCCGCCGGTACCGAAGCTATGCACCACATGCACGATATGCGGGGTCACTGGCCATCCACCCGATCCAGGGTCTGACGGAGCGCAGGCTCCATCGCGGCAGCAAACTCTGCCAGTGTCGCTTCGGCGCCAGCCGGATCGGTATCGTCATAAGGGGTGGCGATCAGCACCGACAGGCCATCGTCGCGCTGCAGACGGACGCGATCCAGGGCGAGCAGCAGTTTGCCCAGCTGGTCATTCACCACCGGCTGCTGATTGATCAGATTCCATTGCCATGCCAGCACGCGCTGGCCATTACTGCCACGCAGCCTGGCCTGACGTATCTGGCGAGACTGACCGGCAATGGTCACGGTTTTGAGGCTTTCGCCGATGTTCGACCAGTACGGATCTTTCTGCCTGATCATGAAATTCTGCGAGTTGATCAGCTCGGCATCCTGCCTCTGCGTGGCGTAATAATTGAGCTCGATCATGACCGGCGTCTCGCCACGGCGATACGGCTGGCGCAACTGGCGGTCTGCGCCGACCCAGTGCGGCGTCCACGTGGTGAACGCTTCCGCAGGCTGCCAGCCGGACGGGGGGCCTACCTGCAATTCGGGCAGGGTCGGCAGCGGGCGCGATGCCAGCCATATTGCATAGGCCGGCCAGAGTCCGGCGATCGCCAGCACCGCCACAACCCCGACGAGTCCCGTCCGCGCCGCGCCTGGCGAAGCCGTCATCGCGGCAGGCGCAGGAGCGACGCTCACCGGCGCATCGTCTTCGCGCCAGAAACTGCCGATCCAGAACAGCAGCAGCATGACGATGCCGAAAAACACCCAGCCGTAGATATAGTGATCAACACCCAGCGCCAGCTTCATGTCTGACAGATGCGCGATCATCACGATCATGTAGGCGCGGCCGCTGTTGGCAAAAATCGGCACGACGATGGCCGCGATGGAAAACAGCAGCCGCCGTTTCCACGAACGGTAGGTGAGGTAGGCGTACAGCACCCCGAGGGTGACCGAGGCAATCAGATAGCGCAGTCCGGAACAGCCTTCCACCACCGACCAGTCGCCGCTGGGGATGCTGAAAAAATTGCCTTCGCGATAGACCGGGATGCCGGTGGCCTGCAACAGGGTGACGGTGAAATCCGCTGTCACGCCCATCAGCGGCTGGATCAGAAACTCACCCACCGGCACGGCAAAAAACAGGAACATCAAGGGAAAAAAAGCCGCCCACACCACGCGCCAGCCCAGCAAGGTCCACACCGTGGCGATCAGCATGACGATGTAGGCGTATTGCGCAATGACGTTGACGCTGCCCGCATCGGCCAGCAGCCAGCCCGCGCCCGCACCCGCCAGCACGATC
Organism: Pseudomonadota bacterium; assembly: GCA_021783275.1. GTDB lineage: Bacteria > Pseudomonadota > Gammaproteobacteria > Burkholderiales > Thiobacillaceae > Thiobacillus. Next base: position 36,691 of record JAJXUA010000005.1, read on the forward strand.
AGCCCGCGCGCATCCGGCCGGGGCAGAATGCGCGCCAGTTCCGCGCGCTGGCGCCAGATCAGCCAGCTCGTGATAGGAAAAATCAGATAGCCATGGGCAAAGGTTTCAGACCGCTCCCAGACCTCGGCCATGGAATAGAACGTCGGCCAGAAGAGTGCCGTGAGCAGCAGCAGCACACCCAGCGTGAGCACGCCCGGCCACAACCAGGGAGAACGCTGCAAGGCGCTGCCGGGTTTGGCGGATGCATTCATGCGAGGCAGGTTTCCAATGCGGGCGAGGCATCCGGCGACACCTCGAACCATCGATCCAGGGCCGCCAGATTACGGCTCCAGTCATACTCGGCGAGGATGCGGTCACGCGCAGCGGGACAGGTACTTGCGCCGCGCAGCACCGACAGCACCGCCTGCGCGAATCCGGCTTCGTCATCTGCCAGCACGAAATCCCGCCCGGCTACCGCCCGGATACCCTCGGCGGCCTGTGCGCTGACGACGACCGGGCATGCCATCGCCATCGCCTCCAGCACTTTGTTCTGAACCCCGCGCGCGATGCGCAGGGGTGCCACGGCACACCCGGCGTGGGCGAGAAAAGGCCGGACATCGGCGACGCTGCCCGTCACCTCCACCCCCGGCTGGCGTGCCAACTGCAAAACGGCCTCGGTCGGACGACTGCCGACGATGGTGAAACGGGCGTTCGGGATCGCCTCGCGCACCGCAGGAAAAATGCGCTCGGCAAACCAGCTCACGGCATCGATATTCGGCCAGTAATCCATCGCACCGGTAAAAACCACCCCGCGCACGCCCTCGGCGTAGGGATCGGGATAGCTGCGTGCAGGCGAAAAATAATCGGCATCGACGCCATTTTCAAACGCGCTGATTCTGGTGCGTGCAGCGGGTGCCCGGCTTTGCAGCAGGGCGGCCTCATCGTGGGACACCAGCAGGGTTGCGTCAAAATCGCTGGCGATACGGGCTTCCCAGTCCGCCAGCGTACGGCCTTCGCGCGCATACACCCACGACATCGGCCAGCGTTGGGTCGCAGCGAATTGCGTCCATTTATCCGAATCGACATCGACCATGTCCAGCACGCGGCGCGCAAGCTGCGGCGGCATGAATTGCGCCATTGCCGAAGAAAACGCGAGGCCGCACGAGACCGTGCCGCTTGCTGCCAGCTTCGCCGCCCAGTGCCTGAGCGCGGCGCTGCGGTAATACGGCAGGGTCAGGGGATCCCCTGTCAGCAGCCCGCTCAGACTCAGCAGCCGGGCACGACGGGAATGCAGGGGAACCAGGTTGATCGACTGGCAGTAGGGCCGAAGCGCGTCCGCGTATTGCCAGTCGTCGGGGTCATCGACGAATGCGCCCAGATGCACCTGGTAGCGCGTGCTCAAATGCCGCAACAGATGAAACGAGCGGATCTTGTCACCCTTGTTGGGCGGAAACGGAATCCGGTGTGCGAGAAACAGCAGCCCTGGTTTCACGCGCTAGCCCAGGTTCTTGACGATATGCGGCCCGATCACATTGGCCAGTGACAGGGGCATTTTCTTCCAGGCCTGGATGAAGAGGCGGTATTTCGGATTGAGCGGATTGATTTCCGGCACGGTCCTGTCGTTCACCAGAAAATATTCGTAGTACAGCGGGGTCGGCTCAAACCCCCAGTTTTTCTTGAAGTCATACGATCCGGTGCCCTGCTTGCTGCGGCCAAAGTCGAAGACTTTCAGGCCGCGTTCACAGGCGCGCCGCATCAGTTCCCAGTACATGAAATCATTGCCGGCCACAGCGCGTGCGGCATCGGTGCCGCCGCCGTAATACGGCAGCACTTCGTCGCGGAAGTAAAACGACAGCACACTGGCGATGAGCTGGCCATTTTGTACGATGGTCAGCACTTCGCAGTCATCGCCGAACTCGGCTTGCAGCAGACGAAAAAACTTGCGCGAAAACACCGGCGTACCGAGACGATGCACGCTGCGGGAATAGGCGTCGAAAAAGCGCGTGGTGTCGCGGTCGATTTCGCCCGTCAAACCCGCCTTGATGCCTTTACGCACCATCGCGCGCTGCTTGCGCGGGATGGCGTTGAGGTTGGCCTCGACATCCGGATCGATGGCTTTCTTGAAAGTGACGTACAAATCCTTGGTCGGCCAGGCGGGATGCTGGGCACGCTGATTACGGTATTCGAGTGCGCCCACCCCCAGCTTCGTCGCCAGTGCCTGCGCGGCAGTGTCGAGCGCATGGCTCGCGGCGTCATCGTCGGCCACAACGCCGCCGTAGGCACAAAAAGGCAAGGCACCGAGGCTGTGACCGAACAGACGGCTTTTGATTTCTGCCAGCGGCAGCACGCCGACAAGTTCACCCGCGCGCTCGGCCAGCAGGAAATGCGTGCGATGGCCGAATGCCTGTTCGATCACCCGCTTCCAGCCAATGCGATGAAAAAAAGTGGCGTGCGGGTGTGCCAGAACATAGGCGTCCCAGCGTGCCGCATCCCCTACGCCATACACACGCACCGTCACCGCCTTCAGCGCAGTGTCGGGCGCAGCAAGGGGCTCGGCCTGCATGTTCACGGACGTGGCAGAAACACGCGATCGACGCGGTCCCATTCAAAATCGCTGAGCAGCTGCCGCAGCCTGCCCGGCATACGGTGCAGATTGACGTAATGCCGGAAACGCGTTTTGGCCGAAATACCGCGCTGGCGCGGCTGGTCGGCATCGACTTCCCAGGGGTGGAAATAGAACATGCACGGTGCGCGATCCTGGGTATTCACACGCCGCAGCATCCAGCGCGAGAGCGCATACGGCAGCAGGCGGAACCAGCCGCCACCGGCAGCAGGTAGGTTGCGGCCCATCATCGGCACCGTCGTCGGCGGCAGTTCCAGTATGCCGGCTGCGCCGTTGGGACGGTTGGGAAAACGCGGCGCATCGGGCATACCGTAATGGTCATGCCGCACTGGATAAATGCTCGAGCTGTATTCGTAACCGGCGTTTTCCACTTCTTCGACCGCCCACCAGTTGTTCTGGTTGATCGAGAAACTCGGCGCACGGTAGCCGCGTATCGCCACGCCCCCCAGGTCTTCCAGTATCCGTTTGGCGCTGACGATGTCGTCGCGGAACTGCTGCGGCGTCAGGTCGCTGGCGCGCTGGTGGCCGTAGCCGTGGCTGGCCAGTTCATGGCCCTGATCGACAATACGCCGCACCACCTGCGGGTAGCGCTCGGCGATCCAGCCGAGGGTAAAAAAAGTGGCGTGTGCGCGCGCTTCGTCGAGCAGCCCCAGTATGACATCGACATTGCGCTCGACCCGACACGGCATACGGTCCCAGTCTTCGCGCCGGATATGCGGCGCAAATGCCGACACCTGGAAATAATCTTCGACATCGATGGTCATCGCATTCTTGATCGCAGCGGGTTTCATCATGCGGCCTTGCTGTGGGGGGAACAGGAGGCCGCCTGCGGCAGCCAGCTTTGCAGGGCATGGGCGATACGCAGGGCGGCACGGCCATCCCAGTATTCCGGAATGCGGCCTGTCTTGCCGCCGCCTGCCATCACCTCGTCAAACGCTGCGCGGATCGCCGTGGGGTCGGGCCCCACCAGGGTGTTGGTGCCTTCGACCAGGGTAATCGGTCGCTCGGTGTTGTCGCGCAGGGTGAGGCAGGGCACACCCAGCGCGGTGGTTTCTTCCTGAATTCCGCCGGAATCAGTGAGCACCAGTTTGGCATCCCGCATCAGTCCCAGCATTTCCAGATAGCCCAGCGGCGGCAGGACATGCAGCCCGTCGAGTTTGGCACTGAGGCCGAATTTTTCGATATTGCCGCGCGTACGCGGATGCAGCGGCATCACCACCGGCACGCGGCGATGGATTTCGGCAATCACATCGAGCAACGCAGACAGGATGACCGGATCATCCACATTGGACGGGCGATGCAGCGTCAGCACGGCATACGCCTCCAGCGTGATGCCCAGCGTCTGCTGCGCGGGAACGGCACGGGCCAGATTGCGGTGCAGCGTGTCGATCATGACATTGCCGACAAACTGCACCCGCGCCGGATCGATGCCTTCGCGGACGAGATTGACCAGCGCGCTCTTTTCGGTGGTGAACAGCAGATCGGAGATCTGGTCAGTGAGCACGCGATTGATTTCTTCCGGCATGGTGCGGTCATAACTGCGCAGCCCGGCTTCGACATGGATCACCCGCACGCCACGCTTGGCGGCGACCAGCGCGCAGGCGATGGTTGAATTGACATCGCCCACCACCAGCACGGCCTGGGGCTGCACCTGGTCGAGCACTGGCTCGAAGCGTTTCATCACTTCAGCTGTCTGCACCGCATGGCTGCCCGAGCCGACTTCGAGATGATGATCGGGATGCGGAATCCCGAGGTCGGCAAAAAACCCGTCGCTCATCGCCGCGTCATAGTGCTGGCCGGTGTGCAGCAATTGCGCGGCAATGCCGGTTTCGCGCAGCGCCGCCATCACCGGTGCGATCTTCATGAAGTTGGGGCGGGCACCCGCAATGCATAAAACCTGGGTCATGATGCGTTCAATGCGCGACGTCGCGGCCATCAGTCTGGCCTTCGTCTGTGTCACCGGCATGACGTTCACTGACGGCATACAGAATCTTGCGCACGATGGGCAGCATCCGGTTGACCGAACGTTCAACCTGTTCGAGTCGCTGTACCAGTTGCTGGGTCTCTTCGCCCGATGCCACACCGTTGCTGATCGAATGCGCCGAATTGACTGCCACGCTGCCAAAATCCTGATGCGCGACTTCGGTCTTCAGATCCGCCACCACTTCGTCCACTTCCGCTTCACCAAAATGGCTTTTCTCTTCCAGAAAACCCAGCAGCAACAGGCGGTCGCAGGTGGTATTCAGGCGGCGTGGAATCCCGCCGGTAAATTGATGCAGCGCAACAAACGCCGCATCGTCAAAACTGGGGTTCCCCTGCCAGCCCACCGTCGCCAGACGGTGTTCAATATAGCCGCGCGTCTCGTCGGCACCCAGCGGACCCAGGTGATACGACGCCACCACGCGCTGGCGTAACTGCTGCATGTCCGGGCTTTGCAGAATGCCGCGAAACTCGGGCTGGCCGAGCAGAAAAGTCTGGATCAGCGAACGCTCATCGTTCTGGAAATTGGACAACATGCGCAGCTCTTCCACCGCACGCTGTGTCAGGTTCTGCGCTTCGTCCACCACCAGCAGCGCGCGCTTGCCCTGGCGCGTAGCCGCGGACAGAAAGTCTTCGAGATTTTTCAGCAATGCCGACTTGGTCAGCCCCTCGTGCTGCAGGCCGAACGATGCTGCCACACTGCGCAGCGTATCTTCAGCATCCAGTTGCGTGGACACCAGTTGCGCGGCGATCAGGTTGTGAGCTTCGAGCTGGCGAAACAGATTGCGCACCAGCGTGGTCTTGCCCGCGCCGACTTCACCGGTGATGACGATGAAGCCTTCGCCCAGCGACAGCCCGTAGTCCAGGTAGGCCATCGCACGCTTGTGTCCCTTGGACCCGAAGAAAAAGCGCGGGTCGGGGTTGAGCTGAAACGGCTTGGCACTAAAGAGGTAGTAATCTTCGTACATGGGCAATCCGTTCTTTGAATGGGGCGCAGCGACTGTACTTCTGAAGACAAAGCAATGGCTGTGCCATTCCGGCGCGCCGGTTAGAAGCGCATATTGACCGAGGCGGAGAGGCTGTTTTCGTCGTAATCCGCGTTGGCGGCGTTGGAATCCCGTTGGGTGTGACGGAAGGTCAACGCGCCGTTAAGCTTGTCGGCAAAGCGATGGCTGAGACCGAGGCTAAGCGTGGCAATGTCATCATCACGCTCAACCCCGCTATTCAGCAACGCATCGGCGCTATTACGGGTGAGCGAGAGACTACTATTGACGCGGGTTTTGGGTGATAGTCGATACGATGCAGAGGCCGTGACGCTTTGAATTTCATCCTGTGCGTCTCCCAGAAGCTGGTACAGGCGCTTGCTGTCACGCAAGGTCAGACCCAGATCCAAGCGACGGATATTCCAGGTTACCCCCGCTGACAAGCTCTTGATAATGTAAACGCCATTCACTGTCGAGGCTAAAAAGCCGCCCGCACTCAGCAGCGACTCGAAAGAAACACCCAAGCCCAATAACTCAGAAGGTGTGGCTGGCTGCGGCAAGCACGAGGGGAATGGAGCTACCGGGAAAAAGTCTGTCCGGTAAGCACGTACCTCTGTATTTTCTGTGGCAGGTGGAACAGCACCTCCGTCACTGACAACACAAACCCAGTAAGTTTTGTCGCTTTCGCTAATAAACTGGTTCGAGATATCGCTAACGTCTTCCGAGTAACTGGCTGACCATTGCGCCCGACGTGTCTGATGTCGGCCGGTAAAACTGAAGGTCTTGCCGAAGAAACGCTCGCCTGCCGACATCTCAATGCTGGTGCGACGCGAAGGCGACCAGCCAAACCCCAGGCTATACGATGAGCCGTCGGTTTCATTGGCACTGATGAAGTCATTACGGTCTTCGCCCAACGTGCCGAATACGCGGAATTTTCTCGACAGGGCATAACCCAATGTCACCACCGCGCTTTCGAAGGTGCTGTCGCTCACATCGCGGTTGTTGGCTTCGCGGATCGAGTAATTCAGCCCCCAACTCAGGTCGTTGAATTGCGTGCCGCTGGTGAGCCCGGCGCTGAAGGCGTTGATGTTCGAATTCGACGCGGCGTTGTCGCTGAAGATCGCGCCGCCCCCAGTGTAGCGCGCCTGCAGGTTGGCGAACGTCCCCAGGCGTTTCTGGATATACGGGCTGATCGAGAAGGTGCCAACGGTCGCACGGTTGCTGTCGTTGACTGACGCATCGGCAGGCGAGCCGAACAGTGAAATCAGTTGCTGGGAGACGCTGGCATTGGCATCGACGAAGAAGAAATCCTCGACGACTTCGGATTTGAGGCTGGCTCCCAAATTGTGAAACAGATCGTTATCGCTATTTCCGCCAAATCGCGTCACGGCCGACATGTTATAGCCAACGTTGGCCCGCACGCGCCGCGACCCCAGCGATTGCAGGGTGAAGCCCGGCGTGAGACTGAGACTCCCGCCGGTTTCCTCGTTGTTCGCGCTCTGGTTGACGTTGTCGCTGAAGGTCACCGTGGAGCCGATGCTGGGGGTGAAGCGCCAGTTGACGGCCTGGGCGGGCGCCGACAGTGCCAGGGCCGTGAAAACGGAACAAGCGCCAACCCGCGACGCTTGCACTGTCCACCGCCGCGCTGCGCAACGGGGAAACGGCTTATTTGCCGTAGCTGCCATAGTAGCCATAGTAATAATCTGCACCGGGAGTAGGTGTGGTCTTGTTCAGCAACATGCCGACCACCTCGCACGACTGAATGTGGCTGAGCGCTTCGCGCACCGCTTCCTGCGAGGTTTTTTCGGCTTCGACCACCATCACGATCTGGCCCATGTGGGTGGCCAGCACGCTGGATTCGCTGGTGGCCAGCAGCGGTGGCGAATCAAACAGGATGATGCGGTCGGGGTAGCGGTTGCCAATGTCTTCGACCAGCCGCGTCATCGCTGCGCTCGCCAGCAGTTCGGTCGCGCGCTTGTAGGTGCGCCCGGCCGGCAGCACGGTCAGCTTGGCGATATCGGTTTTCACCAGCACGTCGGACAGTTTCAAATCCTTGTCCTGCAACACATCGAGCAGCCCTTTATCGACGTGGATGCCGAGATATTCGGGAACACGCGGCTTGGCCACGTCGGCGTCGATCAGCAGCACGGTGCGATCCATTTCCATCGCCATCGAGATCGCGAGGTTGATGGCGCAGAAACTCTTGCCCTCGCCGGGCAGCGAGCTGGTGACCATGATGAGGTTGCCGTTCTTGACCCGTGCTGTGCCCTGACCGAAGGCATTGGCGATGAGCGGGCGCTTGATGATGCGGAACTCTTCGGCAATCTGGGTCTTCTCGGCGTCGGGCGAAACCACGCCCATGCGATGCAGACGCGCCAGGTTGATCGACTGCACCTGGCTGCCACCTTCCATCGCCACGGTGTCCGGCGAATTGAACATCGGCTCGACCGGGGTGGCAACGAAGGGTGCGGGCTGCGGCGCAGGCTGAGGGCTGCGCTGCTTGTTGAGCGCATTCTCGATCATGCTGGCCTTGTCGTCGCGGGCCGGGCTGCCCGCATCCTGATCTGACGGGCGCGGTGCACCGGTGCCGATCTTGCCTGCTGCTTTTTCAATAATGCTCATGCAATCTCCTAACCGGCACGCGACATGACCATCTGCAACACCATGACTGCGCCATAGGCGGCAATGAGGCTACCGAGGGTTGCAAGATAGGACACCAGGCTTTTGCGCTTGCGGCGGCGGGTTTCATCGGTTTCCACGCGTGAGACCGCGCCCAGCAGCGGCAGGCCGGTCAGTTCACGCAATACGCGACGGTCGGTCACGGTGCGGCGCAGCTGGCTCAGCATGAAGGCAACACCGATGCCTGCAATCAGGCCGGCTAGCGTGACCAACGATAGCATCAGTGGGCGATTCGGCCAGGCCGGCTGGCTGGGAACGAAAGGCGGATCGATCACGCGGAAATCGACGGTGTCGGTTTTGCTTTCGACTTCACCGGACATGGTCACCGATTCGCGGCGCTTGAGCAGCGCATCATAGTTTTGCCGGTACACATCGTAGTCGCGGGTCAGTTGGGTGTATTCCTGCTCCACCTGCGGAATCATGTTCGAGGCATTGCGCAACTCGCCATAACGACGCTGGTATTCGCCCACCCGCGCCTGCAGCGACGCAACGGTCGCATCGGCTTCGGCAATGGCGATGGTGAGCTGCTGATACACCGGGTTCTGGATACGCGCGCCGGCCTGGTCGTTCTTGCCGGCTGCGGCGAGATCGGCCTTTTTCTGTGCTTCGAGTTTTTCGATCAGGCGCTTGGTTGACTGGATGTCCGGGTGCAGGTCGGTGTATTGCAGACGCAGTTGATCCATCTGCCGTTCCAGCGCCGAGATACGCCCATCGACTTCGCTGTTGCTGGAGATCGCTGCGGCAGCGGTCAACTCGGGTTCTTCATCCTCAAGCTGGCGCTTGAGCTGGTTGCGACGGTTGATCGCTTCCTGCTGATCAAGCTGGGCTTGGCGCAACTGTCCCGAGGCTTCCGCCAGCTTGGCGTAGTAGTCGCCACCCTGACCCGGCATCATGCCGATGTTTTTCTGCTTGAATTCCTTGAGTGCGTTTTCCGCATCGGTGAGTTTCTGCTGGTATTGCTGCAGCTGCTCTTCGATGAAGCGCTGCGAGCTGGAAATATCCTGACGGGTTTTGCCCAGGCTGCTTTCCACAAAAATGGTGAGCAGCGACTGCACGACTTTCTTGGCCAAATCGCCGTTCGCGTCCTGATAGCTGATGGTGTAGAGATTTTCGCGGCCGGCATCGGCAATCGAGATCTTGCTCGCCAATCCATTGAGCATGGCTTCGGTCTGTTCCGGTGTCTTGGCCTTCACATCGAGATCAGTCATGCGCGAGACCTTTTCCAGTGTGGGACGACTGACCAGCTGACGGGTCATCAGCTTGATCTGCTGCTCCACGTTGGGTTCGGCGGCCAGCCCCGACAGCAGGGGTTTCAGCAAGGTCTGAGTGTCCACGTACACGCGCGCCGAGGCTTCATAGCGATCCGGCAACACCATTACCCAGGTCCAGCCGATAATGCAGACCAGCCAGGCCACCGCCACGCCCCACCAGCGGCGATACCAGGCGGCTTTGGCATAGGCCAGAATTTGTTGCAGCACTTGATCCATGCGCGCGTTCCACTCACTAAAAACGCCGCATCACGCGGCGCAAAACAACTTAGAACAGGCTTTCGGGAACAACCAGTACGTCACCCGGGCGCATCTCGACGTTCGCTGCGATGTCGCCACCCTTGAGCAGGTCTTCCAGCCGCACGCCGAGGCGGTTCTGTTTGCCGTCCACCGTGCGCAGGATGTAGGCCTTGTTGCCCGCTGCAAAATCAGTCAGGCCACCGACCGAAATCATCAGGTCGATCAGGCTCATGTTTTCGCGGTAATTCAGCGCCTGCGGTTTGGCCGCTTCGCCGACCACCCGGATTTGCTGATCAAACGGCCCGATCCCGCCCGCCACGATGACCGTAACGATAGGCTCCTGGATATATCGGGCCAGGACTTTTTCAATATCACGCGCCAGCTGGGTCGGGGTTTTGCCCGATGCCTGGAGGTCTTCGACCAGATTCATCGTCATCTTGCCGTCCGGACGCACCGGGAAGCTGCCGGACACCTCGGGGTTGCGCCAGACGAACACCTGAACCGAATCACCCGGGCCGACCAGATAATTCCAGTCATAACCTGCTGATTGTGCCGGCGCGGGTGGATAGGACGGTGTGCCGCAACCCACCAAGGTAGTAACCGCCAGCGCCAGGCTGACCCGCGTGATGTACTTGTTGATCGTAAACATTACTATCCTCCCTAATCCCTGGAATATGCCTTAAACCGCGACCCGCTGGCATTATGCCAGAGGGCATTGAAAACCGTACTCAACACAACGCCACAATCCAAGCAAGGGGCGCGCCATCTCGCCGCGTTCTCCGGCGGCGCGTCCCTTGCCTGCCGACCCCGCACGCCGTGACGAGACTCCGTCATGGCTGTCGTACGGTCATCACCGGCCGGGGTATCATGCCGCATGACCGAATCCCCCATCGACTCGCTTGCCGCCCTGCGCCAACACGTGCGCGCCTTTGCTGACGCCCGCGCCTGGGCACCGTACCATACGCCGAAGAACCTGGTGATGGCGCTGGCCGTGGAAGCCGCAGAGCTGGTCGAGCCCTTCCAGTGGCTGACGGCCGAACAGAGCCAGAACTTGAGCGCCGAACAGCGCGAAGCCGTACGCCAGGAAATGGCCGATGTGCTGATTTACCTGACCCGGCTGGCCGATGTGCTGGATATAGACCTGCTCGACGCTGCCACCGCCAAACTGGCCATCAACGCCCGTAAGTACCCGGTCGAGCTGGCGCATGGCCATGCGCGCAAGGCCACGGCCACCCCTTCCCTCCCCGATTCCGCTCATGACTAAGCCGTATTTCAAGCATCACGTGTTTTTCTGTACCAATCAGCGCGACGACGGAGCACGCTGTTGCGGCGCTGCGGGCGGCCAGGCCATGCGCGACTACCTGAAGAAAAAGGTCAAGCAGGCGCACCTCAACGGTGAAGGCAAATGCCGCATCAACAGCGCGGGCTGCATGGATCGCTGCGACGAAGGCCCGGTGTTGGTCGTCTATCCGGAAGGCACCTGGTACACCTATGTGGACGAGAGCGATATCGACGAAATTCTGGATGTCCACCTCAAACAGGGCCGCATCGTCGAACGCCTGCTGCTGAAATAATCTGGCGGACTGCGGCGATGAAGCGTTACAAATTGCGCATACCCGTGCCGGTCGGCAAGCTCGAAACCGTCATTGATGATCCCGAAACGTCCCGTCGCGGCCTGCTGCTGATGGCGCATCCCCACCCGCTGCATGGCGGCAGTCTGGAAAACAAGGTGGTGACGACCCTGGCCAGGGCGGCCAACGAAGCGGGTTGGGTGAGTGTGCGGCCGAATTTTCGCGGCGTGGGCATGAGCGACGGCAGCTTTGATGCCGGCAGGGGCGAAGCCGAGGATATGCTGGCGGTGACGCGCTTTGTCGAAGCCAGTTATCCCGGCTTGCCCTGGGTGCTGGCCGGATTCTCGTTTGGTGCCTACGTCCAGCATCGCCTGCGCCAGCAGCTCGATGCGCGCCGCCTGATTCTGGTCGCCCCGGCAGTCACGCTGTATGAATTCGATCCGGTCCCCCCCGATACCGTGGTGATCTATGGCGACACGGACGAGTTGATTCCGCCGCAGGCCATGCAGCAGTGGGCCGAGCGACAGCAGCTTGCCACCATCGTCATTCCCGCCGCCGGACATTTCTTTCACCGCAAGCTGAAAGAACTGAAACAGGCGTTCCTGAAAGCGTGCCCATGCTGAGTGTGCACGGACTGAACAAGCGCTACGGCGACACCGAAGTGGTGCGCGGACTCGATTTGCAGGTGGCACGCGGCGAATGTTTCGGCCTGCTCGGCCCCAACGGGGCAGGCAAGACCACCACCCTGCGCCTGCTGCTGGGACTGATCGCACCCGACAGTGGCCACATCGAACTGGCAGGCATCCCCATCCCGCAACGCGCGCGCGAGGCCCGGATGAAAATCGGCGTGGTGCCGCAGATGGACAACCTCGACCCGGATTTTTCGGTACGCGAAAACCTGTTTGCCTATGGCCGTTATTTCGGCATGAGCCGTGCGGCGGTCACCGCACGGGTGCCCGAACTGCTCGATTTTGCCGGCCTCGCCAGCAAGGCCGACGCGCAGATCAGCCAGCTGTCCGGAGGCATGAAACGGCGGCTGACCCTGGCGCGTGCGCTGGTGCACGATCCCGACATCCTGTTTCTGGATGAACCCACCACCGGCCTCGACCCGCAGGCGCGTCACCTGATCTGGCAGGGCTTGCGGCGCCTGATCGCGGCAGGCAAAACCATCGTGCTCACCACCCATTTCATGGACGAAGCCGAGCGGCTGGCCGACCGCCTGGCGATACTCGATCATGGCCGTATCGTGGTGGAAGGCGCACCGCGCACGCTGATCGAATCGCATATTGAACCGGCGGTGGTGGAAGTGTTCGGTGAGGGGCTCACCGAATGGACCCGGCTGCACGCCGCGCAGATTTGCCTGCGGTTCGAGACCGTCGGCGAAACCCTGTTCTGCTACACCGACACCCCGGAGCGCGTGATTGCCGTGTTGCAGGCCAGCCCTGCGCTGCGCTACATCCATCGCCCCTCGAACCTTGAAGACGTGTTCCTTAAACTCACCGGGAGAGACCTGCGTGATTAAGCTCCCTAGCCTGTCGTGGCGCTTCATCCCGGTGTGGCAGCGCAACTACCTGGTGTGGAAAAAACTCGCCATTCCGTCCATCCTCGGCAACCTGGCCGATCCGATGCTCTACATGCTCGGCCTCGGCTTCGGCCTCGGCAGCCTGCTGCCCGACATTGACGGCATGTCCTATCTGAGCTTTCTGGCGGCCGGCACGGTGGCTTACAGCACCATGAACGCCGCCACGTTTGAAGTCCTGTATTCGAGCTTCTCGCGCATGCACGTGCAGCGCACCTGGGACGCCATCCTCAATACGCCGATGACGCTGGATGACGTGATGCTCGGTGAACTGATCTGGGCTGTGTCGAAAAGCCTGCTGTCCGGGCTGGCCATCCTGGCCGTCATCTGGGGGCTGGGGCTGTACGGCAATTTCTGGCTCACGTTCGCGATCATCCCGGTGGTGGCACTGGTCGGCTTCTGCTTCGGTGGCATGGGGCTGGTGATGAATGCGGTGTCGCCCAGCTACGATTTCTTTCTCTATTACTTCACCCTGGTGATCACGCCGATGGTGCTGCTGTGCGGCGTGTTCTTCCCGGTATCGCAGCTGCCGCCGCTGCTGCAGGCGGTGTCGGCCTGGCTGCCGCTCACCCACGCCATCGACCTGGCGCGCCCCCTGGTGATCGGGCGCATACCCGGGCAGATTGTGCTGCACGCCAGCGCGCTGTTGATCTACGGCCTGATCGGCTATGTCATTGCGCTTGAACTGACACGCCGCCGCTTGCTGAAGTAATTCCACTTCCAGATTGAAAATCTCTTTGTCGGTTTCGCCTTACCCGCAAGGGGTAGGCCGTGGTTGTAAAGCCGCTTAAGCGGCAACAACCACGCACTGCCGTGCTACAGCACTGTCTGCGGCTCACCTTCGCGATCTTTTCAATCTTGAAATGGAATAAATTCACGCCGGGTATTCGTCAGGGCTGCCAGAAGCCCAACGCTTTTTGCACGCGCACAGATACCACCCCACCTGATTGCGCGCTTTGCCGACAGGCAAGACCAGGGAATGGAAATTGCGGAGTAACAGCATCGTTTCGATATGGATGCTGCCATGCGTACTTCATCTTCCCGCTCCCGCCGTCAGGCACGGAAACTGGGTTTGCTTGGCCTGTTCGCGTCGGCATTGTCGCCCGCCGGAAAAATCGTGCTGTCCTTGGGCGCGGCTACGGTGCTGGTGGGCGGGGTGGTCGCGTCGGTGCGTTATACCGTCGCGCCCGAGTCTGCCTCGACCCCGGCTCCGAGCGCCCGGTTCGGCACGCAACCCGTTGAGCGCCGCTTGCCCGCTGCATCCCCCGCCCGTCCACTGATGCTTGAACAGCCGGATTCCGGCATGAAGGTCATGCTCGCCGAACACGACCCCGCCGACCCGCAGGGTCTGCTGGACGAACTGGATCTGGCCTCCCCCACCGCCTCGGGCCCCGCAGTGCAGGCCACCCCGCCACGTCAGAAACCACGCTTCGGGCATCCCCGGGGAACGCCGCCTGTCCCGCACGGTGCCGGTGGCCCCAGCGCAACGGGCCCTAGCTCACCGGGTAAGCCAGACACGCCCTCGGCGGGCCAACCGTCCACACCCTCATCGCCCGCCGGAACGGGTCCGACCGCCGGTCCTGAGTCTCCTCCGGTCATCGTCGCTCTGCGCGAGCCCTCGCTGATACCCCCCACAGCCGACGTGACTGCCGATCCGCCTGCTGACGTCCCCGGTTCCGCGCCAGACGACCTGCCGCCGCTGCCATCCGGCGGGCCGGGTATGCCTGCCTCATTTGCGCCCCTGCCGGAAGAGCAAAATCCTGCGGCCTTGTTGCCGACGGACACCTACGGCAATGGCACACTGGACGACGAAGTCGCGGAGACGACGCGCACAACGTCCATACCCGAG
>JAJXUA010000183.1 GCA_021783275.1 Pseudomonadota bacterium
CACAAGCTCAGCGAATAGCGCACGCAGTGCTTGGTGATCATGAGCGACACCTCGCCGGCTTCCTCGTGCGATTCATACGCGGCGGCGATGAGCTTGACGCCGTGTTTGGCGTAGAAGTCGCGCGCCTTGTGGTTGAACACGTTGGCCAGGTAGCTGAGAGTGTCTTCGGGATACGCCACGGGCGGCTCGACGGCAGCGGCGCGCGGCGGGCGCGCATACGCGCTGGCGCGCGCGGCTTCGAGCGCGGCGACGGCGTCTCGGCGCAGACCGTTGAGCACGGAGGCAGGCACGAACCACGGCTGCGACAGTTCCAGCGCGATGCCGCGTGATTCGAAATGCGTGGTGCCGAGCTTGCCCAGGTGTTCGTGCAGGGTGGCGGTGGCTTTGGCCGCGTCCTTCGCTGGTTCGCGCGGCTGCGCGGTTGCTGCTGTGGCGCTGTGGCCGTCCTCGTCGGTGAGCGTCAGCGCGAAGCCATCGGCGGTTTCATCCAGCCGCATCCACACCCCGATGCGGCGTTCGCTGGACGCCTTGTCGAGCATGCGCACCCAGTTCATGTCGCGGTTGCGGTTGACGGCGGTACCGGGGCGCAGGTCCTTGAAGCTGGCCATCGCATCCTTGGGATACACGCGCCAGACGCCTGCGCCGACTTTTTCTGCGCGGTTGATCGCCAGACCGGCCAGGTCTTTTTGCAGCGTGTAGTAGCAGAGGCCGTCGCCGTTGTTGAGCAGGATCGCGGGGTCAGCCGTTTCCAGTTCCACCCATTTGTCGCCGACCTTCTTCACGTGGCCGACCGGCAGGCCGGGGTTTTTGGGCGTGTCGAACGCGCCGATGTCGTCGCGGCGGCCGCCGACGAAGTAGTCCGTGAATTCGCGGTTGAAGTTCTGGTTGGGGTCGGGGGTGAAGGCAAAGCGGGTGTGGCCGCTGGAACTGCGCGCGAATTCCGGGCGGCGTTCGATCAATTCGTCGAGCAGGGTGCGGTAGTGGGCGGTGATGTTCTTCACGTAGCCCAGGTCCTTGTAGCGGCCTTCGATCTTGAAGCTGCGGATTCCGGCGTCGATCAGCGCTTCGAGGTTGGCGCTCTGGTTGTTGTCCTTCATCGACAGCACGTGTTTGTCGTGCGCGACGATGCGCCCGTCCATGTCGGCGACCTGGTACGGCAGGCGGCAGGCCTGCGAGCAGTCGCCGCGGTTGGCGCTGCGGCCGGTGTGGGCGTGGCTGATGAAACACTGGCCGCTGTAGGCCACGCAGAGCGCGCCGTGGACGAAGAATTCCAGCACGGTGTCGGGCTTGAGCGCGGCGCGCACGGCGGCGATCTGTTTCAGGTCGAGTTCGCGCGCCAGCACAATCTGCGAAAACCCCGCGTCCTGCAGAAAGCGGGCCTTCTCCGGCGTGCGGATGTCGCACTGCGTGCTGGCGTGCAGCTGAATCGGCGGCAGGTCGAGTTCCAAGAGGCCCATGTCCTGCACGATGAGTGCATCGACGCCGGCGTCGTAAAGCTGGTGGATCTGTCGCCGCGCAGGCTCCAGCTCGTTGTCGGCAAGGATGGTGTTGAGGGTGACGAAGATGCGCGCGTTGAACCGGTGCGCGTGGTCAACCAGCCGCGCGATGTCTGCAATGTCGTTGGCCGCCGAGGCGCGCGCGCCGAACGCAGGCCCGCCGATGTACACGGCGTCGGCGCCATGGTTGACCGCTTCGATGCCGATGTCGGCATCACGCGCGGGGGCGAGCAGTTCGATTTGATGGGGCAGCACGAAAAAATGGCGTTCCGGATAAGGAACGCCAAGTGTACTTGGGAAGCACGGTTTTATTCGGACATCGCGAGGAACGAAGTGACGTTCTGGATTGCTTCGCTTCGCTCGCAATGACCAAATTTAATAAATCAGCGCTTCCCTCTAGGAGGAGACGGGGCGGTTTAGCGGCTGCTGTCGCGGCTGGCCAACTGGATGACCGGCTGGGCTTTGACGGCGGCAATGGAGAGGTTAAGCGTGACTTCATTGCTGGCCAGCATTTTGAACTTGCTCATGTTGAATTCCGAGCGTTTGATGGTGAGCGTGGCATGGGCGGCGCAGGCATCGATCTTGTTCACCGGGTGCTGGGCGCATTCGAAGCGCGACACCATCAGTGTCACCGGACGGGTCACGCCCTTGACAGTGAGGTCGCCCGACATGCTCATCTGCTCACCGTCGAGCACCATGCGGGTGGACTTGAAGGTGATGACCGGGTGATTGGCACTGTCAAAGAAGCCTTTCGACTGCATCTGGTGGTTGAACAGGGCATTACCGGTTTCGATCGAGCTGGCGTCGATGGTGACATCGGCCGAGCCGGTACGGGTGGCGGCGTCGAAGACCACTTTGCCGGTGGTTTTTTCGAACTTGTTGCCGTTGCTGGGGATGCCCATGTAGCTGAAGCTGAAGTTGGCGACCGTCTGGCTGTCGTCGATCACATAGGTTTCCGGCGTAGCCTGGGCGGCGGTGCTCAGAACCAGAAAGGCGGTGAGGGCGGCAAGTTGTTTCATGATCGGCTCCTTGATGCAGGCTTTGTTTCGTACGCCTGACTACTCGCAACCGCTGTGCCACCCCGTTGCGCCGCAGTATTTCCATCAAAAACCACATAAAAACAATTACTTGCCTAATCCACCCCCTGCCCGCCCGGGCTGACCGCCCGTGCAATCTGTTGGGAAACCAACAGACCTTGTTGAAGGGATGACTTTTTGCACATCCGCCCGGCTTACCCCGGCTTACTTGGCCGCAGCCGGGGCCTGATACGCTTCAACCGCCAGGGTCAGCGTCACGTCATCGCTGACGTAGGGTGTGCTTTTGCCCATATTGAAGGTCGAGCGCTTGATCACCGTGGTGGCGTTGGCGCCGCAGGTTTCCACCTTGCGCATCGGGTGCGGCATACAGTTAAAGTTGGTGATGCTGAAGCTTACCGGCTGGGTCACGCCCTTGATCGTGAGGTCGCCGGACAGCGTGGCGGGCTG
>JAJXUA010000062.1 GCA_021783275.1 Pseudomonadota bacterium
CTTCACGCGATACGGCCTGACCCGCTGCGGTCGTGTCACCCTGCGCGGTCGATGTGGCGGGGACCGGGCCTATCGGCGCGGGGATTGGTTCAACGATGTTTGCCTGCACAGCTTCGACCGGGTCATCGGTGTTAACTGCTTGCGGTTCGGGAGTCAGATCGCCTTGCTTCAGACGCTCCACTGCGCCGGCCAGACGATCCAGCTGGGCTTCGAGCGTGTCGAACACTTCACGGCTGCCTGCAAGATGGCCTTCTGCCACGGCGATCACGCGCGATTCCATCACGTGCGTCAGTTCACCCAGACGCATCGCGCCCACCATGCGGGCGCTGCCCTTGATGGTGTGCAAATGGCGACTCAGTGCATCACGCGCAGCCGTGTTATCCGGGGCCTCTTTCCAGGCACGCAGTTGCGCGCTGGTATCCGGAACCAGCGTTTCAGCTTCTTCGAGGAAGATAGGCAGCAACTGCTGATCGATTTCATCCGCCACATCGCGCCGGTCAAATACAGGAGCGGGCGCAGCCGGACGGGCTTCAGCGATCAGCGTGCTCATGTCGGCCGACAAATCAGGAGCGGCAACGGGCATCTCGGGCAGCAGATCGGGCATCGTCACCATTTCCGTCACCGGCGCTTCAAGCTGGATTTCACTTGCTGATTCGATGACCGGCGTGGCGACGGGCGGTGCCACTTCGTCACCCAGTTCGCCCAGCGCGGCCACCAGATCGTTTGCCGTCTCGGGCAGCTGACGCTCAACAATCGTGACCAGCATGGCATGCAAACGGGCGACCGTATCAGACACCAAAGTCAGTTGGGCCGCTGGCAAGGGATGGTGGCTGAAACGGTTCCAGTACACCTCGAGCGCATGCGACAGCTCAGACAGCGGCGCAATACCCGCAGTGCCCGCAATTCCGGCCAGCGTATGAATGGACCGTACCGCCTGTTCGCTCACTGTGCTGCCGGGCGCGTCGGTATGGCGTTCGATTTCTTCCTGCAACACTGCCAGGCGTTGGTGCGCCTCGGTCATGAAAATTTCATGCAGGCCCACCGACAGACACACCGTACCAATGCAAATTTCCTCGGGTGCCAGCGACTCGGTTTCTTCAAGGCTGTCGGCCACAGGCGCCGCGGCATACTCGATCAGTGCGCCGACCTCGAGCACGGGGGCGTCAGCCGGCCCAGTCACTGTTTCGGCCATGTCAGGTCCAGCCAGCAATTCGTCCTGGGCCTCTCCGGTTGCTTCGAGTGGCGGGGTATCGATCACCGCATCGAACGACAGGGTCGATTCCAGTTCGATCGGATCCGGGATGGAGATATCACTGACGGATTCTGCAAGCTGCCATTCGGATCCGCTTTCGGCAAATGTTTCGAAGACGGGTGCAGCGGGTGAAGCCGGGGAGTCGATTTCCTGATCGAGCCATACCGATTCGATAAGCGCTTCATCGTCTTCCTGCATAACGGCAGCGGGCGCTTCGCTTGGGGTCACGACAGGAGACGCTTCCAGCGCGACCGGTTCCGCAGGCATAGCAGCAAGTGGCTGGCCTTGCGCGACACGATCGATGTTCGCCAGCAAGGCAGGTACGGGTAAAGCGATGGTTTGCTGTGCCCGCAGGGTGCTGACCCAGGTCTGGAACAGCGTGCGCGCACTTGCCAGCAGATTCAGCAGATCGGCGTTGGCAGGCTTGTGTTCGGCCAGCCAGGTATTCATGAGTTGCTCATGCCGCCAGGCAGTTTCACCCAGGTCCACCAGACCCACCATGCGACCACTCCCTTTCAGGGTGTGGAACGCACGGCGGATCACGGTCAGGGATTCCTGATCGTCCGGCGCACTTTCACACACCGCACAGGCTGAGTCCATCGTCTCCAGCACCTCGACGGCCTCTTCGAGGAAAATTTCCAGCAGTTCCGGGTCAGCGTCAGCAGGAATCGCAGCCAGCAACAGCTCGGGAGCCGCTTCGGAAAGCGCGGGCACGGTAGCCGACTCGGTCGGCGCCACGTCCGCTTCAACCGGCTTGACCGGATGGGCGTATTCGACCTGTGCACCCACCTGCGGTGCGGTTTCCTGAACATGGGTGGCGGATTCCAGCGGCGTATCTACCTGCGAGACCAGCTCGGGTGCAGGGCGCGGGGGCAGCGCCAGCCCGGTCAGACGAACGATGTCGGCATCCAGTGCCGGCGTGGCTTCAGCCACCGGGGTGCTGTCGAGCTTGATGGCACCCGTGAGCTGAATCAGATCACTATCCGCGATCAGTTCAGCGTCTCGCCCCAGTTCGGTCAGAAGATCAAGGAATTTTTTTTTTGTCGCGTCTTCCGGGAAGTCGCGCCAACCCAGATAAGCCGTCTGCACATCGGACTTGCGGGCCGGTAAACCGGCTTCGACGGTATCGTCAAAGAGTCCGTTATCGCCACTGTCGGCGGCAATGACGCCAAAATCGATCAGCACCGGGCGCAGGATGCGGACCGCATCGGCACGCCCCGCGCAATAGGATTCAATAAAGAGTCCCAGGCTGGAAAACGCATCGGCAAGCCGTTGCTGGGCCGGGCTGTCGGGATGACCTTCGGTTGCATACGGCATGGCTTCGGCGGTGGCGGCAGCCAGCAGGCTCGCCGCTTCGGGCACTTCGAGCATGGTGAGTGCGCCCTGTGCCTGCTGGGACAGATCGGGCAGCAGCTTCAGACCTTCGCGTTCTTCGGCGTTGCGGAAAAAATGATCCAGCGCTTCTTCCATCTGTTTCAGATTCTGGCCGACTTCCAGTGCCATGTGCATCAGCATGTTGCGTTCGGCTTCACGCTGGTTCGTGTCTTCCATCACACTGGCGGGCATCTCGCGGCCTTCGATCAAGGCTTGCAGGCGGGCCTGCTGACTGGCTGCCCGTGCCGAAAAATCGTTGTGCAGCACGTCTTCCTGATCAATGGCGTTTTGCATGAAAAGCAGGGTGGCCGCCACTTCCAGATTCATCTGCTCGCGTGCCTCGCCCTGCTGGTGCGTGGTTGCACCGGCGGCCGAGTGGAGCACATTGAGCAAGGCAGTCAAACCGCTGTCCAGCAGCAGTTGCGCCTGGGGCTGCATGTGTCCGAGTTCGGTCTGGAAGACTTCGAGCTGACCGGCATTACCTTCCACATAGGTGTGCCAATGATCCTGCGCGCTTTTCAGTCCGCTGCGCATTGCATCCAGAACCGGATGCATCCGCGCGAGCGCTTCGGGATCGAGCAAGCCGCGTCCCGGCAGATAACGATCCAGACCGAGGGTCTGACGCACTTCGGCGGCGCGTCCATTCAATGCCTGGCTTTTGGCGACAAAAAACAGGGCGTCGCGCAGCAGACGCTCGGCGACTTGTGGCGAACCTTCAATCAGGCGACGCATTTGCAGATCGACCCGTGCCAGCAGTTGCTTGACATGGAAATCCGCTTCGACGCCATGCGCAATCAGGCTGTCGATGAAACCGACACACGCCCACCAGAAGGTGCGAGTAGCCTGCGAAGGCGCGATTCCTTCGATCACCGCCAGCGCATCGCGCATGTCCTTCAGGCCTTTGTCCGCTTCGGTGTTGCGCAGGAAAGCCAGCAGGCCACGCTGGAACTGCCCACGTGCCGTTTTGACTTCCGCAGCGAGTGCTTCCTGAGTCAGGCTGTCGTTGGCCGCCTTGGCCTGCACGCGTGTGCGCAAATCAGGAAAGAACAGTTCGCCTTCAAACACCCGCTCGACGCCCTGCAATTCACGCAGGCGCTTGTAAAGTGGAAACAGTGCCAGCTCGCCACTGCCCCGTCCGTCAGCCAGATCCTTGACCCAGCGCTGCAAGCCTTCGATGGCATTGCGCAGCGCGCGCAGCACTTCATCGCTGGACTGCAAACGGTTTTCGTTGATGTCTCCCAGACAGGATTCCAGTGCACTCGCCAGCGTCGCCGCACCTTCCAGTCCCACCATGCGCAGGGCACCGGTGGCCTGATGCGCATCGTCGTGCGCCAACCGCATGGCATTGGTCAGATCGGCATCGACGCTATACGCCTGAATACGTCCCAGCGCAGCCTGCAGGGCGGCATCGATGTCGCCGCGCACCCAGTTCAGCGGGCCGGTGTCGTAATCGAGTATGGCGCTCATGGTAATTTCCTGTCCTTAATAACGATGCACGTATGGCAGTCTGGTTGCAGTGATGAAAACGATCAGGCCAGCTTGAAGCCCGCTACCGAGCTCTTGAGATCTTTTGCCAGCTGTTTCATGCCGCCAATCGAGTCTGCCGTCTGCTGTGTGCCACTACGGGTTTGCGCCGAAATCGACTTGATGTCCTGCATGGTTTCCGCCACCAGCGCCGTCGATTCCGCCTGGTTTTGCGTGGCCGAAGAAATATCGGCAATCAGGCTCGCCAGCTGCTTCGACACGACGCCAATCTCGGCCAGGGTTTGACCCGCTGCATCGGACAGCTTGGCGCCTTCGACCACGCCCTGGGTCGAGACCTCCATCGCCGCCACCGTATCGTGCGTATCGGATTGAATCGTTTTCACAATCGCGGCAATCTGCTTGGTCGCGTCTGCGGAACGTTCCGCCAGTCGCTGCACCTCTTCGGCCACCACCGAGAAGCCGCGCCCGGCTTCACCCGCAGACGCCGCCTGGATCGCCGCATTGAGCGCCAGCACGTTAGTCTGCTCGGTAATGTCGGAAATCAGTTCAACGATTTCGCCGATTTCCTGCGAGGACTCGCCCAGACGCTTGATTCGCTTCGAGGTTTCCTGAATCTGTTCGCGCAGTCCGTTCATGCTGGAGATCGCGTTGGACACCGCCAGCTGGCCTTTTTCCGCAGCCGCCAGCGATTGTTCGGCCACGCGGGCGGATTCCGCTGCGTTGCCCGACACCTGTTGCACTGATTGCGCCAGACGCACCACTGCGGTGGAGGTGGTTTCAATTTCGTCCACCTGCCGACGCGACGCTTCCTGCAGGGTCTCGGAAACCTGTCCGGCCTCGCTCGCTGCCTTGTCCATCTGCACTGTCGCCGTGTTAATACCACGCACCAGGCTGCGCAACTCTTCCACGGTGTAGTTGATCGAGTCAGCCACCGCGCCGGTGATGTCTTCCGTTACGCTGGCGTTGATGGTGAGGTTGCCTTCTGCCAGCTCACCGAGTTCATCCATCAGGCGCAGAATCGCCTCCTGGTTGCGGCTGTTCTCTTCTTCACTTTTCTTCGCACGGGATTTGGTTTCATTGATGTTGACCAGCCCCAGCAGCACCAGGGATCCCAGAGCCAGCAACGCAAACAGCGCGGCAAATATATAACCAATGGTGCCGATGGACTGATATTCCTGCGACAGACTGTCCGTATCCTGCAGCAGCGCATCGCTGCCCTTGAACAGATTGCTCGCCGTAAGCTTGGCTTGTAACAGTGCCTGGGTATTGGCCAGCACCGCACCTACCGCGTACACCATTTCACCCATGTTGCCGCCCACTTCTTCGAGCGTCATCATGTTGTTTTCACTTTTGCTTGCCGTCCCCTCCATCAAGCCTTCCACGGTTTCACGGAACAGGGTGGTGTCTTTTTCCAGCGCCGAGACCACCTTGGGGTCGATCAGGTCGGCCGACAGCAGCAGGTTGGCGTTCTTCGGCAGGCGCTGGCTCAGCGTGATGAGTGAGTTGGCCCGGGACACTTCCTGTGCGCCTGCGCCGGATGCGATCAGCTGCTGGCTGAGCTGTTCCGCCACTACCTGCAAATCGATACTGAGCTTGTTAATCAGCTTGACGCTCTCGTTGGTTTCGATCAGCGACTTCTGGTCTTTCAGAATCTGGGTGACTTGGGGATTGAACTGCTTCCACTGCGTATTGATTTTCTGCAGGGTATCCAGCGCGGCACCACTAGAAGCAGGTACTTCGTCATCGCCTTCGATCAAACCCGTCAGCGTGGTTTCGAAGGCAGCCTTGCCTTCCGCCAGCTTCTTGAATGCCTCGACGTTACCCAGTGCGGATTGCTGCGCCGTCAGCGGCAGGCGCTGCGACAGCACCTTCAGTTCGCCTGACTTGACTTCGTAACCCGCACGGTTATCGAGCTGGATGGTGCTGTAAACCGTAAAGCCCGCTGCCAGCAGCAGGGAAACGATCAGCGTACTGCCGGTATAGAGATATTGTTTTTCAACAGGCAGGTGACCAATCAGCGGCGCACGACCGGCTTCCTTGCTGCTCAGCTTGCGCATGGTCTCCATAATCATCGTGGTGTGATCGCTGTCGCGTTTGCGGCTCTTCACCATCACGCTCATACGATCCGCTAGACCTTTCAGGCCGTTCATCGAAATTGCCATGTTCATCGTTCCAGTCCTCCGTTGCACGCACACGTGCGCGCTCTATAAACAGCTTTACATCAGCGGCCGAGTCAAGATTCGACCTGCATGAATCCCGCGTCACCCAGTAATTGTCCAAAATCCATATCCCACCAGCCTGTGCCCGATTCATCGGTGTACTGACGCGCCACCCAGGCATGTGCCGCAGGCTCCTCGCGAACCTGATACCGGCTGACGTTCTTCAAACCCAGCGTGCCGTGCACCAGCAGCGCGGCATTGACGCCGAAATCATGATGCGGCAGCAGCAAGCGGCAATCCGCATGGTCTGGTGTGGGGCCCATTCCCATGAAATCGCTGAAATCACTCACCGCATACAGGTTGCCCCGGATGTTCGTCATGCCGCGAAACCAGCGACGTGCGCCGGGCACTTTCACAATGGGGGTCACCGGAATCACTTCTTCGGTGTCCGACAGATTGACCAGCCAGTTCACCTGTCCCACCCGGAATCCCAGGCGCGAACCGGTGTTGTCGCGCGTCGCTGCGGCTTGCAGCTGTTGCGACAGCGTGGTCTGGAATTCACGAAGGTTGAACTTTTTGCTCATGATGAATTCAGCCCAGTGCCTTGATCTGCGACAACAGGTCGTCGGGTTTGACCGGCTTCACGAGATAGGCTTTGGCGCCCTGGCGCATCCCCCAGACCTTGTCGGTTTCCTGGCCTTTGGTCGTGCACATGATGACCGGGATGTGCTTGGTGGCATCTTCCTTGGTGATCATGCGGGTCGCCTGATAGCCATTCATGCCTGGCATGACGACATCCATCACGATCAGATCGGGCAGGGTCTGCTTGGCCTGGACCACGGCTTCTTCGCCGCTTTCAGCCATGCTGACGAGATAGCCGTTTTTCACCAGCAGCTCGGACAGGAAAAAACGCTCGGTGGGGGAATCGTCCACCACCAGAATTCGACTGATCGCCATATCGGGTTCTCCTTGTAAACAGTCAGGCCGCGCTGGAGTGCTCGCGCACCGCAGTCAGCAACGTATCTTTGGTAAAGGGTTTGGTCAGGTATTCATCCGACCCCACCATGCGGCCGCGCGCACGGTCAAACAGGCCATCCTTGGACGACAGCATGATGACCGGCGTGGTGCGGTATTTGGCATTGCGCTTGATCAGCGAACAGGTCTGATAGCCGTCGAGACGCGGCATCATGATGTCCACAAACACCACATCCGGTTCGTGATCGGTAATTTTCGACAGCGCATCAAACCCATCCTGCGCCAGGATGACTTCACATCCCGCCTGATTGAGGAAGATTTCCGCGCTGCGGCGTATGGTGTTGCTGTCATCGATGATCATCACCTTGACGCCTTTCAATGCTTCGTTTTCCACACGTTTTCTCCACCGGGTTTTGCAAGCGGCCAATGCACCATGGCCTAGTGGATATCATTACGGACACCGCATGAGGCTTCTTGAGCCGGTAATTTCGTGCAGACGAAACCTGCTAGAAAAAATGCATGCGCAGCACGCGCAATAAAAAAGGGCGTTGCCTGGCAACGCCCTTTTTCGTTGTCAGCTCCGGCTTACTGCCAGGCGCTGACTTCTTCTTTTTTCACTGTACCGGCAACGGTTTCCATCATCCGCTTGACCGCCTCGGGCAATGAGGAAATGCGCATGAACTGCCCCATGCCGACATCCGGAAATGCCAGCGCAATGCGGAAACGGGCATACGGCGAGCTGACGGTATCGCCCACGACGATCACTTCATAGGGCAAGCCGGCGACGAGGTTCTGCTGCTCGATTTTCTTCAGCCAGTCGCCATCGTTGTTCGGGCCATCGCTCATCGCCACGCCAAACACTGCCAGCTTGCGATCCGGCATCACGACTTCGTAGACCTTGGTGGTCTTGCCGCCTTTGGCCAGGTTATCGCGTACCGCCTTCACTGCCTCGGCAAAACTGCCGTGTTCAGCCAGTTTGGCTTTGGGCGAATCGATACGTTCCATGCCGATCATGTAGCGGTAGTTGGTCAGCGTGCCTGCGGATTCATCACCGCCCACGCCTTTGCCTGCGCCCAGTGCGTCCTGCAACTTGGCCTGCAGCGCCTTCACCGCAGGTTCTTTCTGCGCAAAACCCTTGCGGAAATACGCGCGATACCAGTAATCCGGATTGGTATAGGTCACGGTGCCATCCGCCTTGACGCCCACCCGGATCGCAGCGCCCAGAATGGCATTGCCGCCGACCGATCCAACCGTGTCAAGCATGTTCTCGTCGGTGGCCACCACTACACCGTATCCGGCCAGGGTTTTGGGGAAATACTTGCCAATGACCTTGAAGCCACCGTTTTTCAGCTTGGTTTCAACCGCAGTTGCGATCGCCTGCGCATTGGCACCTGAAATTGAATCGCCCTGTATATAGGGGGAAATAGCCCAGGTGCTCGCCGAAAAGGCAAGCAGGGCACACGTAGTAATCCATCGCATCATCATGACCGTCTCCTAATTAAAATTTTTCAACCCCGGCTGATGAGTCCTTCTCAGCGTGAGAGAACTGCACCCCGGGCCTGGCAGTGACTGACAAGCAAAACCTCGCTGCGCAAACGCTGTAACGCCTGCCTGAGGAATTTCTTGAGGACGGAAAGAAAAATTGATGGACGCGGGGGTGTCCGCTCAGAAGGCAACCATCTCGAAATCGTCCTTGCGTGCCCCACAGTCCGGACACGTCCAGTTGACGGGCACATCTTCCCAGCGGGTGCCGGGCGGAATACCGTCGTCGGGTGCGCCCGCCGCTTCGTGATAAATCCAGCCACAAATCAGGCACATCCAGCTGCGGGTTTCGGGAGTATTGGACATGGGCGCGTGGGGAAACAGGCTAAAATCGAGTCCTGATTCTAAAGCAGTGACATCATGCCGCCAATTTTCTCCCCCAGGGTCACGCCGCCTCTGGTGCTCAGCTTTGCCGCGTCCGACCCGACCGGTGGCGCAGGAATCCAGGCCGACCTGCTGACCTTTGCCAGCATGGGTTGCCATCCGCTCACCGTCATCACCGCACTCACGGTCCAGGACACTGCCAGCGTGGACAGCATTCTGGTGATCGATGCCGAATGGGTGATGGATCAGGCGCGCATGTTGCTTGAAGACGTGCCGGTCGCCGCGTTCAAGCTGGGGATGCTGGGCAGCCCGGAAAATATCGCGGTCATTGCGGAAATCCTCTCGGACTACCCGGATATTCCGGTCATCCTCGATCCGGTGCTGGCGTCAGGCGGCGGCGATGAGCTCGCCTCGGACGACATGATTGCCGCCATGCGCGACATGCTGATCCCGCAAACGACAGTACTCACGCCGAACAGCCACGAAGCACGTCGTCTTGCGCTGTTTGAATCAGAGGAGGACGACCTGGATCTGCCCGCCTGCGCCGCCCATCTGGTCGAACTGGGCTGCGAATACGTGCTGGTTACCGGCACCCATGAAAACACGCCGCGCGTGCTGAACAGCCTGTATGACGCCAATGGCCATGTGCAGACCGATGCCTGGGATCGCCTACCGGGCAGCTATCACGGTTCGGGCTGCACCCTGGCTTCAGCGATCGCCGCCACCCTCGCCTACGGGCAGGACGTGCCACTGGCCGTGCGCGAAGCGCAGAACTTCACGTACGAAACCCTGAAAGCCGCTTTTCGGCCCGGCATGGGGCAATACATCCCGGAACGTTTTTTCTGGGCGCAAGACAACCAGACCGAAGGCAATGCATGAACACGGCACCCGATTTTGCCGGGCTCGGATATAACCATGCTTGAATTTCCGGGCGGACTCTACGCCATCACCGCCGAAACAGCCGACACTGCGCAGCTGCTGCGAGACGTGGAAGCGGTGTTGAGCGGCGGCGCAGCAGCCGTGCAGTACCGCGACAAATCAAGCGATGTGGCACGCCGCCACGAACAGGCGAGCGAACTGGTCGCGTTGTGTCATCGCTTTGGCGTGCCCCTCATCGTGAACGATGACCTGCGGCTGGCCGACCTGACGGACGCCGACGGCGTGCATCTGGGGCGCGACGACGGCAGCGTGCGCGAGGCACGGATCATCCTCGGCAAGGAAAAATTCGTCGGCGTCTCGTGCTATCAAAGTCTGGAACGTGCGTTGGCTGCGCAGACCGCAGGCGCCAGCTACGTTGCTTTCGGCAGCTTTTTCCCCTCCCCCACCAAGCCCGACGCCGCGCGTGCCCACCCCGAACTGCTACGCGCAGCCGCCACCCAGATCACGCTGCCGCTGGTGGCCATCGGCGGCATCACGCTCGCCAATGGCCTCTCGCTGATTGAAGCGGGCGCGGACAGCCTGGCCGTGTTGTCTGCCGTGTTTGCCGCGCCGGACATACGGGCTGCCGCGCATGATTTCAACCAGTTATTCAACGCCGAAACCGAAGACTAGAAAGCCTGCATCGCCATGACCCGCAATCAAATCCTGTTCGAACAATCCCAAAAAGTCATTCCCGGCGGGGTCAATTCGCCGGTACGCGCCTTCAAGAGCGTCGGCGGCACGCCCGTGTTTTTCAGCCGCGCGCTGGGTTCGCGGGTATGGGACGCTGATGGCCGCGAATACATCGACTACGTCGGCTCGTGGGGCCCGGCCATCCTCGGCCACGCGCATCCCGCCACGGTAAAAGCGGTGCAGGATGCCGCCGTCAACGGCCTGTCGTTCGGCGCGCCGTCCGAAGCCGAACTCACCATCGCCCGCCGGATTATCGAGCTGGTACCCAGCATCGAAAAAGTCCGGCTGGTATCCAGCGGCACCGAGGCAACGATGAGTGCGATCCGCCTTGCGCGGGGCTTCACCGGGCGGTCAAAGTTCATCAAATTTGAAGGCTGTTACCACGGCCACGCCGATTTCCTGCTGGTTAAAGCCGGTTCCGGCGCGCTCACGTTTGGCAATCCCACTTCGGCCGGTGTTCCGCCTGAAGTCGCCGCGATGACGCTCGTGCTCGACTACAACGATGTCGCCGGGCTGGAAAAAACCTTCGCCGAAATCGGCTCGGAGATTGCCTGCATCATCGTTGAGCCCTACGCGGGCAACATGAACCTAGTCAAACCCACCGCCGAATTCATGGCCGCAATGCGCCACCTGTGCGACACCCACGGCGCGTTGCTGATCTTCGACGAGGTGATGACCGGTTTCCGTGTCGCGCTTGGTGGCGCGCAGAGTGTTCTGAACATCAAGCCCGACCTCACCACGCTCGGCAAGGTCATCGGCGGCGGCATGCCGGTCGGTGCCTTCGGCGGCCGCGCCGACATCATGGATGCGCTGGCACCCAACGGCCCGGTGTATCAGGCGGGCACGCTCTCCGGCAACCCCGTGGCCGTCGCCGCCGGGCTCGCCACGCTCAACGCTGTTTCGCAACCCGGGTTTTACGCAGCGCTTGGCGCAAAAACGCTGGCACTGTGCGAAGGTCTGAACATCGCCGCGCGCGATGCCGGCAAGACCTTCTGCGCGGATTGTCAGGGCGGCATGTTCGGCCTCTACTTCGCCGCCAATCCGCCCGAAACTTTTGCCGAAGTCATGGCGAGCGACCGCGAAGCCTTCAACCGCTTCTTCCACGCCATGCTGGACAAGGGTTTCTACCTCGCCCCCTCCGCATTCGAGGCCGGGTTTGTCTCGGCCGCGCACACCGACGCTGACATCGCCGCGACCGTAGCGGCGGCGCGGGCGGTCTTCAAAGCCTCATAACACGACACAAACCCTTGCGTCGCGCTCAATGCCTGTTCGCCAGCGTTGTGCTGCACGAAATAGGTCTGCCTATACATATCGCCCACAATATGTATACAAAAATCTATTTTCTATACATGTTTGGTGTAAACTGCTCGAACCATGACCACTTTGCGCTCCCTGACGGACCTTGATCCCGCGCGCTTCGACAGGCCGGATTTGCTGAAACAGCTCAATGCCGCCAGCCGACGGCTCGCCGAGCTGAAAGGTGTTGCGGCCTCCATGCCCAACCAGGGCATCCTCATCGGCACACTGGCCCTGCAGGAAGCCAAGGACAGCTCCGAAATCGAGAACATCGTCACCACGCATGACGAGCTGTTTCGCGATGCCGATCTGGCAGACGCGGCCGACGGCGCGGCAGCAAAAGAGGTCGCCCGCTATCGCCAGGCGCTGGGCGTAGGGTTCGACGCCGTGCGCGACACGGGGCTGCTCACCAGCAACCACATCCTCGACATCCAGGCCACGCTCGAAAAAAACCGCGCAGGGTTTCGCGTGCTGCCGGGCACCGCGCTTAAACGCGATGACGGCAAAACGGTCTACACCCCGCCGCAAAACCCGGATGACATCGTCGATCTCATGCGCGATCTGGAATGCTTCGTCAACGATGACGCGCTGTTCGACGCCGACCCGCTGGTGAAAATGGCGCTTATTCACCACCAGTTCGAAAGTATCCATCCCTTTTACGATGGCAACGGGCGCACCGGGCGCATCATCAACGTGCTCTATCTCGTCAAGCAGGGTCTGCTCGACAGCCCTGTGCTCTACCTCAGCCGCCACATCGTTCGCACCAAGGCCACGTACTACCAGCTGCTGCAAGATGTGCGCGAACGCGACGCCTGGGAAGACTGGGTGCGCTACCTGCTCGTCGCCGTCGAGCAAACGGCACAGGATGGCATCGCCACCATTCAGGCCATCAAGGCACAGCTGCTTGATTACAAACACCGCATTCGTGCTGCGCACCACTTCTACAGCCAGGACCTCATCAACAATTTATTTTCGCACCCCTACACCCGCATCGAATTCATCGAGCGTGATCTGGGTGTGTCGCGAGTCACCGCCACACGCTACCTCGACAAACTGGCCGAGGATTGCTTCCTGTTCAAACGCAAAATTGGCCGCGCGAGTTATTACGTCAACCCACCTCTCTATCGCATTCTGGCAGGCGAAGCACCGCCAGACACCGTCAGATAACCTCCTGGCATCAGCTTTCACTAAACTAGCCCCCGCATGAACGACGAACTCTCCCCCGAAGATGAACTGCGCCTCAACGTGCTGTTCAACACCGACCTCAAGGCAGTGCGTATCGACGAATCGAACATGACGCTGTGGGCGCTGACGCCGCAGGGCGAGGCCAGCGTGCCGCTCAAACCCAACGA
>JAJXUA010000063.1 GCA_021783275.1 Pseudomonadota bacterium
ACACAAGCGCCGCATGGGCCTCAAATGGTCGCAGCTCGCCGCAACCGTCGGCCACAGCAAGGAATGGACGACCGCCGCGCTCCTGGGGCAGATGACGCTCACCGCCGAACAGGCGGCTGCCGTCGGCGCGCAGCTCGAACTCCCCGCCGAGGCGGTCGAGCTGCTGCAAGTCGTCCCCTACAAAGGCTCGCTACCGAGCGCGATTCCCACTGATCCGCTGATCTATCGTTTCTACGAACTGGTGAACGTCTACGGCACCAGCATCAAGGAACTGATCCACGAGGAATTCGGCGACGGCATCATGAGCGCCATCGATTTCAACATGGACATCAGCCGTGTCGCCGACCCCAAGGGCGACCGCGTGCAGATCGTGCTGAACGGGAAGTTTTTGCCGTACAAGACGTATTAGGGAAACGCTGAACAAATCCCCTTCGGCTTTGCTCAGGACAGGCTTCGACAGGCTCAGGACGACGGCAAGTGATGGATTCCGTTCGTGGTGAGCTTGTCGAACCCAGAGAAACCCACCTGTTCAGCGTTGCCTTAGCCACGTGCGGCGGCGAGCGCCTGGCGACGCCCTGCCAGGATCGCCGCCAGCACCACGCACGCCGCCGCCATCGCCGCCGGGAACAGCACCGTCGTCAGCGTGCGCTGTTCCAGTGCCGCAATCACCAGCACGTTGCGCACGATCAAAATCACCAGAAAACTCACTGGCTCGCTCCACGGCTGGTGCCAGGATTTGCGCATCGTCGGGCCGAAGCCGAGTAACTCCACCGCTGTCACCAGCACAATCGCCCACAGCGGATCGCTCGCCACAAACCACAGCGGAATCGCCGACAGCCCCGCCAGAAAAAATCCCCAGTCGGCGCGCGTGATGTGCACGTCCGCCCGCCGCGCCCACGCCAGCGCCGCCACCGCCAGCGTGATCGCCGCCGAAAACCCCACCGCCCACGCTCCCGCACCGCCTCCGGCGCTGAGCGTGGCAACGAAAGCCACGCTCGTGTTCGTGCCCCACACCACCCACGAAAACACATGTGGCCGCGTCGTGCCGGCCAAGATCGAGCGGAAATACGGCACGAAGGCGACGAAGGTCAATGCCATCGCGGTGGTGGCAAGCCAGGCTGAGAGGGGCAGGGCGAGCATGGGGGGAGTCTAGCGGTGGTTGGGCGGTTTTCAGTCGAAGCAGCGTTTGATGATAACGATCGTTTCCGTCCGCTACCCATTCGAAGCGGCTGGAAGACTTACGGCGAGTCGGTGTTGGAGATGCGTCAACGGCGCAATCCGGTTCGTTCAATGACCTGCTTGACCGACATAAACATACTGTTCATGGTGGTCGTGCGGTTCAAACCTTCGCCAACCCGGAAACCGAGCGTTTCTTTGCGACGGGTACGTCGCGTCGGTTGCCGACAGAAATCCTGAAGCGGGCGGCTATACGGTTGAGTCAGCTACACGCCGCCACGCGCATCGAGGATTTGCGAATGCCGACATCCAACCTGTTGGAAAAACTATCGGGCGACCGTCAGGGCCAATGGAGTATCCGCATCAACAGCCAATGGCGCGTGTGCTTCAGGTTCGAAGGCGACCATGCCTTTGATGTTGAAATCGTTGATTACCACTAAGGAAATGCCATGATCAAAAACGGATTGCCCAGCATCCATCCCGGTGAGTTCCTGGCCGAGATACTCGAAGACCTGGGCATGTCGCAGGCTGAATTCGCGCGGGTGATCGACGTTTCGCCCATGCGTGTATCGCACGTCATCAAGGGGACGCGTCCGGTTACCGCCGAACTGGCCCTGCTGTTCGGCCGCGCGTTCGACCAGACGCCGCAATACTGGCTGAATCTGCAGGCTGAATACGATCTTAAAACGGCCGAGGTGAGTATGGGTGAACGGTTAAGGGCGGTTCACTCGGTGACGCATGCTTGATGGATTAACCAGAAATACCGTGGTTTGTCCGGGTTATTGCCGATTCGGCGGGTTTTCGGCCGAAGCTGCGGCTGTCGTACTGTCCGGCTCAGGTCCGCTGTGCCCCGCACATCGGCTATTGGCTGAAAATACCTCTCTCAAGCTGACGCCAGTCGGTACTACTCAAGCCACTTCCGCAGTTCCAACGACGCCAGATCGACAAAGACCCGCAGTCTGGGCAGCATGAAGCGTTGCTGTGGGTAAACGATGTGGATGGGGTCAGCCTTCGCGTGCCATTCGGGAAGAACGCGCGTCAGCCTCCCTTCTTCACAGGCTTGCCGGCAAAGATGCACAGGCAATAGCGCGATACCTTTACCCGCTAGCACCAGCTCCATGATCAACCCGATCTCGTTGGCCATGACCTGTTTGAACATGGGTATCGTCAAGCTGGTATCTGCCGTGTGGAACGTCCAGGCATCCTTACCCAGCGGCGTGAACTGCAGGCAGTGGTGATGTCGCAGCGCTTGCGGTGAATCGAGCAAGGCCGCACCAGCAAGATAATTCGGGCTGGCAAAGGCCGCCCAGCGCGCAATGCCCGTGTTTTTCGCCACCAGTGTCGAGTCCTGAAGATGGCCTGTGCGAATCGCCACATCGACGCCTTCTGCCACAAGATCTACGCAGCGGTTCGTCAAGACCAACTCGATGTGAACCTTGGGCCATTGGTCACGCATCTGGCACAGGATCGAGGCCAGGATCTGATCACCAACATCGACTGGCGCTGTGACGCGCAACAAACCGCAGGGCTCCGCAGCGGCCTCGGTCACCGCGGCCTCGGCCTCAAGCATGCGCAGCAATCCGGCCGACGCATGGTCGAAATAGGCCTGTCCGGCATCGGTCAGGTGCAAACGCCGTGTCGTCCGCTGCAACAACGTGACCCCCAAGCGTTTTTCGAGCATGGCGACCCGGTTGCTGACTGTCGAAACCGGCAGGCCGAGCAGGCGGGCAGCGGCACTGAAGCTGCCCGCCTGCACAACCTTGATGAAAACAGCAACTTGGTTGTAATCCATCTTCCAATTCAATAGAAAGTTTTTTCGTATTTAACCATCTAGCGGGAGGAACGGCTGCCTCGTATAGTGATTCCATTGACTAAACGGAGAGCAATCATGAAACAACTGGCCTTTATCAAGCGCAGCAACGGTAGCCACTGGGTCGGCGATGGCTTCCCGGTCAGGAGCATTTTTTCCTACAGCGACATCGCCGAGGAAATGTCGCCCTTCCTGCTGATGGACTACGCCGGCCCGGCCAATTTCCCGGCCACCACCCGCAAGCTCGGCGTTGGTCAGCACCCGCATCGCGGCTTCGAGACGGTGACCATCGTCTATGAAGGTGGCGTATCGCACAGTGACTCGTCTGGGGGCGGCGGCACCATTGGCCCCGGCGATGTGCAGTGGATGACCGCCGCCTCCGGCCTGATTCACGAGGAATACCACAGCCCGGAGTTCGCCAGGACAGGTGGCGCCTTCGAGATGGTCCAGCTCTGGGTCAACTTGCCTGCCCGGGACAAGATGGCGGCACCCGGCTACCAGGGCATCACCGCGGATCAGATTCCCGACGTGACATTACCGGATGGGGCAGGCCAAGCACGCATCCTCGCCGGTAGCTACGCGGGCAGAGACGGTCCTGCGCATACCTTTACCCCGATGAATGTTTGGGATTTGCGGCTGAATGCGGGGCATCGGTTGGCCTTCGAGCTGCCGGAGCAGCACACCACCGCCCTGTTTGTGCTCAAGGGCGCCATTCGTCTCGGTGATCACCACACCGTGCGCACTGCCGAGTTGGCCGTGATGGAGCGTGCCGGTAGCCAACTGGTCTTCAATGTCGAGGACGACACGACCCTGCTGCTGCTCAATGGCGCGCCCTTGAACGAGCCCGTTGTCGGCCACGGTCCCTTCGTGATGAACACCCGCGAGGAGATCGCGCAAGCGATCAACGATTTCAATAGTGGCCGTTTTGGGCAGATCGGACACTGAATCTCACCGCCCACCCCCAAAGGAGAAAACCATGAGCGTTCCTGCCAATTTCGGTAATACAAGACCCGTCATCAACCCCAATGATGCCGCAATGCTGCTGATCGACCACCAGAGCGGCCTGTTTCAGACCGTCGGTGACATGCCGATGCCGGACCTGCGCCTGCGCGCGGCGGCCTTGGCAAAGATGGCGACCTTGACCAAGATTCCGGTGATCACCACGGCCTCGGTGCCGCAAGGCCCGAACGGACCGCTGATTCCGGAAATCCACGAGAACGCCCCGCACGCGCAGTACGTGGCGCGCAAGGGCGAGATCAACGCTTGGGACAATCCGGACTTCGTTACCGCCGTGAAGGCCACCGGTAAAAAACAACTGATCATCGCAGGCACCATCACCAGTGTCTGCATGGCTTTCCCGTCGATCAGTGCCGTCAATGCGGGCTATCAGGTATTCGCCGTGGTCGATGCCTCGGGCACCTATTCCAAGATGGCACAGGAAATCACCCTCGCCCGCGTGGTACAGGCTGGCGTGGTGCCGATGGATACCGCCGCTGTAGCTTCCGAATTGCAAGTTAGCTGGAACCGTGCTGACGCCATGGAGTGGGCTGCTATCTATACGAAGATTTTCCCGGCCTACCAGTTGCTAATCGAGAGCTATGGCAAAGCGCAGGAAGTCGTGAAAAACCATGAAGTGCTGGATTCCCAGCGTTAATTCCATCGCAACCACCCAGGAGAATCACCATGAGCAAGCCCTACGTCAAACTCGACAAAAACAATGTTGCCGTGCTGCTAGTCGATCATCAGGCCGGACTGTCTTCGCTGGTCCGCGACATCGAGCCGGACAAGTTCAGAAACAACGTCTTGGCGCTGGCCGACCTGGCCAAGTACTTCAAGCTGCCGACCATTCTGACTACCAGCTTCGAAAACGGACCGAATGGACCGCTGATGACGGAACTGAAAGAAACCTTTCCGGATGCGCCGTACATCGCCCGTCCCGGCCAGATCAACGCCTGGGATAACGAGGACTTCGTCAAGGCGGTGCAGGCTACGGGCAAGAAGCAACTGCTTATCGCCGGCATCGTTACCGAAGTGTGCGTCGCCTTTCCGGCGCTGTCTGCCCTGGAAGAAGGCTACGAAGTCTTCGTCGTCACCGACGCCTCCGGCACCTTCAACGAGCTCACCCGTCACTCGGCTTGGGATCGCATGTCGGCCGCTGGGGCGCAGCTGATGACCTGGTTCGGCGTCGCCTGCGAACTACACCGGGATTGGCGCAACGATATCGAGGGCCTGGGCGCGCTGTTCGCCAATCACATCCCCGATTACCGTAACCTGATCAACAGCTTCACTACCGTCCAAAGCAGCAAGTAAGGCAAAGACGACCCCGGGCGACCGGGGTCTGCCGCCTTGCGCCGACGGGACGCACATCAACGATGCATCGCCAGAGCACTCGAATGGGATCGACAGGGATCATTTCGCCACCCACCTGATTCAGTACCACGTCAGTGCTGACGCGATGCTCGATTACGAAACGTGGCAGAGAGACATCGCCAAGGCCGCTCGACAGTTTCCTGAACACATGGCATGCCTATCAACTGTCCGCATGGGGGGCATACACGACGTTATTACATTACGCTCCGACAGCCATACCCACTTGACAGACTGGATCGACCCCTATCCCCGTTAGATATCATGGGAGACCGCGAATGACGGCTAACTGCTCATTGGTGCGGGCACCTGACCGAGAGGTTACGCGTTCGCCGTATTGGAAAGCAGACGTTTGGCGACAATTTCTGATCAGTGACTACTCAAGACTGCATAGCGGACAAAATTGGCTCAGACGCCCGCCGGCAGCTCAGGCCGATCTACAGTCTAAAGATGCATCGCGCCACAGCTGAAGCCCCCAGCACACTGTCGA
The DNA here is from genome assembly GCA_021783275.1 of Pseudomonadota bacterium. Taxonomy (GTDB): domain Bacteria; phylum Pseudomonadota; class Gammaproteobacteria; order Burkholderiales; family Thiobacillaceae; genus Thiobacillus. Next base: position 5,844 of record JAJXUA010000063.1, read on the forward strand.
AATCCCCCACCCTCATCCGTCGTACCGTCAGAGCCTGCACTTCCGCAGTCTTTCCCATTCATCAGGAGCCTGAAATGTCCGACCGTACCCTGCGTTTACACCGCGTCATCCGCGCCACGCCCAACAAGCTCTATCGCGCCTTCACCGAGGCCGATGCCCTGGCGAAATGGCTGCCGCCGTATGGCTTTACTTGCACGGTGCATCATCTCGATGCCACGGTCGGCGGGTCGTTCCGCATGTCGTTTCGCAATTTTTCGACCGGGAATGCGCATGCGTTCGGCGGCGACTATCTGGAGTTGGTGCCGGATCGGCTGATCCGCTACACCGACCGTTTCGACGATCCGAATCTGCCGGGCGTGATGGAGGTGACGGTAAAGTTGGAAGCGGTGGCGTGCGGCACGGCGCTGTGGGTCGAGCAGGCGGGCATCCCCGAGGCGATCCCGCTGGAAATGTGTTACCTGGGCTGGCAGGAATCGCTGGCGCAGTTTGCGGTGCTGGTGGAGCCGGACATTCCGGGCTGAGGTTGCTTGGATTGCAGACGCGACCATGCCTGCGTGAAATCCACACGTAAAAACGCCCTCCGCTGGAGGGCGCTTGCCGATAAGGCAATGCAGATTAATGCGAGTGGTCGGTGGTCGAAACCAGCTGTCCACGCACGGCCCCGCCGGGAAACTCGGGGTTGTGGATGTTGACGTAAAAATCCTCGGGATTGTTCAGAATTTCCTGAACGATATCGACCGGATCGCCGGGAAATTTGCCGGCTTCGAGCTCGGTCAGGCAATCTGCCGCGTTGCCGTCAAACGGGCCGGCGAGGTTGGCGACCACCGGACCATTGGTGCCGCGTGCGCCACGATGAATATGCGCGGCCATGCCTGTTGCGCCTCCTGGTGCGGTGGCTGTACCGGCAAGCTGGATTTTGTCGACTTCGATAATGTAGCAAAGCGTGGTCGGGTCGCCATCAATACCGAATACGTAAGCTTCGCCACGCCCGTTGGGATCGCCGACGATGCTGGAGTCGGTTGCGTCGGTTTTCACTTCTTCGCGGCCGTTGAGTTCTGCGACCAGCAGAACATTGGTGTGACCGGCAAATGCCGCCGGAACCAAAGTAAAGCCCGACAGCAGAGCCGCCGCCAGTGTGGATTTGTTCAGTTTCATATGTTTCCTCCTTCAAAATTGAGTGATGACCCGGATACCTCAAGCTGCTGCACGCCATCGCAGCATTCCATGACACCTGCATTGCACTGGCAATGTGTCAGGCATTGAAATGTGTCCGGCTCTGACACTACGTCGATCGGGCGCATCTGGATGCAGGAGGGAATAATTGGGCTTGCAGTACCCGGGCTGCGTATGCCGGACTCACGCACCGCCGCTGGCAGCCGGTGCAACGACCTGTCCGGTCAGCACGCGCCACTGGTGCACACACAGGCCCAGCCCGATCAGCAGCGCGCCGCCCCACACGCGCACGCCGACGTGTTCGCCGTTCAACGCGCTGCCCAGCAGCAGGGCGAGCACCGGGGTGACCAGAGTGATGAGCGCGACCTTGCCGGTTTCCATGTGCTTGATCACGTAGTAATAGAGCGCAAAGCCGATGACCGAGCCGAACACGCCGAGGTAGACGATGGCGGCCCCGGCGCGCGGCGACACGACGGCGGGCATGCGCGCGTCGGCGCTCCACCACCACACCAGCGCGAACAGCGGCAGGGCGACCAGAAGTGCACCCACGGTGGTGGCGAGTGGCGGGCTGTCGTCGCCGATGCGTTTCATCCACACCAGGCTGGCGGAATACAGCGTCACCGCAGCAAGCAGCGCGAGTACCCCGGCCAGCGCGTGGGCGCCGCCCATTTCGTGGCTGTCGCCGAAGATGACGGCGAGACCGGCCAAGCCCAGCAACATGCCCGCAAGTTTGGCGCGGGTGAGAGTTTCGTTCTTCAGCCACAGCAGCGCCATGACGCCACTGATCAGCGGCGACAGGCCAAACAGCACCGAAATCAGGCCGGAGTGGATGTATCTCGCCCCCCAGTAAGTGAGCGTCATCGCGCCGAACATGCCAAGGCCGGCGGCCAGATAGCTGGCGCGGGCGCGGCGATGCAGCGGCAGGCGGATGCGCCAGGCGAGCAGCACGAACGCGGCGACGGCAAGACCGATGGCCATGCGCGCGGCCACGGCAAACGAAAAGTCGAGACCCTGTCCGCTCCACTGGATGGCGAGCGGCGTGGTGGCCCAGATGAGAATCACGCCGAGGTAGGCGGCGGGGATGGACATGACGTGCGCTCCCGGATTTATGCGGTGGACGAATGGGTTGCCAAGTGCATGGCCTGACGCCGGGCAGCTGGCAGAAGGGTGAGGCAATAGCGGGTCATGCGGGGCTCCTGGATGGACGACACAAACAAAAAGGCCGCGAACCTTTGCAGGGTCCGCGGCCTTTCGGGGAATGGGTCAATTACTGGGGAATCAACTGGTCTCCGGCCCGGACGTGCACATACGCAGCCACATGCACGGCGGCACGCGGCGAATGATCACGGGCAGGGAATGAAGTTGAACCATGGCTGCATTCTGGCCGGGGCGGTGTGGGCCTGTCAACCCGGTGGGCACGGTGGGTGAGGGTGGCCCGGGGCCGGGCGGCAGGGTGGCAATCTGGCGTAAAATGCGCCCTTCGCCAATACGCGATACGGGGCAGTGCGGCCGGGTAGACATCAGGCGCGGAGCCGGGTTCGCACAGGTCGGCGTGATGCGAAACGCCGTCGTATCCGACAACAGGCCGGGTGGTTTTTATGCTTTTGATGATCGACAACTACGACAGCTTTACCTACAACCTCGTGCAGTATTTCGGCGAGCTGGGCGAAGACGTGCGGGTAGTGCGCAACGACGAGATTGATCTGGCCGGGATCGCGGCGATGCAGCCCGACCACATCGTCGTCTCGCCGGGGCCGTGCACGCCGAACGAGGCGGGGGTGTCGGTACCGCTGATCCACGAATTCGCCGGCAAGATTCCCATCCTCGGCGTGTGTCTCGGCCACCAGAGCATCGGTCAGGCCTTCGGCGGCAAAATCGTCCGCGCCAAAACGCTCATGCACGGCAAGACTTCGCAGGTGTCGCACACTGGCGTGGGCGTCTTCGCCGGGTTGCCGAATCCCTTCACCGCGACGCGCTATCACTCGCTGGTGATCGAGCGCGAGAGCCTGCCGGATTGCCTGGAAATCACTGCGTGGACCGACGACGGCGAGATCATGGGCGTGCGCCACAAGACGCTTGCGGTCGAAGGCGTGCAGTTCCATCCCGAGTCCATCCTCACCGAACACGGCCACGCGATGCTGGCGAATTTCCTCAAAGCGGGACAGCCTGCACATGCGTAAGGCCGCCCTGCGGTTTGCCTCGGGCGCGTGCCTGCTCGGGCTGAGTGTGTCGGCTACCGCAGCCCCGTCGTGCGGCGCGAGAGGGATCGCGGTGCAGGTGCTGGGCTCGGGCGGCCCCGAGGCGGCGGACCAGCGCGCGTCCAGCGGCTATCTGGTGTGGCACGACGGCCGTGCACGGCTGCTGGTCGATGCGGGCGGCGGCGTTTTTCTGCGCTTCGGCGAAGCGGGTGCGACGATGGCCGACCTTGATGCCATCGTGTTCACGCATTTTCATGCCGACCATGCGAGTGACTTTGCCGCGCTGGTGAAATCAAGTTATTTCGAAGACCGCAACCGCGCGCTGCCGGTCTACGGTCCGCCGGGCAACGCGCTCATGCCGGGCGCGGTGGCCTTCGCCGACGCCCTGTTCGGCAAGTCCGGCGCGTTTCGCTACCTCGGCGATTTTCTCGACGGCAGCGCCAGCTACACGCTCAAACCGCAGGATGTGAACGCCGCTGGCAAGGTGGTCGGGGTGGGCCGATTCGGCGACATGCAGTTGCGCGCCACCGCCGTCGAGCACGGCCCGCTGCCCGCGCTGGCGTGGCGCGTCGAGATCGGCGGTGCAGTCATTGCGTTTTCGGGTGACACCAGCGGCAAAGGCGATCTGGTTGAGCTTGCACGTGATGCCGATGTGTTCGTCGCACACAACGCCGTCCCCGTCGGCACCACTGGCGCCGCGCACGCGCTGCACATGACGCCCGGCGACATCGGTCGCATCGCCGCCCAGGCCAAAGTCAAAAAGCTGGTGCTGTCGCACCGCATGCTGCGTACCCTCGGACGTGAGGCTGAAACGCTGGCCGCAATCCGCGCCCGCTACGCCGGGCCCGTCGAATTTGCCGATGATCTGAATTGCTACGCGCTCCATCCAGCCCGCCCGAAGTGAATGCCATGACCTATTCCGAACTGCTGACCCTGCTGCTGCAACGCCACGATCTGCCGCGCGACGCGATGCTGACCGCGATGCGCGCGCTGATGAACGGCGAGTGGAGCCCTGCCCAGATCGCCGGTTTCCTCGTCGCGCTGCGGATGAAGGGCGAGACCGTGGACGAGATCGCTGCCGCCGCCACCGTGATGCGCGAGCTGTCGACCAAGGTGCCGCTCGCGGGGGTGGCGCATCTGGTCGATACCTGCGGCACCGGCGGCGACGGCGCGCACACCTTCAACATTTCAACCGCATCGGCGTTCGTCGCGGCGGCGTGTGGGGCAAAAGTCGCCAAGCATGGCGGACGTTCGGTGTCGTCCACCTCGGGCAGCGCCGACGTGCTTGAAGCGCTGGGCGTGAACGTGAACCTCGCGCCGGAAAAAGTCGCGCAGGCGGTGCGGGAAATCGGCGTCGGCTTCATGTTTGCGCCCAATCACCACAGCGCGATGAAGCACGCCGCACCCGTCAGGAAAGAACTCGGCGTGCGCACGCTTTTCAATCTGCTGGGACCACTGACCAACCCGGCGGGCGCGCCGAATCAGGTGATGGGTGTGTTCGACGCAGCGCTGGCCGGAAAACTTGCGCAGGTGTTGCAACAGCTGGGCAGCCGCCATGTGCTGGTGGTGTGCGCTGAAGAAGGACTGGACGAAATCAGCCTCGCTTCGCCCACCACAGTGGCCGAATTGCAGGACGGCCGGGTGACCGAATACGAACTCGAACCCGGGCTCTTCGGCCTGCCGCAAGTGGCCGCGAGCGAGCTGGTGGTCAACGGCAAGGACGAGGCCGTGGCGATGCTGCGGGCTGCGCTGGAAAACCGTCACGCCGGGGCGGCGGCCATCACCGCGCTCAACGCGGGCGCCGCCATTTATGTGGCGGGCTGCACGGCCAGCCTGATGCAGGGCGTGGCGGCGGCACAGGAAGCGATTACCTCGGGTGCCGCGCGCAGCAAGCTCGACGATTACCTGCGCTTCAGCCAGTCATGAGCGATATTCTCGAACGGATACTCGCGACCAAGCGCAGCGAAATCGCGGCGGGAATGCAGGCCGTGTCGTTCGGTGACATGCGGCAGCGCGCGATTGACACTGCGCCGCCGCGTGATTTTGTGGGCGCGCTGCGCGCCAAACTTGCTGCGGATCAGCCTGCGGTGATCGCCGAGATCAAGAAAGCCAGCCCCAGCAAGGGCGTGATCCGTGCCGATTTTCAGCCAGCAGCCATCGCCGCGAGCTACGCCGCAGGCGGCGCAGCCTGTCTGTCGGTGCTCACCGACCGCGATTATTTTCAGGGCAGCGCCGAATACCTCATGCAGGCGCGCACCGCCTGTGCGCTGCCCGTGCTGCGCAAGGATTTCATGATCGATCCGTATCAGGTGGTTGAAGCGCGTGCGATGGGTGCGGATTGCATCCTGCTCATCGTCGCTGCGCTGGAACTGAAAGCGATGCAGGACCTGGAAGCGCTGGCGACAGAACTGGGAATGGCCGTGCTGGTGGAATCGCACAACGCTGCTGAACTGGATTTGGCCTTGCAGTTGAAGACGCCGTTGCAAGGCATCAACAACCGCAACCTGCGGACGTTCGAGGTGAGCCTGGAGACGACCCTGGGTTTGTTGCCGAAGATCGGGAAGGAGCGGATCGTGATTACCGAGTCGGGGATACTGGCACCGGCGGATGTGGTGCGGATGCGGGGGCGTCAGGTCAATGCGTTTCTGGTGGGGGAGGCGTTTATGCGGGCGGACGATCCGGGGGCGGAATTGGCCAGATTGTTTGCCGTCTAGGTGCAGGTAGGCTGACAGCCTCCCCCTTTGAAAAAGGGGGATTTGAAGTTGTTGTTTGGTTGAGGTTTGTTGGCCGGGGGTAGCCCGGCGGCTAGTCACTTTCTTTTGCTTCGCCAAAAGAAAGTAACCAAAGAAAAGGCGACCCCGCTCATCCCCGAAACCCCGGAAACCGAGCCTGCCGGGTGAGCGTCAAAGAACTCGCCCCGCTTTTGCTGTTTTTAATTTGTTTTTTGTGAGCGGGGCTCAAACACCTTTGCCGCTGATCCACCCGGCAGGCTCAATTTCCGGCGGGGCTGAGAGGGGAGAAAGTCAAAACCGGGGCGGTGGGGACTAGACAAAGGCGGATTGCTATTCGAGCCTCACTCTCGGAGCCCGTGAGACAGAAATGTGATGATGAAAGACCTGACCCCGGATTTAAATGTGACCCCGGATTTAAATGACCCCGGATTTAAGATTTAAGACTACCCAACTTTTCCAGCCCGGCTTTTTTCACCAGAAAAAACTGAATGGCCCAGGATTCTGACTTTGGAAATCGGCAACCTTGCCGTAAAACTCATCGTCAGACATCAGCACATAACGAATCCACTCGACCAACGCGACGATGAACGGAATGTAGAGCCAACACGTAAGGAGATAAACAATTCCCCAACCCCAAGAGCCCATATAAAACTTATGTGCGCCGAGACCACCGAGGAACGCGCCCCATAAAGTAGCGGCAGCTTTGCTCTTGTTTCCGCGCGGAGTACTTGAAGCCTGCCCGAGTGCTCGATAAATACCCGTTGCATTGGTTCCTTGTGCGTCAAAGTCAACCCACATTCCCCTGTTTGGTTGAACATCACCTCTCCACTCGGAGCCAATGAAGGTATATCTGGCACCATCTGCACCCGAAATCACCCCTTCATTTTTCTGTACCGAGAAGTCAAGAATCTGACCTTTCATTGCTTTCCTCTTTCAGAGTTGATGCGAAATTCCTACAGCTTACCGCTATTGTCGTCCAGTGAAGCGCGTTGTTAGCCGATAGGGCTATTTCATTTTCAACCATATGTACTTACTGCGCAGAAAAAGCACGTAAAAAAACGCCAACAGCACCTTGAAACCTCGCAAGTTGCTGCCGCATTCAAGTTCAACAGTGTCTTGCTTCGTCTCGAAATCAACGGTGTTGCTTCGGCACCAGTCAATTTTCAAGTTCAGATGATGCTTGCCCGGGGCAACATCGAATTCGACCTGTTGATCATTCTTTATTTCTCCAATGACATTTTCATCAAGGCCAGGGCAATGCCCATCAACAGGCCGTATGTAGAGCCGCAGTCTTACACCGAATCAACGTCCGCTACCGTTGCGTGATAGGGGGAGTCCATGTAGTAGAGCTA
>JAJXUA010000064.1 GCA_021783275.1 Pseudomonadota bacterium
GATCTTTGTGGATGCCGGTCGAACCGGACATCCGGGCCGGGGGCTGGACACCCCGTGCGCGCATTATGGACGGCCGACCTTGCGGATGACAATACATAATCTGAAGTTATGATTTTCATATGTAATCCAAATTTTTTATTTTGATTTTTTGCGGCCATACTCTCGATCAACCTGTTCTGGCAGACCACCACAGACCGTATGTGACACGCGGTCGGAAGCCTGTTCCGCGAGTGGGGTCGGCTCCCTTATCGGAGTGATGCATGGATCATTTTATCTGGCTGCTGCCCGCGCTGCCGCTGTTGTCGGCCGGGTTGATTGCGGGCCCGGGGCGAGCCTGGGGTCGGCGTGTTGGCCGTCTGAGCGTCGCTTTCGCGGTGCTCGCCTTTTTGAGTGCCGTCGGCTTGCTGGTGCTGGCCCTGTACGGCGCACCGACCCGCATCCACAGCCTGGGTGCCACCTGGGGCAGTCTGCTGTTCGACCCGCTGGGGGTGTTGATGGCGACCCTGATTGTCGGGATCAGCCTCCTGGTGCGCGTCTATTCCTTGCGTTACATGGTCGAGGAACCCGGTTACCGGCGTTTCTTCCTGCTGCTGGACCTGATGACCGCCGTGCTGCTGGTGATGGTCACCGCAGGCGATCTGATTACCCTGCTGGTGGCCTGGCATCTGGTGGGCGTGCTGCTGTATTTCCTGCTCGGACAGGATCTGAAAAGCGCGGCGGCGCACCGTTATGCCTTCTGGACGTTCTTCACCTACCGTTTGGGCGATCTGCCGCTGGTGCTGGCCGCCGTCCTGCTGTTCCAGCACTTTGGCACCTGGTCGCTGCCGGTGCTGTTTGACGCGCTCGCGGCACAGCCGGATGCGACCACCCATTTCGGACTGCCGCTTGCCGACGTGGTCGCCGGGCTGATTGCGCTGGCCGCCTTTGCGCGCTCGGCACAGTTCCTCATGCATACCTGGCTGCCCTACACCATGGAAGGCCCGACGCCGGTTTCGGCGCTGATGCACGCTGGCATCGTCAATGCCGGGGGATTCCTGATCAACCGCTTTGCCCCGGTGTTCGTGCACACCGGGGGCGTGCTGCACTGGATGTTCATCGTCGGCCTGGTCACTGCGGTGGTCGGGTCGGTGCTGATGCTGACGCAGAACGACATCAAGAAATCGCTCGGCTATTCGACCATGGGCCAGATGGGTTTCATGATCATGGAAACCGGGGTCGGCGCGTTTTCGCTCGCGGTGTATCACCTGATCGCGCACGGGCTGTTCAAGGGCACGCTGTTTCTGGGAGCCGGAAGCGTCATCGGCGATGCACGCCGTCATGACGCGGTGCCGAAGGATCCGCTCTATACCTTCTTTTTCCATCGGGAACCCGGGGCGGTTCGCCGTTCCTGGCTGTCGATGGCTGCGGTGACCGTGGCCGTGCCCATCGTCGTACTGGTGGCGGTGCACTGGCTGGTGGCAGAAAACTTTTTTGAAAATCAGGGCGCGGTCGTGCTGCTGTTTTTCGGCTGGATGGCGGGCGCCCAACTGCTGTTTTCGGCCTATCGCACGCGCAGCGAGAGCCCGCTGCGACTGTTCACGTTGATCGTGCTGTCGTTTGCCATCGTGGTGGTGGGCTACACCGTGGTCAGCCACGCCTTCGATCTGTTCCTCTATCCCGATCCGGCCTTCCGCGCCGGCATCTATCGTGCCGCCGGGATCAGCCTGGCCTGGTTCGATGTGCTGGTGGCCCTGATGGCCGCCGTCATCGTGCTGGGCTGGGTGCGCACCTACTACGCCGAACGCACGCCACGGGGGGGCGACGACCGCCCCGGGTTCCTGTGGATGAATTTCTATGCGCTGATCTCGCGTGAATTCTATGTGGCCGATCTGTACGCCTGGGTCGGACGACAGATTCTGGCGCTGTCGGCTCGACTCAACGCCCTGCTGCGCTGGACCTGATGATGGATACGCTGACCCTGCTCGCCGCCGCTTTTTTCCTGCCGCTGTTTCCCCTGAGCCTGGTGTTCAACGCCCTGCTGGCCCGGGTGCAGCAGCCGCTGTTGCGCGCGTGCCTGATGCTGGTGTGGCCCCAGATCGGTCTGACGATACTGGCGGCACAGGGCGTACCCATCTCCGACTGGGTCGTGCCCTGGGCGATTTTCACCGCAGCGCTGTATGGCCTGCGGCTGCTTACGGTTCGGGAAATGGGCATCTGGACCGGGCTACTGGCCACCTCGACCTGGGCGTTGCTGTGGTTGCTGGTGGCTGACCGTGATCTGCCCTGGGTCACCCTGAGCCTGAGCCTGCCGCTGGTGCTGCTGGTGTTCGTGGCGGCGGCGCTGACGCGGCGCTTCGGTGCGGCGTACGGCGGGCTGGCGGCAAACCAGGTCACGGGCTTGCCGCGACTGGCGAGCGTGCTCACGCTGGGCCTGCTGGCGGCGACAGCGACTCCGCTGTTCCCCGGATTTGCCGTGCTGCTGCATCTGCTGCTGGTGGCGACGCTGGCCCATGCCCTGGCCATCCTCTCCATCTGGTTGCTGTGGAGCTGGGCCGGCATGCGTCTGTTGCAGGGCTTTCTGGTCGGGTCTCCGCCCGAGCAGCCCCTGGCCGATATCGGTCTGCCCGCGCTCTGGGTATGGAGTCTGCTGTTGCTGGCACTGCTCGGTGCCGGCGTTCTGCTGATGGAGGGCTGGGTATGAATACGCCGCTGGGTTTGCAACTGCGTATCCGCGCCATGATCCATGTCGCGGGTGAGCCCATCCCGCTGTTCTGGCCGATGCGCACCTTCATTCATCACAATCCGCTGCACGGACTGGAAGACATGCCGTTCGAGCGCGCAGTAGAAGTCGGCGGGCGGTTGTTCCATGCCCGCGGGTATCTGCCGCGCAGCATGTATCAGCGCTATCTGGCCGAAGGGCGGGTGGATCGCGACACCCTCACCGCCTGCGTACACACTTTCGTGGCGCAACGGCCAGCCCTCCCGGGGGTTGATCTGGCGCGCTGGTTGATGGCCCTGCTCACCGCAATCGAGCAGCCGGTTATGCAGCGCGACGCGCCGGTGGCGGTGGAAGATCTCAGCGCCGTGCTGGCTGGCCGGGCACTGACGACGGGTGCCACGGATGCGGTTCGTTCGGGTGCGGCACTGTGCGATCAGCTGTTGGGTGCGCGTCCGGTATACGAAGCGGTAGACCACTTGTTCGGCACGCGCCTCGGTGTTGAGCTCGACGAGCTGGTGATCAAGAGCTGCCTCGATTTTTTCGACGAAGGCCAATCGGTGTGGGAAATGCCGGGGCGCGAGCAGGGCTTTTTCCACGCCTGGGCCGCCGTGGCGCGCCGCAATGTGCGCTTTTTCCTGCGCGGCCTGCATCTGCGCCGCATCCTTGACGCCGCCGACACGCCCGAGGGCGTGATCGCGCACGTACTCGTCACGCTCGGTATCGACGAGGCGCACTGGCAGGATTATTTTTCCAACGAGCTGGCGCGCCTGCATGGCTGGGCTGGTTTCATCCGCTGGCGCGCCAGTGCCAAACGCTATTACTGGGCGCAGCGATTTCCGGCCGATCTGGTTGACTACATGGCGATCCGGCTCACCCTGGGGCTGGCCTTGCTGAACGAACGCGGTCGCCGTCACCTGCCGAATCGCGTGGGCGATCTGCGCAGCTTCATCGAGGCGCGTCCCGAAGAAGCCTGGCTGCGCCATGAGTTGCACACCGGTCAGGTGTTGCCCGCGTGGGCGCATCCCATCGAAGCGGTATTGCTGCGCGGCAAACCCGCGTCTATTTCCCGGACGTTTGCCGAATACACTGAAGCCCGGCGTGCCCACCAGGCGCGTGCCCAAGCCGGACGTCTGCGGGCGCTGGCGCATGCCGCCGGGGAGCCTGACGCGCTGACCCGCCTGCCCGGGGAGGGGCTGGCGGCGCTGATGGAGGCGCTGGCCGAGGGCGAACGTGAATCAGGCCGGTGGTGGCTGGAGGCGCTGGAAGCACAGGCCATGCACGGTCTGCTGGACAAACTCGAGCCGGCGTCGCCGCCGCTGAAACGGCCGTTCACCCAGGCGCTGTTCTGTATCGATGTCCGCTCTGAACCCCTGCGCCGTCACCTGGAACAGGTGGGCGATTACCAGACTTTCGGTATCGCCGGATTCTTCGGGGTGCCGGTGAGTTTCATGGAGCTGGGCAAAGGCAGCGAGACGAAGCTCTGTCCGGTGCTGCTCACGCCGAAAAATCTGGTCCCGGAAGTGACGCCCGACGACATGCGCAGTGGCACGGTGCTGCATGCCCTGCAAAATGCCCTGCACGAACTCAAGGAATCGGTGTTCACGCCCTTCGTCACGGTGGAAGCCATCGGCCTGCTGTTCGGCGTGGACATGGTGGGCAAGACGCTCGCGCCGCAGGGCTATCACCGCTGGCGCAAGCATCTGCAACCGCATCATCACAAGCCGTCGAGCCGTTTGCTGATCGACAAGCTGGGCCGGGAAGAAGCCGATTCGATCGTGCGTGCCGTGCAGCGTGCTGTGGTGATCCAGGCCGTGATACACGAGCTGCACCTTGCGCGTGAACGCATCACCGATGACGTGGTGCGGGCGCTGCGCGAATGTGCGCTGGGCACCGCCGACACCCTGCCCGATACGCTGGCCGCATCGCTGGGGATCGAAGCGGCCCGGGGACGCAGTTTTCTTGCGCGCCTGCGGCAGACTTACTGCATCAATCGCGCGTTTGCCCAGGTGCAGCGGGAGCGGCTCGGCCGCATCGGCTTTAGTCTCGACGAGCAGGTGCTGTTCGTCGGCCAGGCTTTGCGGGCGATCGGCCTGACCCGGATGTTCTCGCGCTTCGTGTTGATCGTCGGCCACGGCAGCCGTTCGGAAAACAATCCGTACGAATCGGCGCTCGATTGCGGAGCCTGCGGCGGCAACCACGGCCTGGTGAGCGCGCGGATACTGGCGCAAATGGGCAACCGGCCCGAGGTGCGGCGGCAATTGCGCGAACAGGGCCTGGATATTCCCGACGATACGCGTTTCATTTCCGGCTTTCACAACACCACGACCGACGAGATCAGCCTGCACGACATCGACCTCGTACCGAGCTCGCACCTGCTCTATCTCGACCGGCTGCGCAACGGCCTGATGGCGGCGACGCGGCTGAGCGCCCAGGAGCGTCTGCCGTCGCTCAGCGAACCGGGTCGCTGTGGCGATGCCGCGACTGCGCAACGGCTGGCGCAGCGCAATGCGCTCGACTGGTCACAGGTGCGGCCCGAATGGGGGTTGTCGCGCAACGCCTATTTCGTGATCGGACGGCGCGAGCTGACCCGGACGGTTTCGCTGGAAGGCCGGGCCTTCCTGCATTCCTATGACTACCGCATCGATCCCCGGCGACGCTTGCTGGAAACCATCCTCACCGGCCCACTGGTGGTGGGGCAGTGGATCAATATGGAGCATTATTTCTCGACCGTGGACAACGAGCGCTACGGCAGTGGCAGCAAGGTGTATCACAACGTCGCGGGGCGTTTCGGCGTGATGACCGGCAATCTCTCCGACCTGCGTACCGGGCTGCCGGCGCAGACGGTGCTGAAAGACGGTGCGCCCTATCATGAGCCGTTCCGTCTGATCACCGTCATCGAAGCCCCGTTCGAACACGCCCGGCAGGCAGTGGAAGGCGTGGTGACGGTCAAGCGTCTGGTGCACAACGGCTGGATCCGGTTGCTGATCCTGGATCCCGACACCGGCCAGGCGCACTGGTATGAAACGTCTGGCTGGCGCAGCTGGCGCTGGTCTGAACATCCCACTCCGGAGCTATCCGATATCGCGAGGCGCGCATGAAAAATCTCAATCTCAGTCCGCTGAAAAAACTCGAAATCATCCTGGAGGGCGAACACCGGGAATTTGCCACCGACCTGCTCGACCGGGCCGGGGTCAAGGGCTACAGCATCATCAACAATCTGTCGGGCAAGGGCAGCCAGGGGTTTCACGAAGGCCATCTGATGTTCAACGAGGACAGCGTGCTGATCATGATCATCGCCGCCGTGCCGGAAGAGCTGGTCAGTCCCATCCTGGAAGGTTTCGCGCCTTTTTACGGCGAGCACTCGGGTGTCGTGTTCATTTCCGACATCCAGGTGACGCGGCTGGTCAAGTTCCGGGACTGAGTGGCGGAATCAGCGTGTCGGCAATCACGGCCTCAGCCTCGTTGATGACGAAGTCGAGAAACGCCAGGGCGACGCTGGAAAAACGCTTGCCCGGCCGGTGCACCACATGCCAGTAGCGCATCACCGGAAAGCCGACGACATCGAGCACCACGAGGCGACCCAGCATGCGCTCCATCTCCAGCGTATGGATCGACACCACGCCGAGTCCGAGTCCCGCCTGAACCGCCTGCTTGATGGCTTCGTTGCTGCTCATTTCCATCACCGTTTTCAGCCGCGTGCCGGCTTCCTCGAAGAAGCGTTCGGCGGCCATGCGCGTACCCGATCCGGTTTCGCGGCTGATGAAGGTTTCGGCTTCGAGACGTTCCAGCGGGATGCGTGACGCTTTGGCCAGCGGATGATCGGGCGCGGCGATCACCACCAGCGGGTTTTCCATGAAGGGGTGGGCGACCAGATCGGAACTTTCCGGTGGACGCCCCATGATCGCGAGGTCGCGGTCGGCTTCGTTGAGCAGTGCCAGAATGTGTTCACGGTTGGAGACATCGAGACTGACCTTGACATCCGGATGGCGCTGACAAAATGCGGCGAGCAGTTTGGGCGCGAAATAGTTGGCAGTGGAGGCCACCGTGATGTTGAGCTGGCCGCGCCGCACCCCGCGCAGTTCTTCCAGCGTCAGCTGGGTTTCGAGCACCTGCGCAAGGATCGTCCGGGCGTGCTGGTAGAGCGCACGGCCGGCGTCGGTGAGATGGATTTTCTTGCCGATCTGGTCAAACAGCGGCATCCCGGCCTGCTCTTCAAGCTGGCGGATCTGCTGTGACACGGCGGGCTGCGACAGATGCAGCGCTTCGGCGGCGCGGGTGTAGCCGCCCAGACGGGCTGCGGCTTCAAAAACCTGAAGCTGGCGTATCGTGATGTGCATACCGGTGTAGGGGCAAGACCCGGGACAGAAGCGATGAATTAATCATAACCTTTAATTATGCTTAGTATCATCAATATCGATTGTTAATTATGTGAGCCTGCGATTATCGTTGCGCTCGCGTCGCATTCCGCCCGGTTTGCGCGCAGCGACTAAGGGAAGCTTTGTACATAACCCCTGGCGACGCGCCGCTGGCTCAGGCCAGTCGGGGGTTTTGTTCAGGGTTTCCTGGGCACCGGCCAGCAGCAAGGCCGGAATATCAAGGTTTAGAAATTTCGTCTGAGTCATAAGCTTAAGGAGTCAACAATATGGCAGTGAAAACCTATCAGGCCGGTGTGAAGGAATACCGGCAGACTTACTGGATGCCGGAGTACACCCCTCTGGATACCGACATCCTCGCTTGCTTCAAGATCACCCCGCAGGCGGGCATCGATCGTGAAGAAGCGGCCGCTGCTGTGGCTGCTGAGTCATCGACCGGCACCTGGACCACGGTCTGGACCGATCTTCTGACCGACATGGACTACTACAAGGGCCGCGCCTACCGCATCGAAGACGTGCCGGGCGACGACACCTGCTTCTACGCGTTCATCGCTTACCCGATCGACCTGTTCGAAGAAGGTTCGGTCGTCAACGTGTTCACCTCGCTGGTCGGCAACGTGTTCGGCTTCAAGGCGATCCGCGCGCTGCGTCTGGAAGACGTGCGCTTCCCGATCGCTTACGTGAAAACCTGTGGCGGCCCGCCGCTGGGGATTCAGGTCGAGCGTGACGTGATGAACAAGTATGGCCGTCCGCTGCTGGG
Source organism: Pseudomonadota bacterium (assembly GCA_021783275.1). GTDB lineage: Bacteria > Pseudomonadota > Gammaproteobacteria > Burkholderiales > Thiobacillaceae > Thiobacillus. The sequence goes on from JAJXUA010000064.1 coordinate 7,832, forward strand.
CTGTACCATCAAACCGAAACTCGGCCTGTCGGCCAAGAACTACGGCCGTGCGGTGTACGAATGCCTGCGCGGCGGTCTCGACTTCACCAAGGACGACGAAAACATCAACTCGCAGCCCTTCATGCGCTGGCGTCAGCGTTTCGACTTCGTTCAGGAAGCGACGCTCAAAGCCGAAGCCGAAACCGGCGAGCGCAAGGGCCACTACCTGAACGTCACCGCGCCGACCCCGGAAGACATGTACAAGCGTGCCGAGTACGCCAAAGAAATCGGCGCACCGATCATCATGCACGACTACATCACCGGCGGCTTCTGCGCCAACACGGGCTTGGCCAACTGGTGTCGTGACAACGGCATGCTGCTGCACATCCACCGTGCGATGCACGCTGTGGTCGACCGTAACCCGCACCACGGTATTCACTTCCGCGTTCTGACCAAGATCCTGCGTCTGTCGGGTGGTGACCACCTGCACACCGGTACCGTCGTCGGCAAACTCGAAGGCGACCGCGCTTCGACGCTGGGCTGGATTGACCTGCTGCGTGAGTCGTTCGTTGCGGAAGACCGCTCGCGCGGCATCTTCTTCGACCAGGACTGGGGTTCGATGCCCGGCGCACTGGCTGTCGCGTCCGGCGGTATCCACGTCTGGCACATGCCCGCACTGGTCAACATCTTCGGTGACGACTCGGTGCTGCAGTTTGGTGGCGGCACGCTGGGCCACCCGTGGGGCAACGCCGCAGGTGCGGCTGCTAACCGCGTGGCACTGGAGGCTTGTGTTCAGGCACGTAACGAAGGCCGTCAGCTGGAGAAGGAAGGCAAAGAGATTCTCACCGCTGCTGCTGCGCACTCGCCCGAACTCAAGATCGCCATGGAAACGTGGAAAGAGATCAAGTTCGAGTTCGACACCGTGGACAAGCTCGACCTCGCCAACAAGTGATTAGTGCGTGAGGCGGGAGACGTGAGGCGCTTGGCACCTCACCCTTCACGCCTCACCCCTCACCGAGACTGAAAGGAAAGACAAATGGCTGTTCAAGTTTATAAAGTTACCCAAAAGTACGAAACCTTCTCGTACCTGCCGGTCATGACCGCTGACCAGGTGCGTCGCCAGATCGCCTACTGCATCAGCATGGGTTTCAACCCGGCGATCGAGCACACCGAAAAGGGTACGACCGCACGTGAGAACTACTGGTACATGTGGAAATTGCCGCTGTTCGGCGAGCAGTCGATCGACGCCGTGCTGGCCGAGCTCGACGCGTGCCACCGTGAGTTTCCCGACCACCTGGTTCGCTTCCTCGCGTACGACAACTACGCGCAGAGCCAGGGCATGTCGTTCGTGGTGTACCGCTGAAAAGTTTTAACCGCGCGTTTCTGCGGGGCAGCGGGCTTACCCGCTGCCGAAAAAAGCTGACGCGGCGGGTCACTCCGCCGCCGAACAGAAACCAACGAACTTTATCGTTCGTTGCGGCGACGGCCGCGCAGGATCGTCGCCCCAACGAATCAACCTTTCGAGGAATGTGATGACACACGCCGCTGAAAGTCCGGCCAGCGCGACCCTCTCGGGTCGTGAACTGGCTCTGCAGCGCCGCCAGGCGATGGCCTTGCACGGAAAAACCGGCACCCTGCGTGCCACGTCGATCCGCACTGCCCGCCCGGCGCAGGCGCAGGCTGTCGCGCCTGCGGCTTACGTTTCGTCCGCTGCTGCGGCGCTGCCCCAGCCCGCTGCGGCCCGGAATGCGGCGCGCGCCCGCCGCGAAGCGCTCTCGCAATCAGGCAAGGCCGCGCTGGCCAAGTCTGCGTCCAATCAAGCGCTGGCCGCCCAGAGCGCGCCGCGTCCGGCTGGCCGTGTGCGTCCGCAGCGTGATGCTGCAATGATGCCCTCTGGTGTCAAGGCGGCCGGTTGTGGCTGTGGTTGCAACGGCAAGCCGGGTGGTTGCACCACGCCTGCTGTTGAAACAAATGAAACCGCTGCGTCGTATGCCGTGGCACCTGCAGTGCACGCCAGTGTGGAGACCCGGCGTGCGCGTTCGAGCGAGCACGCTACCGGCCGTGCGCTGGCGCGTGCCCGCCGGGTTGCGCTGTCGCAAGACGGCAAGGCAGGGATCAAGCGTGTGGCGCAGGCAACGAAAATTGCCGTGTCCATGCCGGGCCAGGACTGGGAAGCAGCCATCACCAAAGGTGCAACAGGCCGTCAGCTGGCCATGCAGCGTCGTCTGGTGCAATCGCTTACCGGACGCGCCGCAGCGTCCACGTCGTCGACGGCAGAAAAAGCCCGCCCGTCAGGACGGATGCGTGCGCGCGACGTGAAAGCAGCACCGCCCAAGGTTGAAGAAGGTCATACCCTGTCGGGCCAATCGGTTACCGGCACCATGACCGACCGTAGCAAGAAAATCACCGGCACCGAGCCTGGCTCGTGCCGTCCAGTAACCGGCACTGAATATGTCGGCAACGAACAGTTCACCTCGCTATGCAGCACCCGTCCGGCACCGAATCCGGCGAAAGTCGGTGTGTCCACCACCTCGCGCGAGCAGCGCGTCACCGGTACTGAAGTCGGCCGTTCCGAGCGCGTCACGGGTGATGAGCCCGGTGCGTGCCGTGGCATCACCGGTACGGAATACCTGTCGGCCGAGCGTTACGCCGAGTTCTGCAGTAGCCGTCCTGCGCCGTCCCCCTCCAAGGTGGGCGTCTCGGCAACCGCCAAAGGCAAAAACGTTTCCGGCACCACCGTCGGTCGCAGCGACAAAGTGACCGGTAACGAGCCGGGTTCGGATCGCAATCTGACGGGCACGGGTTACATGACTTCGGCCCCGGACACTGCGCCGGACAAGGTTGCTGTCACCCACACCGCCGGTGGCAAGACCGTCACCGGCACTGCCGTCGGCCACACCCCGCGCATTACCGGCGACGAGCCGGGCGCGTGCCGTGGCATCACCGGTACCGAATACCTCGCCGCCGAGCAGTATGAAGGTGTGTGTAGCACGCAGCCCCCGGCGCATCCGCGCAAGGTCAGCGTGATGGCAACGCGCGATGGCGAAGCAGTTTCGGGCAGCAATGTGGGACGTTCGGAAAAGGTAACCGGCGACGAGCCGGGTGCATGCCGTGCGATCACCGGCAACCAGTACTACACGCAGTCGGATTTCGCGCCGCTGTGCAAAACGCCGAGCCCGCAAAAGGTTGGCATGATGCACACGCTCGCAGGTCGCACGGTGAGTGGCACCGAGGTGGCACCCAGCCCAAAACTGTCAGGTGACGAGTCGTTCGGGTGCAAACCCGTCACCGGTATTGACTACATCGGCGCAGATCAGCTCCAGGCGATCTGTCCGGTAAGTACCCAGATTCAACCCGTCGCCAAGGTCAAGGTCGATCAGACCCTGCGCGGTTCGCAAGTCACCGGGAGCGATGTCGGACGTGCCCAGCATGTCACCGGCAATGAGTTCGGCGGCTGTTCGCCGGTAAGCGGCAGTTCCTATGTCGGACGCGGCCAGTTCGCCGGTTTTTGTGCCGCGCCAGACCTTGCCAAGCAGCAGGCTCGGGTGCGCGATATCGGCGTGATCTCGGCGTCGGCCGTGACCGGCGACCGCCCCGGTTCGGGTGGCTCGGTGATGACCGGCGACGAACGTGGTGCGTGCGAAGTCGTTTCCGGCACGCCGTATGTCGGCGTCGACAACATGGCGAGCGCCTGTCCCACCAGCGGCCGTTTCGTTGCGCGTGCCCGCACCTTTGAGGTACCGGATCGTCCGGCTGCGCCGCAGGATTTCAGCATCGAGACGCCGGCACGTTCGGCGCAGCGCGAGCGCAGTTTCGAGACGCTGACCGGCACCGGCTTCAACACCGAGCGCATCACCGGACCGGTGAACAAAGCCAATGGCCTGATTACCGGCACGCCCGAGTTCCGTCACCGCGATGCGGCTGCGGCAACGGTCGAGCAGGCCGATCTGGTCGCGGCTGCCCGCCGTGTCAGCGGCGAAGGTCGCGAGACCTCGCGCCTGACCGGCGATGCCTGGGACGCCGAAACCCGTGTCACCGGGACCGAAGGCACCTCGTCGCTGGTGCGCAATCCTTCGCAGCGCGGCACGCCGCGTGGCGTGGGGGTGAATGCCCAGGTTTTCCGCGACCGTGAAATCGTCGAGCCGGTTGAAGTGCCCGAATCCCGGGTGACCGGATCGGCCGGTACCACCCACAAGGGCGCAACCGTGACCCTGTCCGGTGGTGCGCGGGGTTGAGTACGTGATGAACACGCGCAAACGCCTCGCCGCCATACAGCAGTCCCGCACGGCCAGCCGCCGTACGGTGCTGAATATGTATGCCGGTACGGCTATGCCGGGGGCTGCTGCCAGCAACCCGGCGTGCGTGATTGGCGCGGGCCAGCGTTGTGAACACGCGCTGGTCGATGCCGAACTCAATCGCCGCCTGTCGGTGTATGAAACCACGGTGCGCAGTCGTTTCACCCGCATCGTCGAGACGCTGAAAGCGATTTCCGCACAGCAGCACGAACTGGATTTCGTCGCCCGTGCCCAGCGCATGGCGCTGGACCGCCTGGGTTACGAACTGCCGTCTGATCTGCTTGGCGAAGCCTGGGTATCCGGCCTGAACCTGCGCGCGCTGCATTCGTACTGCATCTTCCGCAGTTTCAAGACCTGTATCGATCAGGCCGCCACCGACCAGGCGCCGTGGCGTGAACGCATGACGCTTGATGCCGCGTTCCTCGCCGCGTGCGGTTATCACACCCTTGATGTGTCGCCGTGCGCCGATGGCCGTTTGCAGGGCTTGCTGCCGTTCGTGCTGCGGCTCGCCCCGAACGACAATGTGTTCGTCAAAGCCTATGCCGGCGCGATGTTCGACATCGAATCCGACATGGGTGACTGGTCGGCGCGCGAACTCGAGCGCCTGTCGGGTGCGATGCCCGACGGCGCGTCGCTCAATTATCTGAAGCTCGCGGTCTACCACTTCAGCAGTTCGCACACCTGCACCCAGGGCTGTGCCGCGCACGGCAGCAACGACAAGCTCGCGACCGAATCGGCGCTGGCGCGGCTGAACGAGTTGCGTGCGGCGATTGAAAACACTTACGGCGTGGGGGCGGCACCCGAGATTCTGCTGATCGGAATCGATACTGACATCGACGCACTGCGCATCCACCTGCCGGACGCGAAGGGCGACCTGAACGCCTACCGCTATCTCGATACCGGTGCGCTGTACAAGGACACACTGGGCATGAGCCGCGAGGCAGCACGTGCGCATCTGGCTGCTGCGGTCGGTCAGGCCGAGGCGGCGGGCGGCTGGTCCGAAGGCGAAGGGGCGATGACTCCCGGCATGTGTCGCCTGGTGCTGGCGCTGGCCGAAGCCAACCTGTCGCAGATCGAGTACGTGATCCAGCATCACGCGGGCCGCTACGAAGTCATCGGCCACGACGAAGAGTTCATCTGCGCCGGTGAAGCGATGTCGGAGCTGCAACTGCGTAACCAGTTT
>JAJXUA010000065.1 GCA_021783275.1 Pseudomonadota bacterium
GCTGGCGTCCGCCGGCGCGTCACGCAGCACGATCTGCGGAAACGCCAGCACGGCGGCCACCATCACCAGCTGAATCAGCAGAAACGGAATTGCCCCCCAGTAAATATCGGCTGTGCGAATGGCCGGTGGGGCCACGCTTTTCAGGTAAAACAGCGCAAAGCCGAACGGCGGATGCATGAACGCGGTTTGCATGTTGACGGCGAGCATCACGCCGAACCAGACCGGGTCAATGCCGAGCTTGTAGGCGATGGGTGCGATCAGCGGGACGACGATAAAGGCGATCTCGAAAAAATCGAGGAAAAACGCCAGGACAAACACCATTACATTCACTGCGATGAGAAAGCCCAGTACCCCGCCGGGCAGATGGCCGAACAGGTGTTCGACCCAGACATCGCCATCTAGCCCGCGAAACACCAGGGTGAAAATCGTCGAGCCGATCAGGATGAAGATCACGAAAGTGGTCAGGCGCGTGGTGCTGTCCATCGCCTGCGTCAGTTGCAGTCGATTGAGCCGACCGAGCGACAGGGCCAGCAACAACGCACCCGCCGCGCCCATGGCCCCGCCTTCGGTGGGAGTGGCCACGCCAAGGAAGATCGTCCCCAGCACCAGAAAAATCAGCACCAGCGGCGGCACCAGTGTGGTCATCACGCGCAGTAGCAGCGCAGATCCATGCAACGTGCGCGCGCTTGCGGGCATGGGGGGGGCGGCGCTGGGGCGGAGTAGCGTGACGATAAACACGTACAGCAGATACAGCCCCACCAGAGCCAGGCCGGGCAGCAGCGCGCCCTTGTACATGTCGCCGACCGAAGCACCCAGCTGGTCGGCCAGCACGATGAGCACCAGCGATGGCGGGATGATCTGCGCCAGCGTGCCCGAGGCGGCAATCACGCCGGACGCCAGCCGCTTGTCGTAGCCGTAGCGCAGCATCACCGGCAGCGAAATCAGGCCCATGGCGATGACGGTAGCGGCGACCACGCCGGTCGTCGCGGCCAGCAGGCCGCCGACCAGGATCACGGCGTAAGCCAGTCCGCCTCTGAGTGAGCCGAATAACTGTCCGATGGTGTCGAGCAGGTCTTCCGCAATGCCCGAGCGTTCGAGGATCAGCCCCATGAAGGCAAAGAAGGGAATCGCCAGCAAAGTGGGATTGGCGACGATGCCATACACGCGCTCGGGCAGGGCTTGCAGCAGCGACAGGTCGAACAGTCCGGACGCAATCCCGATCCCGGCAAACAGCAGGCCGTTGGCAGCGAGCGCAAATGCCACCGGATAGCCCAGCAGCAAGAACACCACCAGCCCCAGAAACATCAGCGGCGCGAAGAGATCGGTCATCACACCTCTTCCACCGGCGACTCGCACGGCAGGTCGAGTCGGCCGGTGAGCACGCCGATACGCTTGATGATTTCAGCCACGCCCTGCAGCGCCAGCAGGCCAAAGCCCAGCGGCAACAGCAGTTTCACCGGCCAGCGCAGCAAACCACCCGAGTCGGGCGACATCTCGCCGCTGACCCAGGCATCCAGAAACATCGGCCAGGCCAGCCAGGCCAGCAGCCCGGCCATGGGCAACAGGAAAAACACGCCCCCGAGCAGATCGATCCACGCCCGGCCTTTGATGCCGAAACGGTTATAGACAATATCGATGCGCACATGGCCGTTGTGCTTGAGCGTATAGCCTGCGGCCAGCAGGAACATCGCGCCGAACAGATACCACTGGATTTCCAGCCAGGCGTTGGAGCTTTCGCCGATGACATAACGCGCCAGCGCGTTGCCTGCCGAAATCAGCGTGGCGACGAGTACCAGCCAGATGACGAGGCGGCCAATGCGTTCGGTCAGTGCGTCGATGCCACGGGCCAGCGCCAGCAGGGCATTCACAGTGCACCGGCCTCGCGTAAAAACGTCGCCAGCTCGCCCGCCACGACACGGTAGCCTGCGGCATTGGCGTGGATGGGGTCGGACTTCAGACTGTTGTCCCTGAGCACGTCATTGAACACGTCCTGTTCCAGCGGCAGTTTCATTTCGTGCGCCAGTTGCGCGTAAAAATCCGGTGCACTGCCAAACAGTTTGGGTTCGGGGACGCCGATCAACACCACCTCGGCCCCACTGGCACGGATGGTGTGTACCAGCGCGCGCAGATTGGCAACGGTTTCGGTCTGCGGCAGGCGGCGCAGCATGTCGTTGCCGCCCAGGCACAGCAGCACCAGCCGGGGCTGATGCGTGGCCAGCACCTCGGGCAGACGCTGCAATGCGGTTGTCGTGGTGTCACCTGGCACACCGGCATTGATTACGGTACGGCCGGTCAGCGTAGCCAGCACCGCGGGATACGCCGTGTCGGTGCTGGCACCCGTGCCAAAGGTCAGGCTGTCGCCGAAGGCGACAATCACGTCGTTGGCGCCAAGCGGGGAAAGTGTCGCCGCACGTTCGCAGGCGACGAGAAAAAACAGGGCAATGAGCGCAGGAAAAATGCGCTGCATTGCCACCATTTCAGTTGCCTGCCACCGTCATGTGGTCGATCAGGATCGATCCCACCTGTTTGCTGCCGCGTCGTTCCACATCATTACCAATGGCGACGATGCCCTTGAACATCTCGCGCAGATTGCCTGCGATGGTGATTTCCTCGACCGGATACTGGATCTCGCCGTTTTCGACCCAGTAGCCCGCTGCCCCGCGCGAGTAATCGCCAGTGACCATGTTGGCACCCTGTCCCAGCAGTTCGGTGACGAACAGCCCGGTGCCCATTTCGCGCAGCAGCCCGGCCAGATCGAGGTCGCCATGCGACACCATGAGGGCGTGGCTGCCTCCGGCATTGCCGGTGCTGACCATGCCGAGTTTCCGGGCGGAATAGGTGGACAGGAAATAGCCTTCAACGACACCGGCTTTCACCACGTCGCGTTCCAGACAGGCCACGCCTTCGCTATCGAACGGCGCACTCCCCAGTCCACCGCGGACGAAGGGTGTTTCGCGGATGTGGATATGCGGTGCGAAAACCGGCTTGCCGAGACTGTCGAGCAGAAACGAGGATTGCCGATACAGATTGCCGCCCGAAACGGCAGACACGTAATTACCGATCAGACCCGTGGCAATCTGTGCTTCGAACACCACCGGGCAGGTGCGGGTGTCGAGCTTGCGGGCATTCAGCCGCCGCAGCGTGCGCTCACCGGCGATGCGACCGACGGTTTCGGGCGTCTCCAGATCGTTGCCGTTGCGCGCGCTGCTGTACCAGAAGTCGCGCTGCATCCCGCCGCCTGCTTCACCGATCACGGCGACCGAGATGCCGTGGCGCGAACCCGCATAGCCATTGCAGAAGCCCAGGCTGTTGGCGTAAATGAAGTGGGAGGCATGGGTGGATACGCTCGCTCCTTCCGAATTGGTCAGCCGCGTGTCCACGGCCAGCGCCGCTGCTTCGCAGGCCAGCGCACGTTCGGTGGCTTCTTCCACCGACAGCGACCAGGGGTGGTACAGATCCAGATCCGGTACCTGCGTGGCCAGCCGGTCGGCGTCGGGCAAACCGGCGGCATCGTCTTCGGCGGTGTAGCGTGCAATCACCAGCGCTTTTTCCACCGTGCTTCTGAGGGCGGCTTCCGACAGGTCGGAGGTCGATGCATGGCCGCGCCGCTGGCCGACGTACACGGTGACACCCGCGCCCTTGTCCTTGTTGTACTCGATGGTTTCGATTTCGTGCTGGCGCACCGATACGTTTTGCCCCAGCCCTTCTGATATTTCGGTGTCGGCGGCGGTTGCCCCGTTCTTCATGGCGTGATCAATCACTTGCCGGGCAAGCGTGGCGAGCTGGTCGCGGGTATAGCTGAATTGGGAGCGGGACATGGAAAATTTACAAATCAGGCAGAAGGCAGCGAACGGTTTTTATGGGGTGTAACTACAATGTCGATGATAACAGCAACCGAAAGCCCCTCCTGTGCGCCTGATAGACCCCGATGCCGAGCTGGAATTCGACCCTGACGAGGTCTACAGCGGCCCCAGCAAAAGCCAGATCAAACGTGAAGTCGAAGCGCTGCAGGCGCTGGGTGAAAAACTCGTTGCCCTGCCCGATGCGCAGTTCAAGCGCATCGATCTGCCCGACGCGCTGCGTGTGGCCGTGGCCGAGTGTCGCAGGATCACCCAGAATGGCGCCCTGCGGCGGCAGAAGCAGTACATCGGCAAGCTCATGCGCACCGTGGACCCGGCACCCATCCAGGCCCAGCTCGATGTTTTCAGCGGCGCGTCAGCGGCAGAAAACCTGAAGCTGCACCAGGCTGAAAAATGGCGTGACCGCCTGATTGCCGATAACGAGGCGCTGACGCTGTTTCTGAACCAGTTTCCTGCTGCGGATGCCACCCGTCTGCGGCAGCTGATTCGCAACGCGCGCGACGAAGCCGCGCGCAGCAAACCGCCCAAGTCCTTCCGCGAGATATTCAAACTGGTGCGTGAACAGCAGAACGCCGCTTGACCCGTTAGACCACACGCGTACGGCACAGCAAAGGACACACCGCATGGGGAACCGCATCGTCAAAACTGCCCTGAGCCTGCCATTTCTGATTGCGGCGGGACTGTTCGGGACGTATCTGCTGTTCGGCTTTTTCCTGGTCAATCCGCTCGCACAGAAACTGCTGCCGTGGGTGGGTGAGGAAAAGTTCGCCAGCCAGCTCAGCGTGCAGGATGTGAAGTTCAACCCGCTTACGCTTGAAGCCACGGTGCGCGGCCTCAAGCTGGCCGAACCGAACGGCACGCCGCTGGCGCGTTTCGAGCGGCTCTATGTCAATCTGAGTCTGACTGGCGTATTCCGCTGGGCCTGGCGCATCCAGGACATCCAGCTCGACAAGCCCACCGCCAACTTTGAAGTCGCGCGCAGCGGACGGTTCAACTGGCAGACCCTGCTCGACAAGCTGGCTGAAGACAAGACGCCGCCATCGGACAGCATGGCGCGTGTGCTGATCGATCACATCAGGATCGCTGGCGGCGACATCGATTACATCGACGCCAACCGCGCGGGCAAGCCTTTCCGGGTATCGCTGCGGCCGCTGGGGATCGAGCTCGATGGTCTTTCGACCCTGCCCGAGGATCGCGGCGATTACCTCATCGCGGCCAAGCTGCCCGAGCAGGGGGGCACGCTCAAATGGAAAGGCGACATTGCGTTGAATCCGCTGGCGTCGAGCGGCACACTGGGTCTGGAAAGCGTGCAGATCGCCCGACTGCTGCGCGTGATCAAGAGTCCACGCAAATTCGACATCCCCGGCGGCACGCTGGCGGCGGGGCTGAATTACCGCTTTGCCCTGGTGCGCGACGCGGCTGGTAATGACCAGCCCTGGGTCCGCATCGCCGGAGCCAATCTCATTGTGCAGAATCTTGCAGTCGCGCCGCGCGATGGCGGTGCACCCGTTCTGGCCCTGACCGAAGCCCGCATCGGCAACGCCAATCTCGATCTGGCGACGCGCCGTGTAGACGTGGCGAGCATCCGCCTCGCAGGCGGGCAACTCGCCGCCACGCGTGCGGCCAACGGCACGCTCGACTGGCAGACGCTGTTTGCCCCGGAAAGCGCGTCTGCCGCTGCGCCACAAAAAACGCCGCCTGTGGACAAGCCCGTCGCAGCGACACCCGCCTGGAAAATTGCCGTAGCTGACATCCGCATCGCCGACTGGGCGGCGCGTTTTACCGACCGGGGCTTTGCCGCGCCGCTGTCGGTCTCGGCCACAGGCTTCGGGCTGAGTGCCGCGCTGGCGGGGGAAGTCGGCGCGCGCACGGCGCTGGTGCTGGGACCAGTCAACGCCGCCTTGGGCCCGGTGCAGGTGCAGTCCGGCACGCGCGAAGTCGCCTCGCTTGCGCGCGCCGCGCTGATCAATGCGAACCTCAAGCTCGCGGAACAGCAGCTGGAGATTGAAGCCGTCGAGCTCAGCGGTGCGCGTACCGAGGTGCGGCTCGATCAAAACCGGCAGGTCAACTGGAATGCCATCCTCAGAAAATCGCCCGGCGCAGCTGCGCCTGCGCCCACGACAGCGCCGGAGGCGGCGCAACCTCTGACACTTAGCCTCGCGCGCTTCGTGCTCGATGACGTCGCAGTCGGCGTCATTGACGAATCGACGACCAAGCCGGTGCGACTCGATCTCACCCAGGGCCGCGTCGCCCTGCGCGACCTGAGCCTCGACCTCAACAAACCGGTGCCGCTGGAAGCGGCCTTTGCGCTGAAACAGGGTGGGCGTTTTTCAGCCAGCGGCAGCGTAACGCCGGGCAAGACGCAGGGCAGGCTGGACCTGAAGCTGGCAGGGCTCGCGCTCAAGCCGTTCGCGCCCTACGTCAACCAGTTTGCCCGCCTCGACCTGCAATCCGGTGCGGCGTCCACGCGCGGCAAACTGGTGTTTGCACCGGGCAAGGCCGGTACACGGGTCGATTTCGACGGCGGCTTTGTCGTGGACGATCTTGCGATCACCGAAGAAGACACCGGCGAAGCTTTCCTCGGCTGGAAAAAACTGTCGTCCGATTCGCTTGATCTTGCGCTGGCACCCAACCGCCTGCGCATAGGCGAACTCGTTGCGCAGTATCCGTTCGGCAAGGTCATCATCTTTGAAGACCGCTCGGTCAATCTCAAACGCATTCTGCGCAGCAACGCGCCTGCCGGGACATCCACTGCGGCCGCGCCGTCCAAACCCGCAGCAGTCAAGCCCGCATCGCCGCCGCCCCTATCCCCACTGTCCGCTGCCGAGCCGGCTTTCCCCGTGGCCATCGAACGCGTACGCATCGTCGAGGCCAATGCCGAATTCGCCGACCTGTCGCTGACGCCACAATTTGGCACCCGCATGCACGGGCTGTCGGGCGTGATCACCGGCCTGTCCACCGACGCACGCAGCAGCGCGCAAGTCGAGCTCGACGGCAAGGTCGATGACTATGGCTCGGCGCGCGTGCGTGGCACGCTCCAGCCGTTTCAGGCCACCGAGTTCACCGATCTGACGCTGACGTTCCGCAATCTGGAAATGGCGAATCTCACGCCGTATTCCGGCAAGTTCGCCGGACGGCGCATCGATTCCGGCACGCTGTCGGTCGATCTCGAATACAAGATCAAGCAGCGCCAGCTGGCCGGTGAAAACAAGTTCATCGTCAACAAGCTCAAGCTCGGCGAACGCGTCGACAGCCCCGACGCGATGAACCTGCCGCTCGATCTGGCGATTGCGCTGCTGGAAGACAGCAATGGCGTCATTGACCTCGATCTGCCGGTGTCCGGCAGCCTCGACGACCCGCAGTTCAGCTACGGCAAGATCATCTGGAAAGCCATCGTCAACGTGCTGACCAAGCTGGTGACCGCGCCTTTCCGCGCGCTGGGTAAATTGCTGGGCGGCGACGCGGAAAAATTCGAGGCCGTGGTGTTCGACCCTGGCAGCAGCGTGCTGCTGCCACCCGAGCAGGGCAAGCTGAAAACCCTGGCCGACGCGCTGGCCAAACGCCCGGTGCTGACCCTGACCGTCACACCGGGCTACGACCCGGACGCTGACAAGCGCGCGCTACAGGTGCTGGCCATCCGCCAGGCGGCGGCAAAGGTGGCGGGCATCAAGCTCGCGGCGGGCGAGACCCCGGGCCCGGTGGATGTCAATCTGTACAAGATCCAGACCTGGCTTGAAGACCGCTACATCGCCGTTGCTGGCAAGGACGACTACCAGAAGCTGCGCGCAGGCTTTCAGGACAAGAACGCCAGCGCCGCAACGCGCGTGCTCGAAAGCGAAACCGTCGAGCGCCTCGCGCGCCGCTTCAAGACGCGTGCCGACGGCCCGCCGTCCGCCTTCCATGCCGAATTGCTGGAACGCCTTACCCAGCAGACCCGGCTGCCTGACGACGCGCTGACCCAACTCGGCCAGGCGCGTGGTCAGGCAGCGCAGGATGCACTGGTGAAGCTCGGGCTGGCGGCAGCGCGAATCAGCGTCGCCGCGCCCGCCAAACAGACGCTCAAGGATAAATTCGTCGGCAGCACGATGACCCTGGGTGCCGGGGCCGCGAACCGGTGATACTGCGCAGGTCGTCCCTTTGTCCGCTTCACTTCGGGAAACGCTGAACAAGTCCTTCGACAAGCTCAGGACGAACGGCAGGTGCTTGATTCCGTTCGTGGTGAGCTTGTCGAACCACAAAGCAAACCCACTTATTCAGCATTTTCTTCGAGACCTCAAGCCATGAGCTTCCGCCGTATCCGCATTGTTGTGCTTCTGGGCCTGCTGTTCGCCACAGCCAGCCTCACCTGGCTGGAGCAATACATTGCACGGGGCTGGAAGGGACCGCTGGTGGTGGAACTGGTGCCGATCAACGGTGATCGCTCCGCTGCTGCGGCCGAGACGATTGCAGCGCTGAAGGCCGACGACTTTTCCGACATCGGTGATTTTCTGGAGCGCGAAGCGGCACGCTACGGTGTGCAGTCCGGAACCGCCCTGAAACTGACGGTGGAACCGGCGCTCGCAGCACACCCGCCCGCTCCGCCGCAGGGTGGCAATGTGCTCGCCACCATGGCCTGGAGCCTCAAGCTGCGCTGGTGGGTGTATCGCCAGTCCGGGCAGTGGCTGCCCGAGATCGGCACGGTCAAGCTCTATGTCCTGTATCACGCACCGGAAGATGGACGCGGGCTGGCGCATTCGCTGGGCCTGCAAAAAGGCCTGATCGGCGTGGTGCATGCCTATGCCAGTCCGCGTCAGGCGCGGCAGAACAATATCGTCATCGCGCATGAATTGCTGCATACCCTGGGGGCGACCGATAAATACGGGCCTGAGGGCTACCCGGTGTATCCGGACGGCGTGGCCGACACGACCCTGCCTGAGGACGCGCCACAGCGGGCGGCAGAAATCATGGCAGGACGGTATCTGACGCCGGGCGGCCAGCTGACGATGCCGGCGAGTCTGGCGCAATGCGTGATCGGCGCCAAAACCGCGCGTGAAATCAACCTTGATGGAGCGTTTGCCCGGCAATACGCCCATTGAAGGTAAAGGAGTGAAAACAGCAGTATCGGCTGAGCAGATTCCGCTACATTTTCCAGTCGGATACCCGATATATCGATAAGGCCCTGCCCCGCTTCCGGGGCAAGGCAGGTGATGCTACGGGTGTATGGAGCCGGGAAGTGATGCGCAGGTGTTGACGAGCTGGAATCCCTGGCTGACAGGACTGTCGGTGGTGGTGGCCATTATGGGCGCCATGACTGCGCTGGTTCACGCCCAGCGTATGCGCGAAAGCACAGGCCGCGCCTCGCGGGTCTGGATCGTGGCCGGAGGCTTGAGTTTTGGCCTGTCGATCTGGGCGGCGCACCTGATTGCCATGCTGGCGCTGCGCCGGAGTGCTGCGCCTGTTATTGAACTCTCGTCCGCCTGGCAACCCATTCTGCTGTCTGTGATCGCTGGAATCAGCGCTTTTTTCATGCTGCGCAGTCCGGATCTGAGCCGGGGCAAACTGCGGGTACTTGCCGGTTCGCTGCTGATGGGTGGGGCGATGAGCGGTATGCAGTTTCTGGGGATGCTCACGCTGACCACGCAACAGACCCTGCAGTTCGACACCGGCCAGGTCGTGCTGTCGGTGGCGATTACGCAACTGGCGGCAATGGGTGCGCTGCTGCTGATCTACAACACCGAGCGCTGTCCGATTCCGGGGTTGCCACGGCAAATTCTGGGCGGCGTGCTGCTGGGTTTGCTGATAGCCGGCACCCATTATTTGAGTATTGTCGCCATCGATATCCTGCCGGAGCCGGGTCGCGTGGACAGACTCGCCGGTATGCCTCCGCCCCAGCTCGCGATCATGGTTGCAGGCGGCATATTCATGCTGCTCTCGGGCGGGGTGCTGGTGAGCATGCTGGATCGCCGCACCGACCTGCAGAATCGACTGGCCCTGTCCCGGCTGCAGGAGGCCCATGCCGGGCTGGAACACCGCGCACGTGAACTGGCGAACCTGATGACGCAGGAACTGAATCGGGCCTACGCCGCAATCAAATATGAAAAACATCATGCCGAGGCCACGCTCAATGCCATGACCGAAGCGGTGGTGCGGGTCGATGCGGCGGGACAGATACGTTATGTCAATCAGGCGGCCGAGGATTTGTGCGCGTCGGATCAGGACACCATGCTGGGACGCCCGATCGAAACTATTGTGCGGGTACAGGATGAACGGATCTCACCGCGCCTCAATGCCCTGGAGCCGTTTGAAATGGATGGCCCGTGCTGCCTGGCCATGGGTGACCTCACGCTGATCCGTCCCGATGGCCAGCGCATCGGCGTGGAAATCCGGGTGAGCCCCTACCAGCCTGTGCTGACTGAATCCGGTGGACGGGTGTTTGTCTTGCGGGATACCACGGCCGAGCGCAGTGCGCGCGTATCGCTGCAATGGCAGGCCGCGCACGATTCCCTCACCGATCTGCTCAATCGCCATGCGTTCGAAAAACGGCTGCGCGCGAGTCTGGTCACGTCACGTACCCGGCCGGTGGTGCTGGCCCTGCTCGACCTTGATCACTTCAAGAGCGTCAATGACCAATTGGGCCATCTGGCCGGGGATGCCTTGCTGCAATCCCTGGCACATACCCTGAAGCTGCGGCTGCGGGAGGAAGACGATCTGGCGCGCATCGGCGGCGACGAATTTGCCGTGTTGCTCAAAGGCTGTGATCTGGGTGAAGGGATGCGTCTTGCCGACACCCTGATCGCCACTGCGGCTGACGTATTTGCGCCCTATAGCGGGTACGCCAGGGGTCTGGGTCTGAGCATGGGCGTTGTCGCGCTGACTCCGGAGATGACGCCGGAAAGCGCGATGCGGCAGGCCGATGAAGCGTGCTATGCCGCCAAGGCGGCGGGGCGTAACCGTGTGTGCAGTGTGGGTGCGGGCGCTAGACAGCAGGCGGCGGGCGAAGCCTGAGCGCCTGAACCCGTGCAAGCCCATAGTGGATGAACGCCAGCGCCGCGAGTACGGGGCCCAGCAGATTCAGTAGCGGCACCCATTGCACCAGTCCGGTCAGCAATCCCAGCCCCCACCAGCCTGCACGCTGCTGTTTGAAAAGCGTCTGCATTTCATCGCGGCGGGCGTGTTCGGCGATTGCGTCATAGCGAAACAAACGCTGGTTCAGCCAGGCCGCAGCGATGAACGGCACGATCACGCCGATTCCCAGCAACCACAGTGGCAACGTCAATAGCCATATTCCGGCGAACAGCACGATGGCGATCAGGGCATTGACGAGGCTGCCTGCGAAACCGCCGCCGCTGGCGCGTTCGAGGTCAGGATAATCGCGCTCGGCCACCACGCGGATCAGCGCGGGCATCGCAAACAGCGCGGTGATCAACAGCGCTGTCATCACGATCAGCAGCGGATAGAGCATCAGGTGCAGCAGCGCCTGGACGCCGTTGGCAATCCAGCGGGGTTCAATGCCGTCGAGCCAGTCCAGTATGCCAAGGTGCGCCAGACCGGCCGCGATCCAGCCCGATATCGTCTCCCAGAACAGCCAGCCCAGGGCCAGCCACAGCACGCTGGCAGCCAGCAAGGGCCAGATCACAACCCACAGTACACGCAGATTGAACAGATCGCGAAACGCGCGGGCCAAGGCTTCGAATACGCTGATCATGCGGGTGGGCGCAGCGCCGATTTGGGACGAAACACCGTCAGTGTGTCGGGCCGCGTTTCCAGATAAGGGCCGCCGATCAGGTCGATGCAGTAGGGGATGGCGGCAAAAACACCATCCAGGGTTTCCTTGATCGCCTTGGGCTGACCCGGCAAATTCAGGATCAGGCTGCTGCCGCGTGTCCCCCCCACCTGGCGCGACAGGATGGCAGTAGGCACATGTTGCAGCGAGACCGCGCGCATGGCCTCGCCGAACCCCGGCAGAACCCGGTGGGCCACGGCGAGCGTGGCTTCCGGCGTCACATCGCGCGGCGCCGGGCCGGTGCCGCCGGTGGTGAGGATGAGCGCGCAGTGTTCGGCATCCGCCAGTTCGATCAGGGTGGATTCAATCTGCGCCTGCTCGTCGGGGATGAGCCGCGTCACGAACGTGGCGGGATTGGCCAGGGTCGCCGTCAGCCAGCTCTGCAGGGCGGGCAGTCCCTCGTCTTCATACACACCACGGCTCGCGCGGTCACTGATGGAGACAAGGCCGATGCGGACAGGGTCATGCGTCATGTCGGGTTCCAGAGTTCAAATTCCAGAGTTCAAATCCAGCCGCGTTTACGTAGCCGCTGGTACAGCCAAATCATGGCTGATGCAGTGGCGACGATCACCACCGGGTAGGCGAAGCGCCATTGGAGCTCGGGCATGAAGGCGAAGTTCATGCCGTACAGACTGAAAATCACGGTCGGGATGGCCAGCACGGCACCCCAGCCCGCCAGTTTCTGCACGGATTCGCTCTGTTTGAGTGATAGCGAGGCGAGATGAAACTGCATGGCGTCCGAAGTCGAATCGCGCAGCCGGTCGATGAGGGTGGTGACGCGCACCGCATGGTCGTGTACATCGCGGTAGTACGCACGCAAATCGCGGGTGGCCAGCTCCGGATGCAGCCGGATCAGGTCCTGGGTGATGTCCTGCACCGGCTCGGCAGCGTCACGCAAGCGTGTCAGCTCGCGTTTCAGGGCGTATAGCCGTTCCAGGTTTTCCCGCCCCGGGCTGACGCCGCCGATGAGCAGGCTTTCCAGCGTGAGGAAACGTTCCTGCAGGCCTTCGATCACCGGCTTGAACTGGTCGACAATGAAATCCAGCACGTAATACAGCGCGAGCGGTGCGCCAGGCACCATCCCGTTTCTGGATTTCTGCAGGCGTTCGGCGACGCGGGCGTAACCGTTGCCAGCACCGTGCCGGATGGCAATCACGAAATTGCGGCCTGCGAACACATGTGTTTCCCCCATTTCGGCACGCGTTTCCCACAGCTGTACGGTGCGCACCGCGATGAACAGGTGCTCACCGTATTCCTCCAGTTTGGGGCGCTGGTGGGAGGAGATGGCGTCTTCCAGCGCCAGTTCGTGCAGGCCGAACTCTTCGCCCAGTTGCGCAATCAAATCGCGTCCCGGCTCGTTCAGCTCGATCCAGAAAAAGCGATCCGGGTCGTGGATATGCTCGCTTACATCGGCAAGCGGCAGGGTCGTGACCTGGCCGGAATGGAATTGCAGGCAATCGGGGCTCATAGGGGGTCCGCAGGAGTAAACCGAGTTTAGCAGGCGCTTCCCTTGCCATGGGCGGCGTCTGCCCGGCAGGTCAAGTTGGGTACTTTAGTACCGTAATACTCCGACAGGAACCCTAAATACGTGGAAGCTTCCACAGGAGACGCATCATGAAATCGTTCTGGCTTGCCTGCCTGCTGGGACTGGCGG
>JAJXUA010000184.1 GCA_021783275.1 Pseudomonadota bacterium
CTGTACATTCCTTAAACTCGATAGAGTGCTGCGCTGAATGCGGGGGTGGTCGCTGGCTTCCAGCCCCGCGTTTTTCCGGGCGGACACTTTAACCCGGATAATCCATCAGGACGCGCCGCGCAGGCTTGATGCACGGCCTGATGGATTATCCGGGTTTAATTTATTTTCAAAAAAATGATGAAACAGATTGTTTGCATGAAGTGGGGCACCCTGTACCCGGCCGGGTATGTGAACAAGTTGTATGGCATGGTTCGCAGAAACATCCAGGGGCCGTTGCGTTTCGTCTGTTTGACCGACGATCCGTCGGGCGTGCGCAGCGAAGTGGAATGTCTGCCTTGTCCGACGGTTGCGCTGCAGCCGCCCTACAACAATACCGGGTGGCGCAAGATTGCGCTGTGGGCCCGCGAGCTGCCGGGCATGGACGGCGACTGGCTGTTCCTCGACCTCGACGTCATCGTCACCGGCAGCCTGGATGATTTTTTCAGCTTCGCGCCGGAGAAGTCGTTCGTGGTCATGCAGAACTGGACCCAGCCGGGGCGGGGCATCGGCAACACCTCGGTCTTCCGCTTCCGGGTCGGCCAGCATCCCTATATTTATGACCGGCTCGTTCCGGAGTTCAAAACGATCCTCGCCCAGCACAAGATCGAGCAGATTTACATTTCGCGCACGATTTCCGAAATGGCGTTCTGGCCCGACGAATGGTGCGTCCTGTTCAAGACACATTGCGTCCCGCCCATGCCGCTGCGCTGGTGGAAGACGCCCACCCGGCCCGCAACCGCCCGCGTGATTGCCTTCCCGGGCGACCCCAATCCGCACGATGCAGTACGCGGAATCTGGCCGGTCAAGAAACCCTACAAGAAGTTTTACAAGTTCATTCGGCCTGCAACCTGGATCGCTGATTACTGGCGTGAGTGAACGGGTGGCGTCCAGCACCCTGTGCGCATCCTAGCGCGCCGACAGGTAGCGCGGGAAGGCATGCTTGTCGAGCAGGATTTCGATGAGGTTGATGCTGCCAACGAGGTCGGCACGGGCGAACAGCGTGTCGAGGTCGGCCTCGGTTTCGACCCGATAGTGCTTCACGCCGAACGACTGTGCGAGCAGGCCAAAGTCGGGGTTCACAAAATCGCAGTCGATGTAGCGTTCGCCGTACAGCTGGAACTGGTTCTTGCGAATCAGGCTCAGGGTGCCGTTGTTGATGACGACGATATTGAGCGGGATGCCGTAGTTCACCGCCGTCATGATTTCCATGCAGCACATCTGGAAGCCGCCGTCGCCGAGGATGGCGAACGTGGGGCTGTCCTTGGCGAAACAGCGTGCGCCGATCGCGGCCGGGAGGGCATGGCCGAGCGAGGAAATACCGGTGTTGGGAAAGTAATGGTTGCGGTCCGAGACATCGAAATAGCTTTGCGCGAACACGATGTTGTCGTCGAACACCAGCGCGTTGTGCGGGAAGCGCTGCGCCAGCTGGCGGTAGAAAACCTGCATCAGGCGAAACGCCTGGTTCGCGCTGTCCACGTCGGCAGGCGCTGCCGCGCTGGCCTGGTGGCCATCGAACCGGTCGCGCGATTTGGGTGGCGTGGCGTCGGCCTGGAGCGTGGCGTAGACGTCTTCCACCACCGTGCGGATGTCGCCGCAAATTGCCACGTCGGGCTGGAACACGCGACCGAGTTGCGCGGCGTCGCGATCGACCTGGGCGATTTTCTTGCCGGCCAGCAATTGGGCATCCCACAGATAGCTGGTGCGTTCGTTGAAACTCGCGCCGAGAAACAGCAGCAGGTCGGCATGCTCGACCATATAGCGGTACGCCTCGCCGTTGGAGGTGACGCCGAGACAGCCCAGCGACAAGGCAGTGCCTTCGGTCACCACACCCTTGGCCTTGAGACTGGTGGCCACCGGGATGTTGAAGCGGTCGGACAAGGCCGCAACGATGTCGCGCGCGCCGGCCTGGATGCAGCCGTGACCGGCGATGATCACCGGCGACTGCGCCGCCCGCAGTAGCTCGGCGAGTCCGGCTGTCGGCGTACTGGGCGGGGCTGACACGCGACGCGGAAAATGCACGGCGTCGAGCACGCTGGCGTCGACCATTTCCTTCTGCACGTTGTACGGGATCGACAGCAGCACCGGCCCGGGCTCGCGTCCCAGCAAGGCTTGCGTCGCCTGGTTCAGCACCTGGCCGAGATAGTCGGTGCGTTCGATCAGCTTGTGATAGCGCGTGATGCTGGCGAACAGCGCGCCCTGGTCGATGGCGCCGCCTTCCCCCGAGCTTTCCTGCAGGCCGCCTTTGCCGAAAATGTAAGTCGACGTCTCGCCGGTGATCGCCAGCACCGGCAAGCGCTCGGCGTAGGCGTTGGCGATGCCGGTGATCAGGTTGGTCGCGCCGGGGCCGGCGGTGGTGATGCAGGCGGAAGGCTGGTGCGACACCCGCGCATAGCCGCCGGCCATGAAGGCTGCGCCCTGTTCGTGCTTGACCAGCACGCTGGCGATGCCGGAATCATGCAGGCAGTCGTAGATGGGCAGTACGTGTGCGCCCGGCATGCCGAAGATCGTGTCGATCCCCAGGCGCTGCAGATAGCGGACGATTAATTCGCTGACGGTCATGTGCATTAGATATGGACTTGGGTCTCTCTCCAGGCCGGCGGCTCTTGTGGCGCGCTCGGAAGCATGGGATTGGAGCACAAGACCGGGCGCGGGGGAACCTTGTCGCAGCGATCCATGCGGCCGGACCGCGTGTCCGAGGCGCGCGCGCGCGCCGGGTCTATAGCAGCGTCAGCGGGTCGTCGGGCTGCCAGGGCACGTGCTTGGACATGACCGAGATAAACAGCGGAGCGTGCGTCAAACCATCGAGCCAGTGGCGCAAGGCAGGGAAGGGCACGGCAGCGAACCCGTCCGCATCGACCCCGGCAAACTGCCGGATGAAGGGCACGATCGCCATGTCGGCCAGGCTGGGC
>JAJXUA010000185.1 GCA_021783275.1 Pseudomonadota bacterium
CGACGAACTCACCGAGTTGAAGTAGAGCAGGTTGTCCACCCCGTTGATCTGCGCCTCGATCGGCGCCGCCACCGTGTTGGCGATGACTTCGGCGGTCGCACCCGGGTAGCGTGCCTCGATGGTGACTTGCGGCGGCGCCAGTTCGGGGTATTGCGAGATCGGCGCCACGAACATGGCGACCGCGCCGCCCAGCACGATCAGGATCGAGATGACCGCCGACAGGATCGGACGGTCGATGAAAAAGTGGGTGAACATGGCGCGCTCGCTCAGTGGGCTTCTGCTTGGGCTGGTGCTGCTTGGGGCGCTGCTGCAGCGGGTGCGGCCGGATCGACGATTTTTACCGGCTGTCCGGGCACCACCTTGAGCACGCCTTCCACCACGACCCGGTCGCCGGCATGCAGGCCGCTGAGGATGACGATGTCCTTTGCGCCGTAGTAGTCGCCGACCACCACCGGACGCACTTCCGCATTGCCCGCCGGGTTCACCACGTAAACGAGATGGCCGTTCGAGCCCTGCTGCACCGCGAGCTGCGGCACCACGATGGCATTCGTCCGCATCGCGCCATGGACGTTCGCGGTGACGAACATCCCCGGCCGCAATTCCTTGTCCGGGTTGGGCAGCACGGCGCGCACCATGAAGGAGCCGGTGTCCTGGCTGAACGAGGGGTCGGCGAAATTGATCTTGCCGCGGTAGGGATACACCGAGTTGTCCGCCAGCAGGACCTCGACTTCATAGTTGTCGTTCTTCGGCGAGACGATCCGCTTTTTTACCCGCTCGTCACGCCACTTCGCGACCTGATTCTGCGACACGCTGAACGTGACCCACACCGGATCGATGGCAGCGACATAGGTGAGCGTCGAGTCGGGCGACATCGCGTTCAGGTACGCGCCCTGGCGCTGCACCGCGTTGCTGGCCAGGCCGGTCACCGGAGAATGGATGCGGGTGTAGCTCAGGTTCAGTTCGGCTTCGGTCACCTTGGCCTGCGCCGAGAACACGGCCGCCTTGGCCGAATCGAATTCGCCCTGGGCACGGTCCAGGTCGGACTGCGACAAGGCATTCTGCTGCGCCAGCGGTTTCACCCGGCCGAGGTTCGCCTGCGCCGTGGTGAAGCGCGCCTGCTGCGACTGCAGTTCGCCGCGTGCCGCGGCCAGCTGCGCTTCAAACGGTTTGGGATCGAGCAGAAACAACAGCTGGCCTTCCTTCACCAGTTCGCCTTCGCGGTACACGATCTTGTCGAGAAAGCCCGACACCCGCGCCACGATGTTCACCTGACGCGAGCTTTCGGTTTGCGCAACAAAACTCGGCGTGTAGGGAATGTCCCGTGGTTCGGTGGTGATCACGCTGACCGCGGGCGCCGGGCGTTGCGGCGGCGGCGTCTCTTTCGAGCAAGCTGTCAGCAGAAGGGCAAAGGCGGCGAGGGCGAGCGGTAGGCGAAGGCGTGGGGTGGCGAACATGGGCAGGGATTGTTGGGCTGAACCGCTGAAGCACGGTTGAAAACACTCATCCGGCAGGTGAGGGGAGGTCAGGGCAGGCAGCGTGCAATTCATGTGTATTCCCGTTCTGGAACGTCATGTGTCCTGACTGAGCAATGCATTCTTCTGCCTCTGGCAGGTGCTGTCATCAGGCCGCAAAGCGGCTTCGCCAGTGTGCCAGAATTGCTTTGGCCGGGATATCGACAGGCAAGCCGTGGCGCACTTCCGCCGCTGTTGCCAGGCTTGCCTCTGTGCGCTTTCAACCCTAGACTCAGACAGCAATGCCAATTCAACCGGAGACGCACATGAGCAAGAAAAACGCACCCCCCGAATCAAAATCCGTCATCAAAAAGCAGGCTGCAGCGGAAAGCGCGTCGCCCAAATTGAAGCGTCGCGAATACGAAAGCAAGCTGCGCGAACTGCAGGCCGAACTGTGCATGGTGCAGGAGTGGGTGAAGGCCACCGGACAGCGCATCATCATTATTTTTGAAGGCCGCGATGCAGCGGGCAAGGGCGGCACCATCCGGGCCATTACCGAAAAGGTCAGCCCGCGCGTCTTCAAGGTGGTGGCCTTGCCGGCGCCCTCCGACCGGGAAAAGAGCCAGATCTATGCGCAGCGCTACCTGACGCATTTCCCTGCGGCGGGCGAAGTGGTGATCTTCGACCGCAGTTGGTACAACCGCGCAGGCGTAGAGAAAGTGATGGGCTTTTGCACGGATGAGCAGCACAAGAAATTTCTGGAGATGTGCCCGGCCTTCGAAAAACACCTCGTCGTCGCGAACGGCATCATCCTGCTCAAATACTGGCTGGAAGTCGGCGACGAGGAGCAGGAGCGGCGTTTCACCGCGCGTATCGAAGACCCGGTGCGGCAGTGGAAGCTCTCCCCGATGGACCTGCCTTCGCGTCAGCGCTGGTACGACTATTCGCGTGCGCGCGACCTGATGCTCGACGCCACCGACACCGACTTCGCGCCCTGGCATACCGTTCATTCCGACAACAAACGGCGGGCGCGCCTGAACCTGATCACGCATCTGCTGGAGCAGCTTCCCTACGTGCGGCAGCCGCGCACGAAGGTCAAACTGCCGAAGCGCAACATGAAAAACGCATACGACGACCAGGCGACCATGACCAAGCGCCGCTGGATTCCCGAGCGTTATTGAATCCGCGTCAAGCCATGCCAGGGCGAACCTCATGCTGAACCTGTTCCAGTCTTTTTTCGGCGGTGAAAAAAGCCGCAGCCACTATCCCGAGTCGATGATCGAAGCCGCGATCGAGCGCGCGGTGGACGGAACCGACGCAAGGCTGCGGCATCTTCCCGGCTACCGAAATCGTCTGCGCAAGCCGGTCATCCATGCCGTCGATCATGTCGTGGCGCTGATCGATGCCCTGCCTGCGCCGCTGGCGGCGGGGCGCGAGGATTTCAGCCGCGACCCGTGTTTGGC
>JAJXUA010000186.1 GCA_021783275.1 Pseudomonadota bacterium
TAGAGCGTTTGCCGGCTGATGCCCAGGCGCCGTGCAGCCTCCGAGATGTTGCCGCTGCTGCATTCCAGGGCCTGGCGGATGGCGGAACGGGAAAGTTCTTCGAGGTTTTGCGGTGAGGCGCTGGTGACTGCCTGCGAGACAGTATGGGGGATGGCGGTGAGCTCTTCGATCATGTCGTCCGACAGGTGCTGCCAGTCGATCTGGTCCTCGTGCCGGTCGAGCATGGCGCTGGCCGTGCGCAGCATGCTGGAGTACTGGCGCAGGTTGCCGGGCCACGCATGGCGGCTCAGTTGCGACAACAGATCGGGCGCGAGGCAGATCTCCCGCTCGGGGTTGAGGTAGGCAAGCAATCGTTCGGTGAGCGCCCGAAAATCGCTGCGTTCGCGCAAAGGGGGCAGGGTCACCGTGAGACCGTTGATGCGGTAATAGAGGTCGCTGCGGAAGATCCCCTGATCTGCCGCTTCACGCAGCCTGCAGTGTGTCGCACAGATCAATGCGAAGTCGACATCGACCGCCCGTCCGCCGCCGAGCGGGGTAACTTGCCGTTCCTGCAGCACGCGCAGCAAACGGGTCTGCATGGACAGCGGCATGTCGCCGATCTCGTCCAGGAACAGCGTGCCGCCATGAGCCTCGCGCAATCTTCCCATGCAGCCTTCGCGCTTTGCCCCGGTGAATGCGCCGGGGGAATACCCGAACAGTTCCGCTTCGATCAGGTTCTCCGGTAACGCGGCGCAGTTGATCGCCACAAAAGGTCCTTCGGCTCTCGGGCCGCTGTCGTGCACGGCGCGCGCGAAGAGTTCCTTGCCCACGCCGGATTCGCCGTGGATCAGCAACGGGATCGGTTTGCCTGCAATGCGTCGCGCCTTTTCGGTGGCGCTGTGCCAGCGGGCGTCACCCGTATCGAGGCGGTCCAGCGCATCGTTCCGGGAGGCGACCGCGTCGGGCGCGGGCGGCGTTATCGTCAGCACTGCCTGTTCGGCATACACTTGGACAAAGAGCATGCTGCCATCGTGCAGGCGAACCTGGGTCGGCTGGTCCGGGCGGCGCTTGTGGCGCGCAAGCAGTTCCTCGAAGCGCACGTCGATGCTTCGGCTGAGCGGTGTGGCACCCAGATCGGCAGGCGTCAGGCGGAGCATTGCGAGGCCGGTGCGGTTGGCGCCGACGACCCAGCCGTCCGCGGAAACGGCAACGATGCCTTCCGCGACAGAACCGATGCCTTCCGGATGGGCGTGCAGATGCAGGCGAATGTGGCGGCGGCAGGCGGCGATGACGAGACGGTTCTCGATCATGCGCGCGGCCATGCCGACCAGGCCCAGCGTATGCGGATGCCGGCTGCGCTGGTCGCCCGAAATGTCGATGACGCCCATCAGTTCGCCCGCCGCCGACATGATCGGCGCCGCGGCGCAGGTGAGGAAACCGTTGCGTTCCAGGAAATGTTCCGCGCCGTGGATCTCGACGCTGCTGGCCTCGGCCAGCGCCGTGCCGATGGCATTGGTGCCGCGGTGCTGCTCCAGCCACGACGAGCCGGTGGCCAGGGCGACGCGCTCGGCCTTGGTCAGGAAGTCGACATCGCCCATGGTGTGCATCAGTGTGGCCCGGCTGTCGGCCAGGATGACCATGCTGTGGCTATGCCTCACCTGTTCGAACAGATACTCCATGACGGGGCGGGAATGTGCGAGCAGATCGTGGTTGCACGCCAGCGCATGACGCAGGTTGCTGCCGCTGGAATGTTCGCTGTCTGCCAGCCGACCCGTGGGCAGCAGGCCCGCATTCAGGCTGCGCCGCCAGGAACGGGCGACGCGTTCGTCAATTGTGCCGGGCAGGCAGTCGCCGTATTCCAGCAGGTGCGAGCGTGCCTGACGCAAAACCGATGCAGGCGGTGTCATTTGCATGTTTGTCTCTCCCGACGGTGTGTTGCTTTATGTCTTTGCTGCCCTTTTTTTAGGCAAGTATAGAAGGATGGCGAAGCAGCGCAATAGCTGCGCAGATGAAATCTACCCGACTGTTCCATTTTGTTACAGGTGTTGTAACTCGGAACGTCACACGGCATCGGGTTCTTGCCCGGCGCTTTTCCGGAAATCTCGTTTAATCAACAAGCTGGACCTTTCGCGTGGATTGGCACGGTACTTGAGAGTCAGGAACCGCAGCATCGTATCGGTCACGATCTTATCCATCGTCAATACACATCGTTAGAGGAGAAAACATATGATTTACGCAGCCCCCGGTACCGCTGGTGCCAAAGTCAATTTCAAAAAACAATATGACAACTTCATCGGCGGCAAGTGGGTTGCCCCGATCAAAGGCCAATATTTCGACGTGCTGACGCCGGTCACCGGCAAGCCCTATACCAAGGCCGCGCGTTCCGGTGCCGAGGACATCGAACTGGCGCTCGACGCTGCGCATGCCGCAGCCGACGCGTGGGGCAAGACTTCGATCACCGAGCGTTCCAACATTTTGCTGAAGATCGCCGACCGCATCGAAGCCAACCTCGAATTGCTGGCCTATGCCGAAACGGTCGACAACGGCAAGGCGATACGCGAGACGCTGAATGCGGATATTCCATTGAGCGTCGATCACTTCCGTTACTTCGCCGGTTGCCTGCGCGCGCAGGAAGGCAACATGTCCGAGATCAACGAGAACACGGTCGCCTATCACTTCCATGAACCGCTCGGCGTCGTCGGGCAGATCATCCCGTGGAACTTCCCGATCCTGATGGCGGCATGGAAGCTGGCGCCCGCCCTGGGTGCCGGTAACTGCGTGGTGCTGAAACCGGCCGAATCCACACCGATCAGCATCCTGATCCTGGCCGACCTGATCGCCGATTTGCTGCCGCCGGGCGTACTCAACATCGTCAACGGTTTCGGGCGCGAAGCCGGCATGCCGCTCGCAACCAGCAAACGCATCGCCAAG
>JAJXUA010000066.1 GCA_021783275.1 Pseudomonadota bacterium
CCCAAGATCGGCTGTTCGCCCCATACCCTGCATGAATGGGTCAAACGGCATGAGGTCGATACCGGGCTGCGCGACGGCGTCACCAGCGAAGAGCGCGAGCGCATCAAAGCACTGGAACGCGAGGTCAAGGAGCTGCGCCGTGCCAACGAGATATTGAAGCTGGCGAGCGCGTTTTTTGCCCAGGCGAAGCTCGACCGCCGTCTGAAGTCATGAACACCTTCGTCGATGTGCATCGTGATGCTTTCGGGGTCGAGCCGATCTGCGCGGTCTTGCAGATTGCCCCGTCGGGCTACCGACGCCATGCCGCGCGGGTACGCGATCCCTCCCGGCGCTGTGCACGTGCGCAACGCGACGATGTGCTGATGCCCGAGATCGAACGCGTCTGGCAGGCCAATCTTGAGGTCTACGGCGCGGATAAGGTCTGGCGCCAACTCAATCGCGAGCGCATCGAGGTGGCGCGCTGTACCGTCGAGCGCCTGATGAGCCGTCTGGGCCTGCGTGGCGCGGTGCGCGGCAAGGTCGTGCGCACCACCATTCCCGATGCGAAGACGCCGTGTCCGCTGGACCGGGTGAATCGCCAGTTCAGGGCGGAGCGCCCGAATCAGCTGTGGGTCTCGGACTTCACCTATGTTTCGACCTGGCAGGGCTGGCTGTACGTGGCGTTCGTCATCGATGTCTTTGCCCGGCGCATCGTGGGGTGGCGGGTCAGCCGAACGATGACGACGGACTTCGTGCTCGACGCGCTGGAACAGGCGTTGTACGCCCGCCAGCCTGAGCGTGACGGCAGCCTCGTGCATCACTCCGACCGGGGCTCGCAGTACGTCAGCATCCGCTACAGCGAGCGCCTGGCCGAAGCGGGTGTCGAACCCTCCGTTGGAAGCCGTGGCGACAGCTACGACAACGCACTGGCCGAGACGATCAACGGGCTGTACAAGGCGGAGGTAATCCACCGGCGCGGCCCGTGGAAGACGCGGGAAGCGGTGGAGCTGGCGACCCTGGAATGGGTGGCATGGTTCAACCATGTCAGGCTGCTCGAACCCATCGGCTATATCCCGCCGGCAGAAGCTGAGGCAAACTACTACCGGCAACTCGTCGAACAGGCCGAGTCAACGGCCTGTACTTAAACCAAATGGCCTCCACGAAAACCGGGGCGGTTCAGGTCGATCAGGTGATGGCGGGATTGATGGGAAAGGAGTGGTTCGAGTTGGCGGTCTTCTGTCGTTCCACATGATCTTTCAGTGCAAGAGGTTTAAGGGTAGCGTCGGGTCTTCTGTCATAAGAGATTTCAGGGGCGCGATGATCGGCAGAGCCGATAAAGGGCTGATGATCACTACTGGCACGTACACAGCAGAGGCGAGACGAGAAGCTCAACGTGATGGGGCGCCTCCAATTGACTTGATAGATGGAGAAGCTCTAGTCCAAAAACTCAAAGAATTGGAACTTGGTGTGAACGTTCGTCAACGAATTGTTGAGGATGTCACCGTAGTGCCAGAGTTTTTTCAAAGCATGTAAGTGATGCCGCCACAAGAATAGAGCAAAGAAAAAACAGGGTCAGACACGATATCCATGAATGACCTCGACATCTGCTGGCATAAACGCCGATAAATTTCAGCAAGGCGCTGGAACAACATGGAGTGAGTTTTGCAAAAAAAGCACCGCGAGGGTGCTTTTTTGTTGGGGCAATGAATCAGCGCGGGTTTCCAGGCGGGCTGGCCTGATCGTCTTCATCGGTGTACGCCGCGTGCAGATGTACCGGCGGCGAGCGTTTTTTGCGCATGCGGATATTGAGCATTTCCACCCCGAGTGAAAACGCCATCGCGAAGTAGATATAGCCTTTGGGCAGGTGGTAGTCGAAGCCTTCGGCGAGCAGCACCACGCCAACGACGACGAGGAAGGCCAGCGCCAGCATCTTGATGCTGGGGTGGGCCGAGACGAAGCGGCCGATGCCGCCGGCAAACAGCATCATCAACCCCACCGAGACGACCACGGCGGCGATCATGACTTCAACCTGATCGACCATACCGACGGCGGTGATGATCGAGTCGAGCGAGAACACCAGGTCGATCACCATGATCTGCAGGATGACGGCGGTGAAGGTGGCCTTGACGACCGACGAGGCGTGACCTTCTTCACCTTCCAGCGCCTGATGGATTTCGCCCGTGCTTTTCCAGATGAGGAACAGCCCCCCTGCAATCAGGATCAGGTCGCGCCCGGAAATGGCCTGCCCCAGCACGGTGAAGAAAGGCGCGGTGAGGCCGACGATCCATGCCAGGGTCAGCAGCAGGCCGATGCGCATGAACATGGCCATGAACAGGCCCAGACGGCGGGCAAATTCCTGCTGCGCCTTGGGCAGTTTGTCGACCAGGATCGAGATGAAAATGATGTTGTCGATGCCGAGCACCAGCTCAAGCAGGGTCAGGGTGGCAAAGGCTACCCAGACGTTGGGATCGGTGAGTAATTCAAGCATGGTGGATGGGGCAGTGAGGGTGACGGAAGATGAACGCAGGACGCATTGTGCCTGTTGCCGGGCAATCCCGGAAATTCAGCCAGCAATGCGCGGCGCGCGTCTGATGCTTCAGGTGCAGCGCAGGATCAGGTCAGGCTTTCCAGTGCGCGTGGCTCGCCGATCAAATACCCTTGCACGCAATTCACGCCCATCTCGGTCAGTTTGGTCAGGGCGGCGGCATCTTCGACAAACCCGGCCACGGTTTTGATACCGAGGAAGCTGCCGGTTTCGAGGATGGAGCGCACCAGGGCTTCGTCGATCATGCTGGTGCCGATTTCGCGCACCAGGGCGTGATCGATTTTCAGGTAATCGAGCTTCATGCTCTTCAGGCTGGTATAGGAGCTCGACCCCAAGCCAAAATCGTCCAGCGTGAAGCGGCAGCCGTGACGCTGAAGCTGGCGCATGAACAGCTGGGTTTGCGCGTGGCCCTCGACCGCATCGGCTTCGCTGATTTCGAATATGAGCTTGCTGCCCGTGATGTCGCCGCGCATGAGTTCGGCCAGCAGAAATTTCAGGAATAGCGGGTTGGTGACTGACTGGCCCGACAGGTTGATCGAGAAGCCGCCGATCTGTGCAGTTTCGCGCGGATGGTCGCGCATCCATTGCATGACGTGGCGAACCACCCAGCGGTCGATTTCGGTGATGCGCTGGAGCCGCTCCGCGATGGTGATGAGATCGCGGGTGGCGATGCTGCGATCATCGCGCGTCACCGGGTGCAGCAGGATTTCGTAATACAGCGCGGTAAATGCGCTGTCTGCTGCTGCTGCAACCGGCTGGCAGTTCAGGCTGAGCAGGTTGTTGGCAAGGATGGCAGTGAGTTCATGCGCCCACTGCGCCAGCGCCAGTACGCCGCTTTCGTCCGCCTCGCTGCTGTATTGCACCACCGGCAGGCCGGATTCGCGGGCACGGGTGCAGGCCGCATTGGCGTTGTCGTAATAGGTTTCCGGATGCAGGCTGTCTGCGGCCCACATCACCCCGGCTGCTGCAGCGACCTGGTAGCGTGTGCCGTTGATTTCCTGCGGGTGCTGGCTGATCACCTGAAGCAGGGCATCGGCGTGAGACCGGGCGTTGAGGCCATCCGATGCTTCGGACCAGAAAGCCAGGCCGCTTTCCCCGGCGCGCGCAAACAGCGAGCCTGGCGGCAAGGCGGCGGGAAACAGCTGGGAAAATTGGCGCAGGATGGGCAGACGCACGGCTTCATCGGCCATGTTGCCGGACGGATCTGTGATCTCAAAATGCAGCACGCCGATGGCGTAGCCGCCCTGGGTGGCCGGACTGCGCAACCAGCTACGGCGGATGGCGCGAAAAAAGCTTTTGCGGTTGGATAGTCCGGTGACGGGGTCATGCGACGACTGCCACAACAGATCGCGCTGCATTTTCTGGATCATTGCGCTGTACGACCGATCCATCAGCGGCAGTTCCAGATCTTCCGTCCAGTCGGCGGCGCCGTCTTCCAGCGATTGCAGCAAGTCCTGACGTTTGAGATCGAGCTTCTTGAGTCCCCGGTAATTGGCGAAAACATAGACGTGCGGCTGGTCGCCGATCCAGATCAGGTTCAGCGGCGATTCGAGCGTGCTGAATTTCAGCCAGTCGCCCACGCGCAGGCGTTCGGCGAGGGTGTCCTGCGTCTCCGTCAGCGGTTCGCTGGCTGCATCCGTCAAGCGCGCGGCAACCGGCGTGAGCTGCTGCTGGGTGAGATCGTCATCAAACAACGCACTCGCGAGTTGATCGACAATGCGATCCTGCGCGAACTTGTCGGCACACACCCGGGTGAGCGCCTGGTCGATGCGTTGCAGCAGCGTCTGGATATCAGCGGGGCTCGGCGTCACGCTGCGCTGCGGATCCAGCCAGCTGCGCAGCTGATCGAGCACCTGCCAGGCATCACGCGCCTCGTCGCTGTCACTGCCAAAACGCATTTCAGCGATCAGCAGCACATTGCGCCAGCCGCCATTCAGCAGTTCGATTACGGCATTGGGCACCGGATGCGACTCCAGCTGCGCGAGCAGGTCGCGCAGGATGCGTTGCTTGGTGACTTCTGCACGCTGACGGCCTTCGCACATTTCCTGCAGGCGAAACACGCGTGCGGCGCGCTCGTTCAGCAGGGGCTTCACCACGCGTTCCAGCTGGGTGCGCGCTTCCTCAAATACGCCCGGGTTTTTGTCGGCTTCGGCGTTGATGCGGTCGGTCCAGCGACTCATCAGACGCAGCAGGCGCTCGTCGGTGATCTTACCGTCATCTCCCGCCACCATGCTGATGCGATCCAGCGTGTTGAGCACCTTGTGCGCCGGGTGAGACGGTGAACTGAGAAACTGCGGATCCGACATGGCCAGCTTGACGAGGCTGGTTTCCAGTTGCTGAAAGAACGGCCGCATCCCTTCGCTGACCGATTTCTCGGCATGCATGGTGTCGAACAGCGCACCGAACATGTCCACCGAGCGCTGCATTTCGTGCGTGACAGCAGGGGGCAGCGCTCCGGCCGCTGCCAGGCGCTGCAGCACGGGCGAGTGCGCCACGCCGGTCGAACCGGCAAAGCCTCCGGGCGCGCCGGGCCCCGCCATACCCGGGGAAGACATCGCCTGGCCGGATGCGGCACCTGTGGCCGCGCTGCCGGGCGCATAGGCAGCGGGTTGGGACGCTGAACCGGGTGACCCCGCGCCGCCGGTTGCAGCCATCCCCGCTGCGGGTGTTGCGTTTGCGCCTGCAGGCGCGCCCCGAAAAAAATCCATCAGCGAGCCGGTCAGGCGGCTGAGCGTGCCCTGGGCGGGCGGCGCATCAGGCAGGGGGCCACCCGAATAGGCGGGCGTGTCGGGCGAGGCAGGCGCAGCCCGTTCGGTTTGTGATGGGGGCACCGTTTGAGCCGGGGCTTTTGGCGCAATTTCCACCTGCGCCACGGGCAGCATGGCCAGCAATTCGGCATAGAGTGCGGCGAGCGGATCGGACAACGCATCGCGCAAGGTCGCATACGCCACCTGACGCGCGCGTGCCAGGACCGGCAAGGTTTGCAGCGCGCTGCGGTAGGCGTGGCCGATGACCGCCGGGCCAAACGGGTTGTTGCTGTGGTCGCAGGCAAAACCGAATAATTGACCGACTCGCGGTTCGATATCGGCGAGCTGTTCGCGGAATTGCTCTTCCAGCTTGTTGGCTTCCGACGACGTGGCCAGCCAGTCTTCAAAGTCCAGTTCATCGACCAGCGCGAGCCCGCCGTCGCCGCTGTCGCCCGTAGCCTGCGTTTGCACCGGCCGGGCCTGCTTCAGCGCATCGAGCACCTGGCCGACGAAGCTCGCCTGGATGGTGGCCGTCTGCTTGCCGAATTCGTGTACCGCACTCAGCAAACCGCTGTGCTCGGCAATGCCCGAAGCCTGAACCGCCGCCGCACTGAGCTTGTCGCCCAGCATCCGCATGATCTGGTCGTGCACTTGCAGCAGTGTTTCGTTGAGCAGGGTCGTACTGGCTTCGCGCAGATGTGGCTGGGTTTCGGCGGTGGGTAATGCCGCCAGTTTTTGCCGGTGCCCGGCCATGCGCAGGCGTTGCAGGGCGCGCAGCGCATCCAGCGGCTGCTGGGCAAATGCGACGCCCACACCCTGCGGGCTCAGCCGTTTGAGTTGTGCGGGGACGCGAAAAGTCTGGGTGGTATTGATCGAAGCGGGGGTGAAAACGATTTCGACCCCGGCATCGGGACGTTTCGCCAGTGAAGCGATGGCGGCTTCCGGATTGGTGAATTTGAGGAACAGGCCGCCAAAACAGAAGTCGCGAATCTCGCAGGCAATCTCGGTATATCCGGCTTGCGTGATGATGGCAGCCTGCGAAACCTGAAAGCGTTTGTCGCGCCGCAAATCCTGTCCGGCGTGCGGGTTATCGCTGCTGTGACTCATGTTTTCCCCTGCCCTGGTTTGCGCGATTATACGGCGCAGTCCCGCATGAAGTGGGGATCGGGATGGTGCTCGTGCATTTGTTGCTTGGCAGCCACGCCGGGCTTTTGGTAGACTTTCGGCCATGAACCCGGTTGCCCTGTTTTTCTTCAGCTTTTATCCCACGCCCCAGGCGGTCGGGAGGCGCTGAGTCGAAACAGCCAGCCTTAACGAAACCGCCAGCCTGCTGGCGGTTTTTTGTTTAAGCCGCTGCGGGACAGCACCATAAAACCTACGGAGCCGACATGACTGCCACCCGAACCGACGATACCCGCATCGAACAAAGCGGCGAGCTGCGCACCCCGATGCAGCTGATGCACGACCTGCGTGCCAGTGAACCCGTGCTGGCGCATGTGGCTCATGCGCGCAATGCCATCCACGACATCCTGCGGGGTGCCGACGACCGCCTGTTCATCGTGGCCGGTCCGTGTTCCATCCATGATCCGGCCGCTGCGCTGGATTACGCCCGCAAGCTGAAACCGCTGGCCGACGAACTCGCGCACGAACTGGTCATCATCATGCGCGTGTACTTCGAAAAACCCCGCACCACCGTGGGCTGGAAAGGGCTGATCAACGACCCGCACCTGGATGAAAGTTTCGACATCAATGAAGGTTTGCGGCTGGCGCGCAAGCTGCTGCTGGAAATCAACGAAATTGGCTTACCCTGCGCCACCGAATTCCTCGACCTGATTTCACCGCAGTACATCGCCGATCTGGTGAGCTGGGGGGCGATCGGTGCGCGCACCACCGAATCGCAATCGCATCGTCAGCTGGCGTCGGGTCTGTCGTGCCCGGTCGGGTTCAAGAACGGCACCGACGGCAGCCTGCGGATCGCGGTCGATGCGATCAAGGCCGCTAGCGCGCGCCATCATTTCATCTCCATTACCAAAGCGGGCAACGTGGGCGTATTCAGCACCTCGGGCAACGAAGACACGCATGTCATCCTGCGCGGCGGCAAAACACCGAACTACGACGCCGCCAGCGTCGAGCTCGCGTGCGGCGAACTCGCTGCCGCCGGATTACGCCAGCACCTGATGATCGATTTCTCACACGCCAATTCCAGCAAGCAATACCAGCGGCAGATCGAAGTCGGTGCCGATGTGGCAGCCCAGGTGGCAGGCGGCGACAGCCGCATCATCGGCATGATGATCGAAAGCCATCTGACTGCCGGACGACAGGATCTGGTACCCGGCCAGCCGCTGGAATATGCCCAGTCCATCACCGATGCCTGCATTGGCTGGGACGATACCGATCCCTTGCTGCGGATGCTGGCCAGCGCCGTGAAAAAACGCCGGCTGACAGTGCCGGGGGATGAGGAATAGTCAGGCATCCGGGTTAAAATGCCCACGGCGGGTCTCCCCGCATGGCTAGTTCGTGAATCGGGTCAGGTCCGGAAGGAAGCAGCCCCAGCGAATGACGCCAGTGCCGGGGTCAGGCTCGCCACTTCAGCCGACAGCGGACAGCGGACAGTTTGCCTTACTGTCTTCTGTCCCCTGTCTTCTGTCCCCTGACAATGACTGATCTTTTCGGCGATTCCGCATCCCCCGCACTGGCGCTCGCGCGCAAGTGGCGACCGCGCGCGTTTGCCGATCTCAAAGGCCAGGAGCACGTTGTCCAGGCACTCTCCAACGCGCTGACGCAGGGTCGGCTGCACCATGCCTATCTGCTCACCGGCACGCGCGGCGTCGGCAAAACCACGCTGGCGCGCATTCTCGCCAAATGTCTCAACTGCGAAACCGGCGTCACCGCTACGCCGTGCGGCGTGTGTTCGGCGTGTACGCAAATCGACGCCGGGCGCTTTGTCGATCTGCTCGAACTCGACGCGGCGTCGAACACCGGCGTGGACAACATGCGCGAAGTGCTCGACAACGCGCAATACGCGCCGACGGTCGGACGCTACAAGGTCTACATCATCGACGAAGTGCATATGCTGTCGAAGCCGGCCTTCAACTCGATGCTGAAAACGCTGGAAGAACCGCCTGCCCATATCAAGTTCATTCTCGCCACCACCGACCCGCAGAAAATTCCGGTGACGGTGCTGAGCCGCTGTCTGCAATTCAACCTCAAGCCGATGTCACCCGCGCTGGTGGCGCAGCATCTGGGTGTAGTGCTGGCAGCCGAAAACGTGACCAGCGAACCTGCGGCCTTGTCCCTGCTGGCGCGGGCGGCGGCCGGGTCCATGCGCGATGCGCTGTCGCTGGCCGACCAGGCAATCGCCTACGGCGGCGGCAGCGTCGAAGCAGCGGCAGTAGAAGCCATGCTCGGCACGGTGCGGCGCGATTACCTGTTTGACCTGCTCGATGCGCTGGCCGCGCGCGATGCCGATGCCGTGCTCGATCAGGCGCGGCAGTTATCCGAGCACGGCATCGCGTTTGATGCCACCCTGCAGGACTTGGGCAACCTGCTGGCGCAGCTGGCGATGCGGCTGCATACCCCGGACACCCCGGACAGCGGACTGGACGGCGAACGGATGCAGACCGCTGTTGCCGCGCTCGATGCCGAAACGGTGCAACTGTATTACCAGATCGCCCTGAATGGCCGCCGTGATTTGCCGTTCGCACCCGATGAATATTCCGGGTTTTGCATGACCCTGCTGCGGATGCTGGCCTTTGCGCCGGGCAGCGGGGACACCCCTCCGGCGCGTCCGCCTGCGTCCAACACGCGGCCCCTGCGACAGCCAGAGCCAGCCGCGTCTGCACCCCGTCGCGCTGAACCCGATATCCCGCAAGCGCAAGCGGCCGAGCCTGTTGCGTCCGCTGCGCCGCCTGCATTACGTGCTGTCCAGCTCGACGCGCGTGAACCCGTGCCACGGACGGCCTGGGACTGGCTTGCTGTGGTGGCCGATCTGCGGCTGGGCGGCATGGCGAAAATGCTGGCTGATCATTGCGAACTGGTGACGCAGACCGACACCTCGGTGACGCTGCGTGTCGGCGAAGCCGACAAACATCTGCTGGATCGTGCGTATCAGGACAAACTGGTTTCTGCATTGCGCGACAAGCATGGCGCAGCACTGAACGTGAACTTCGAAATCGGCGCAGCCGCGGAGCAGACCCCGCAGCAGGTTCGCAGCCGTGTCAAGCAGGCACGGCACGCCGAAGCCGTTGCTGCGATTGAATCCGACCCCTTTGTGCGCGAACTTGTCGATCAGCTCGGCGGCCAGATCGACGCGTCCACCATACAACCCACAGGAGAACACCCATGATGAAAGGCGGCCTAGGCGGCATGATGAAGCAGGTGCAGCAGGTGCAGGAAAACATGGCCAAGATGCAGGCCAAGCTGGCCGAAATCGAGATCGAAGGCGCCAGCGGAGCCGGAATGGACAAGGTCACCATGACCTGCAAATACGACGTGCGGCGTGTTGTCATTGATCCCAGCCTGATGGGCGATGACAAGGAGATGCTGGAAGACCTCGTCGCTGCGGCCGTGAACGACGCGGTGCGCAAAGTGGAAGCCACCGTGCAGGAAAAAATGGGCAGCGTCACCGCAGGTTTGCCAATCCCGCCCGGGATGAAACTGCCTTTTTGAACTGACGGAAACACGACGTGCAGCCTGCCGCGCTTGAGCATCTGATTACCGCCCTGCGCGTGCTGCCTGGCGTCGGGCCCAAGTCAGCCGCGCGCATGGCCTACCACCTGCTGCAGCGCGACCGGCAGGGTGCCGAATCGCTGGCGGGTGCGCTCCATCATGCGTTGACCCACCTGGTTCACTGCCGCCTGTGCAACAATTTTTCCGAAGCTGACACCTGCGAAGTCTGCGCCAGTGAACGGCGTGACAAACGGCAACTGGCGGTGGTCGAAATGCCCGCCGACTTCAACATGATGGAAGCCACCCACAGTTTCAGCGGACTGTATTTTGTGCTGATGGGACGCCTGAGTCCGCTGGACGGCATCGGCCCGCGTGAAA
Source organism: Pseudomonadota bacterium (assembly GCA_021783275.1). Lineage (GTDB taxonomy): Bacteria > Pseudomonadota > Gammaproteobacteria > Burkholderiales > Thiobacillaceae > Thiobacillus. The sequence continues at coordinate 10,318 of JAJXUA010000066.1, forward strand.
TCCACCTCGACCGGCTGATCACCCGCGCGCTCGATGGCGAAGTGGAAGAGGTGCTGCTCGCCACCAACTTCACCCCCGAAGGCGAAGCCACTGCGCACACCATCGGCGAACTGCTGAAAGCGCGCGGCCTCAAAGTCAGCCGACTGGCGCGGGGTGTGCCGGTGGGCGGTGAGCTGGAATATGTCGATAGCGGCACACTGGCGCAGGCCGTGCGTGATCGGCGGGTGCTGTAAACAAATGATGAAGCCCCCGTATTCTCTGGAATGAATTTACAGGGAGGTCAGTGAGGTCAGGGAGTCAAGCCATGCATTTCCTCACCTGCTTCCCTGTCCCCAATTAACAAGCATGACCTGGACCACAACATGGAACTGACCGCACTGACCGCCCTGTCTCCCCTCGACGGACGTTATGGCAGCAAGACTGCGCCGCTACGCGATTTTTTCAGCGAGTACGCGTTGATCAAATACCGCGTCATCGTCGAGATCGAATGGCTGAAAGCGCTGGCCGCCGAACCGGCGATTGTCGAAGTGCCTGCCTTTTCTGCCGGAGCCATTACCCGGCTCGATCAGATCGCCGATCATTTTTCGGTTGTGGATGCCGAGCGCGTCAAAGCCATTGAGGCGACGACCAATCACGATGTGAAAGCGGTGGAATATTTCCTCAAGGAGAAAACGCGTGACCATGCCGAAATTGCGGCGGTGTCCGAGTTCATCCATTTCGCCTGCACCTCCGAAGACATCAATAATCTCTCGCATGCCCTGATGCTCAAGGGCGCGCGCGATGGCGTGCTGTTGCCTGCGCTGGAAAAAGTGATCGCGCGGCTGACCGATCTGGCACATGAATTTGCCGATCTGCCGATGCTGTCGCGGACGCACGGTCAGCCCGCGTCACCCACCACGGTCGGCAAGGAGCTGGCCAATGTGGTGTACCGCTTGCGCCGGGTGTGGGACACGCTGGGCTCGGTTGAACTGCTGGGCAAGATCAACGGCGCGGTGGGCAATTACAACGCGCACCTGTCGGCCTACCCCGACATGGACTGGGAAGCCTTTGCGCGCAGCTTTGTGATGGACCTGGGTCTGGGTTTCAACCCCTACACCATCCAGATCGAGCCGCACGACGCGATGGCCGAGCTCTACGATGCCATCGCCCGCGCCAACACCATCCTCATCGATTTCAACCGCGATATCTGGGGTTATATTTCGGTGGGCTATTTCAAACAGAAGGTCAAAGCGGGCGAAGTCGGCTCGTCCACCATGCCGCACAAGGTGAATCCGATCGATTTTGAAAACAGCGAAGGCAATCTGGGGCTGGCCAATGCGGTGTTGCGCCACCTCGCCGAAAAATTGCCCGTGTCGCGCTGGCAGCGCGACCTGACCGACTCCACAGTGCTGCGCAATATGGGCGTGGGGTTTGGCTACAGCCTCTTGGCCTACGAATCCTGCCTGCGTGGCCTGGGCAAGCTCGAAGCCAACCCGGCTGCGCTCGCTGCCGACCTCGACGCCAACTGGGAAGTGCTCGCCGAGCCCATCCAGACCGTGATGCGTCGCTATGGCGTGGCCAACCCCTACGAGCAATTGAAAGAATTGACGCGCGGCAAGGGCGGCATCACACGCGCAACACTGGCAGCCTTTATTGACGGACTGAGCATTCCCGACGCTGAAAAAGTCCGGCTCAAGGCACTGACCCCGGCTACGTATACCGGCACGGCAGCCGAATTGGCGCGGCAGATTTAAGCGTGATCACGCGCGGTCAGGGCGGGATCGCCTGATAACGCACGTCGATAATCTCCACCTCGCGGCGACCGTCCGGTGTATGGACGCTGACGGTATCGCCCTCGCGCGCTTTCATCAGCGCGCGCGCCATCGGCGACACCCAGGCAATGCGCCCGCGTCCGGCGTCGGCTTCATCGATACCGACGATCATGTAGGTTGACTCCTGTCCCGCTGCATCCGCAACCCTGACGGTCGCGCCAAAGAAAACCTGATCGGTGGTTTCGCGCTGTGCGGGGTCTACGACTTCGGCATGTTCCAGCCGTTTGGACAGGAAACGGATGCGACGATCAACTTCACGCAGGCGTTTTTTGCCGTAGATGTAGTCCCCGTTTTCCGAGCGGTCACCGTTGCTGGCGGCCCAGTGGATCGTTTCCACCAGCTTGGGACGCTCGACCCGCCAGAGCTGGTTGAATTCCGCATCCAGCTGCGCATAGCCCGCAGGCGTCATGTAGTTTTTGCTGCCTGGGGGCAGGGCGGGCGCGCCGATCTCCTCCCCGTCATCGTCGGGCGCGTCGGACTCTTTCACGAAAGCCTTGTTCATGCTGTTTCAGCGCCCCAGCAGCCAGACGATCAGTGACAGCAGCAAGGAGCCGAGTACCACGCTGGTCAAGGGGAAGTAAAATAGGCGGCGCTTTTCCCGGCTGCCCAGTTTGATGTTTAAGTCGCCCGGCAGCCTGCCCCAGCCCAGACGCTGGAGCCAGGGCGTGAAGAGCCCCATCAACAGAAGTGCCAGTACTAGCGTTGCCAGCCATTTCAACATGAACCGATTCTAGCCGATGGACACCGCCCTGCCGCCGCAATTCGAACGTACCCGTATCCTGCTCACATCTGACGAACAGGCTCGGCTGGTGCGCGCCCATGTGCTGGTGGCCGGGCTGGGCGGCGTCGGGTCGTAT
>JAJXUA010000067.1 GCA_021783275.1 Pseudomonadota bacterium
CTGGATACCCTGTCGCGCAGCCATCCCGGCCTGGTCGAAGACGTGACGCCGCGCCATCTGCCGCTCACCAGCGTGCAGGCGGTGCTGCAACAGCTGATCGCCGAAAACGTCTCGATCCGCGATACCCGCACCCTCTTCGAAACGCTCGCAGCGTGCGCGCCGAGAAACCAGTCCATCGACGCGCTGGTGGAAACCCTGCGCGCGGCGCTCGGCCGCAGCATCGTCGATCGCCTGTTCGAAGGCAGCGATACGCTGCATGTGATCGGTCTGAGTGCGGCGACTGAGTCGCGGCTGCTTGCCGAAATGGGCGACGAAGGTGAAGCCCTGCTGTCGCCCACCACGCTGGATGCATTGAACGAGGCCGCCGAGCGCGCCACGGTCGCGCACGAGCGCGACGGCTATCCGCCGGTATTGCTGACTTCGCCCGGATTGCGCGCCATCCTGTCACGCCTGCTGCGACGCAACCTGCCGCGTCTGTCGGTGATGGCCTATGCCGAAGTGCCTGCGGATAAAATGGTGCAGGTCAATACCGAACTCGGACTGGAGAACATCACATGAGCGTGCAGGTTTTTATCGCGGCCCATGCGCGGGATGGTCTGGCACAGGTTCGCCGCGCGCTGGGCGACGATGCCGTCGTGCTGGCAACCCGGCCCCACCCGCAGGGGGTGGAAATCCTCGCCAGTGCCTATGGCGATTTGAGAGGCGCTGATTCGAGCAGCGGTGATTCGAGCATGGCAGCACCGGACAGCGCATCCGCTACGCCGGGTTCGTCGCGCATCCTCAGTGAACTGGCCCGTCTGCGCGAACTGCTGCAAAACCAGCTGGCCGGATTTGCCTGGAGCCAGACACGGCGGCGCGATCCGGTGCGCGTGGCGTTGCTGCAAACGCTGTTTGCAGCGGGATTTGGCAGCGCGCTCGCCCGCACGCTGGCCGCGCGTGCACCGCGCGGAATGGCCCAGCCTGCCGCGCAACGCTGGTTGCGCCAGGTGCTGATCCGCAACCTGCCCGTGCACGCCAGCAATTTGATCCAGGGTGGGCGCTACGCGCTGGCGGGCCCCACCGGTGCAGGCAAGACCACCACGCTGGCCAAACTGGCTGCGCGTGGCGTGGCGCTGCATGGCGCATCGCAGGTGGTGCTGGTGGCGGCAGATACCTATCGTATCGGCGCCACGGCGCAGCTTTCGGCCTATGCCAGCCTGCTGGGCGTATCGCTGCTCGAAGTGCAGGACACGGCAGAGCTGGCGAAGTTGCTGCCGACATTGAATGATACGAAACTGGTGCTGATCGACACTGCGGGCAGCGCCCCGGCTGATCCGCGCGTGCGCGATCTGCACGTGCTGGATACCCTGGGCGTGCAGCGCATCGCCGTGATATCAGCCAGCCAGCAAGGGGCTGCCATCGAGCAGGCAATGTGCGTATACAGCACCGGCAGCGTCGCCTGCATCCTCACCAAGCTCGATGAAACGCCACAACCCGGCGCAGCGCTCGACAGCCTGATCCGTCATCGTGTACCGCTGGCCCATGTCAGCAGCGGGCAGCGCGTGCCGGAAGATTTGCACGTACCCAACGCGGCCTATCTGGTTGATCGCGCGCTGAAAGGCGGTCAGCTGGATACCCCGTACGCGCTGCAAGATCAGGACTGGCCGCTGTTTGCCGGTGTCGAAGCCGGGCGCAGTGCCCGCGACAACCATGCTGCCTGACCAGGCTGCGGGTTTGCGGCGGCAGGCGCACGCCAGGCGCGCGATACACATTCAGTGTTATGCCGCGTCCCCCGATCTGGCGCGCGATGTGAGCGGGGCACTGTATCGACTGGGGCGCACCACGTTGCTGATCGATACGCAGAATCGCCTGTTCAGCGACGCGCCCACCCGCAGCCTGTTCAACTGGCAGCAGCAATGTGCGCGCGGGTCGCTGCACCTGCTGCCGCAGGTGTTTGGCGATGGCTGGATTGCACCCGGCGTCGTTGCCGATGAACCTGCCTTGCAGCAGGTAGCGAGTCGCTACGATCAGATTGTGTTCGACCTTGATCCGGCCCGGCCCGATGCCCGCATCATGCCGGGTACGCGGTGCTGGAGTGTGTTGAGGGTGCAGGGTGATGCGGCGTCGATCCAGCGTGCGTATGCCCTGCTCAAAACCCTGTCGCACAAGCGACCCGATCTGTCTGCTGGATTGCTGGGCGACGCCGCTGCCTGTGACCGGGTGCGTGCCGCCTGTGTACAGTTTCTCGATCCGGCCTTTGCGGCGCGTGTTTACAACACCGCACAAGAAGTTGATGCAATTGCCGCGCTTGCCGTTAGAATGGCAGGCGCGGAAACGGGCCCGGATGTCCGTTACAAACTAGGTAATACGGTGAACATGGCCTCGAAACATGGTGGTTAAAGCCTCGTCACAGGACGAACAGATCACGAAATACGCGCCGCTGGTCAAGCGTATTGCTTATCACATGATGGCGCGACTGCCTGCCAGCGTCGAAGTCGACGACCTGATCCAGGTCGGGCTCATCGGTCTGATGGATGCCGTCAGTCGCTTCGACGGCACGCAGGGCGCGCAGTTCGAGTCTTATGCCACCCAGCGCATACGCGGCTCCATGCTCGACGAATTGCGCGAAGCCGACTGGCTGCCACGCCATGTCCGGCAAAAATCACGACAGATCGAATCCGCCATACACCGGCTGGAACAGCGCAACGGCAAATCGCCCAGCGAACAGGAAATCTCCGCCGAACTCGGGCTGCCCATCGATCAGTATCAGTCGATGCTGGGCGACGTGAAATGCTCGCAGCTGCTGTATTACGAAGATTTTTCCGATGAAGACAGCGCGAGTTTTCTGGAACGCTATCTGGTCGATGGCAGCAGCGATCCGCTCGCGGTGCTGGAAGACGAAGGCTTCCGCGAAAGCCTCATCGCCGCGATCCACCATCTGCCCGAGCGCGAGCGCAGCATGATGGGCATGTATTACGAACAGGACATGAACCTGAAGGAAATCGGCGTCGTGCTCGGCGTGTCCGAATCGCGCGTGTGCCAGCTGCATTCACAGGCCGTGGCGCGGCTGCGGGCCCAGCTCAAAATCTGGAAAGACTGACGGCCCATCGCGCCGACAGGGCGGACTGCGGTTAAATCCGCGATAATGCGGGCTGCTCCCTCCTGCCGTGCGCACGCAATGACCCCAAGCGACCTGAAGAAAAAAGCCCTCGATTACCACCGCCTGCCGAAGCCCGGCAAACTCTCGGTGGAATCGTCCAAACCCTGTTCCAGCCAGGCTGATTTATCGCTTGCCTATACCCCCGGCGTCGCCCAGCCGGTGCTGGAAATCGCGAAGAATCCTAAGACCGCCTACGACTACACCAACAAGGGCAACCTCGTTGCAGTGATCACCGACGGCACCGCCATTCTCGGTCTCGGCAACCGCGGGCCGCTCGCCGCCAAGCCGGTGATGGAAGGCAAGGCGGTGCTGTTCAAGCAGTTCGCCGGCATCGACGTGTTCGACATCGAAGTCAACGCAAAAACGCCGCAGGAATTCATCAACGTGGTGGTCGCCATTGCGCCGACCTTTGGCGGCATCAATCTCGAAGACATCGCCGCACCGCACTGTTTCGAAATCGAAATCGCGCTGAAGAAAAAGCTCGACATTCCGGTGTTCCACGACGACCAGCACGGCACCGCCGTCATCATCTGCGCCGGACTCATCAACGCCTTGCATGTGCAGGGCAAAGCGCTCGCCACGGCGAAGATCGTCTGCCTCGGCGCGGGGGCCGCCGGCATCGCTTCGCTCAACCTGCTGGTCGCGATGGGCGCACAGAAACGCAACATCCTGCTGGTCGATTCCAAAGGCGTGGTGCACAAGGGCCGCACCGACCTCAACGGCTTCAAGAAAGCCTACGCCCGCCAGACAAAACTGCGCACCCTGGCCGAAGCGATGACCGGCGCGGATGTCTTCGTCGGCGTCTCCGGTGCCAACCTGGTGAGCCCGGCGATGGTGAAGGCGATGGCCGACAAACCCGTCGTCTTCGCGCTCGCCAACCCCAACCCCGAAATCCTGCCGGAAAAAGCCCGCGCCGCGCGCAGCGATCTGGTCATGGCGACCGGCCGCTCGGACTTCCCGAATCAGGTCAACAACGTGCTCGGTTTCCCCTTCATCTTTCGCGGTGCGCTCGACGCGCGCGCCAAAGAGATCACCCAGGCCATGCTCATCGCCGCTGTGCACGCACTCGCCGAACTCGCGCGTGAGCCGGTGCCCAAATCAGTGCTCAAAGCCTACAAGCTGAAAAAGCTGAAATTCGGCCCCGACTACATCCTGCCCAAGCCCTTCGATCCGCGTCTGGTAAAGCGGGTGCCGAAGGCCGTGGCGAAGGCGGCGAAAGCGCGCTGAGCAAACGCATATGCCAATGGACCTCCCACGTGTAGACGCGCATGCCGATTAACCTCGACAAACCGCATCTGTGGAAGCCGGATATCGCCCGTTCGGTCGATATGTACAACGACTGGTTCATGCTGTTTGCACCCGCTGCCTTTCGCGAAACCCGCAGCCAAACTGCGCGGGATGTGGCGCAGGCGCTCAAACTGACCCGCAACCTGGCGGCTCTCGACACGCATATCCTGCGCGCGCATCCGGGAATACTCCCGGCACTGCGCATGGCCTGTTGTCCACCGCTGGCGGTGGACAGACTGATCGGGCTGTCGGGTGCTTCGCCTGCAATGGTCAAGGGCATGGAACAGTACGGCCGGATTTCACTGCGCCTGGCGGCAAGCGATCAGGACGCGCAGCTTGACCGCATCATTCGCGTGCTTGGAAAACTCGCCGACCCGGATATTTTCGTCTGGCTGGGTCGTGACGACCCAGCCAGACGTGTGGAAACGCAGCGGGCTGCGATTATCGTGGCAGATCGTTTGTGCGGCGCAGTCGCCAACCCCATCATCCGCAACGCCCAGGAAAAACGTCAACTGGCAGCCATCAAAGGCTGGCTCGAAGCACGCGGTTATTCGGATACTTCCGGTCAAACCGGTCTGCGATTCGATAAGATGGCGGCAGGCACATTCAGCTTAAGGCTGAACGTGCCGATCCGTCAGGAGGCGGGCGAGCGCAGCGTGAACATCCCCATTGATGCGGTCATCATGCCGAAGCTTGCCCAACGGCGCGCCATGCCGGTATTCATCGAAGCGAAATCAGCAGGCGATTACACCAATACCAACAAAAGCAGCTACCTGGGCTATGAAGCGGCCGAGGGGATCGACTGGGTATGGGAGCATCGTATCGATGATCTCGCCCGGCTTGGACTATGACTACCGCGCACGAACACCGCCGGATGGAACTGCAAGCCGAACGGGATGGCGGAAAAACCCAGACCGAGCGCAACCGGCTGGGGCAGTTCGCGACCCCGCCTGCGCTGGCGCGCGAGGTGCTGGACTATGGCCTGGCGTTGCTGGAACCCGAATGCCCGGTTCGTTTTCTCGATCCGGCGTTTGGTACCGGATCGTTTTACTCCGCTTTTCGCGCGGCTAACGACGCCCGTCCTCGAACAATCGCTTCGGCACGCGGAATCGAACTGGACCCCCATTACGCCGAACCCACGCGCGCACTATGGCGCGATACTCCCCTCCAGCTCGAACAGGCGGATTTCACGCGACTGCCTGTTCCGGATGAAGCCGGCAAGGCCAATTTGCTGATCTGCAATCCCCCCTATGTTCGTCATCATCATCTGGGCGTCGAGGAAAAGTGCCGCTTGCAAACGCTGGCCAGCGAACGGGCGCATGTCCGTCTGAGCGGACTCGCAGGCCTGTATTGCCACTTCATGGCGCTGGCACACGCATGGATGGCGGAAGGTGGAATTGCCGGCTGGCTGATCCCCAGCGAATTCATGGACGTGAATTATGGGCGTGCGCTGAAGCAGTATTTGCTGAACGAAGTGACGCTGCTGCATATTCACCGTTTCGATCCGAACGATGTGCAATTCGACGACGCACTGGTGTCGTCGGCGGTGGTCTGGTTTCGCAAGACACCGCCGCCTGCCGGGCACGAGGCGGTGTTTTCCTTTGGTGGCAGCCTGTCTGCGCCGGCCATCTGCAAACGTCTCCCGGTTCGCGTTCTGGAAGGCGCGACCAAATGGACGCGCTACCCTGAGCATGAACCGGATGCCGAACACTTTGGGTATCGGCTCGGCGATCTCTTCGACATCAAGCGCGGCATCGCTACGGGCTGTAATGGTTTTTTCATTCTTGACGAAGCACAGGCGAAGGCGCTGCGTTTGCCACCGGCTTTCCTGCGGCCCGTGCTACCCAGTGCGCGACACCTCGCGGACGATACCGTCAAGGCCGATGCGCAGGGTGTGCCGAAGCTGGACAAGCGTCTGTTCCTGCTGGATTGTGATTTGCCTGAAGTAACGCTGCGCGTGCAATACCCAACGCTTTGGGCGTACCTGCAAACCGGGGTGGACAGCGTTGCGACACGCTATGTGTGCCGCAATCGCCGGATATGGTATGCCCAGGAGCGTCGCGCGGCGGCACCTATCGTCTGCACTTATCTCGGGCGCAGTGATGGCAATACCCGTCCATTCCGTTTCATCCTGAATGAGTCCGACGCGCTTGCCACCAATGTCTACCTGATGCTGTATCCCAAGCCCGCGCTGGCAAAGCAACTGGACAACAGGCCGCAGACCCTGCGTGCTATCTGGCGGGCTCTAAATGCCATTCCTGCGCAGACCCTGCTGGGCAATGGCCGGGTGTATGGCGGTGGTCTGCACAAGCTGGAACCGCGCGAACTGGCCAATGTGCCGGCAGACGAAATTGCTGCGCTGGCGGGTGTATTGCCCCAACGGACGGCGCAGCAATTCCGGTTGTTTGACATTGATCATGGATTGGAGCCCCCTGTGGATGATGCGTCAGCGCCCAGCCCCCAACCTCTTGCCGGACCGGCTGCACGCGATCAGCGGACAAGCCCGAGTCTGAATGCGAAACCTCATCGCACCGCCTGATTTGTGAACACAGACAGCCGTCCAATTGATTTCGGCCTCACCCGTCTCCGCCTGCCGCTGCCGGGCTGGGTGTCGATCCTGCATCGCATTTCGGGCGTGCTGCTGTTTCTGGCCTTGCCGCTGGGAGTGTGGGCGCTGTCGACTTCGCTGGTGAGCGAGGCGGGATTCCAGGCCATGCGCGACTGTGTACAGCATCCGCTGGTGAAGCTGTTGGCTGTCGCTCTGGCGTGGGGGTTTGCGCATCATTTTTTTGCCGGTCTTCGGCATCTGGCGATGGATGCGCACATCGGCACGAACCTGAAAACCGCGCGGACGAGCAGCATTGTCGTGCTGCTGTTGTCGGGGCTGGCGACGCTGGGTTTTGCCAGGTGGCTGCTCACATGACGCGCGCGAGCGGCGCGCACACCGGCACAGGGGCCTGGCTGATGCAGCGCGCCACGGCCGTGCTGCTGGCGCTGCTGTTGCCGTTGCTGTTGTGGCGTGTGCTCTCGGCCTTGCCGCTGGATTACCCGGCCTGGCATGCGCTGTTTACTCCCATGTGGATGCGCGTGGCGCTGCTGCTGGCGGCGTGTGCGCTGGCGCTGCACGCCTGGGTGGGGATGCGCGACCTGCTGATGGATTATGTACGCCCGACTGCGCTGCGGCTCGCGCTCTACCTCATCGTCATCGCCGTGCTCGCGGGCAGCGTGATCTGGCTGGCTGTACTGCTGGGGCGGCTTGCATGAACACACGGCGTTTCGATGCACTCATCATCGGCGGCGGCGGCGCGGGTCTGCGCGCGGCGCTGCAACTCGCGCGTTCGGATTTCACTGTCGCGGTAGTGTCAAAAGTGTTTCCGACGCGTTCGCATACTGTGTCGGCGCAAGGCGGCATCACCGCCGCGCTGGCGAACGTGGACGACGACCGCTGGGAATGGCATTTCTACGACACGGTGAAAGGCGGCGACTGGCTCGGCGATCAGGACGCAATCGAATTCATGTGCCGCGAGGCCGCCAGCGCAGTCTACGAGCTTGAACACATGGGGCTGCCGTTTTCTCGGCTCGACAACGGCAAGATTTACCAGCGTCCCTTCGGTGGCCAGTCGAAAAACTTCGGTGGCGCACAGGCCACGCGCACCTGCGCGGCTGCCGACCGCACCGGCCACGCGCTGCTGCATACGCTGTATCAGCAGAACCTGGCTGCGCGCACGCAGTTTTTCGACGAATACTTTGCACTCGATCTGGTGCGCGACGCCGAAGGCTATTGTCTCGGCGTCACCGCACTGTGCATCGAAACCGGCGAGCCGCTGCTGATCGAAGCGCGCACGACTTTGCTCGCGACCGGCGGGGCGGGGCGCATTTTCGGCAATACCAGCAACGCCATGATCAACACCGGCGACGGCCTCGGCATGGTGCTGCGCGCCGGACTGCCGCTACAGGACATGGAGTTCTGGCAGTTTCATCCCACCGGCATTGCCGGGGTCGGCTGTCTCATCACCGAGGGCGTGCGCGGCGAGGGCGGTTATCTGCTGAACCGGAACGGCGAGCGTTTCATGGAACGCTACGCGCCGCAGGCCAAAGACCTGGCCGGGCGCGATGTGGTGGCGCGCGCGATTGCCATCGAGATCGCCGAAGGGCGTGGTTGCGGCCTGCAAAAAGACCATATCGATCTCAAGCTCGACCATCTGGGCGAAAAAGTCATCGCCGAAAAGCTCCCCGGCATCCGCGATCTGGCCATTCGCTTCGCTGGCGTCGATCCGGTGACAGCACCCATCCCGGTCGCGCCGACCGCGCACTACATGATGGGCGGCATCCCCACCAATCTGCACGGTCAGGTCGTGATCCCCGCGCGCACCGGGCCGGAAGAAGCCGTGCCGGGGCTCTACGCTGTCGGCGAATGTGCCTGCGTCTCCGTGCACGGTGCCAACCGGCTGGGTGGCAATTCGCTGCTTGATCTGATCGTGTTCGGCCGCGCGGCGGGCAAACACATGCTCGGTTATCTGCGCGACAACCCCTATCCCCGTTCGCTGCCCGCCGACGCCGCCGATAGCAGCCGTGCGCGGCTGGCACGCTGGGACCGTCCCGGCAGCGAACGTGTCGCCGCGCTGACCGCCGACCTGCGCCAACTGATGCAGGCGCACTGTGGTGTATTCCGCACCGATGCCCATCTGCGTGCCGGACTCACCCGGCTCGACGAACTCGAAGCACGCCTGGCCCGCGCCGGGCTCACCGACACCAGCCGGATATTCAACACCGCGCGCATCGAAGCGCTCGAACTCGACAACCTGATTGCCGTCGCACGCGCGACGCTGGTCTCGGCGATGCATCGCACCGAAAGCCGCGGCGCGCATACCCGCGAGGATTTTCCGCAGCGCGATGATGCGCACTGGCTGAAGCACAGCCTGTATTTCAGGCCGGACGATCTGGTCGATACCAAGCCGGTGAAGCTGAAGCCACTGACACTGGAATCGGTGAAACCGAAGGCGAGGGTGTATTGATGGTCCCATTGTGTTTGTCGATTCCAATGCAGCGGCTTCGCTTTTCGCCTGTGGGCGAGTCACTTTCTTTTGCGTGGCCAAAAGAAAGTAACCAAAGAAAAAGCCACCCCTGGTGTGTCGGCCTTCGGCTCCCCTGCGATGCTCGCCGCCCGAGGCGGGGCTGGAACTCGCCCTGGCAGGGCACACAAAACGTGCCCTGCTGCGGAGCTCGGACACCCGGCCCCTTTTTCCCTCGGGCGGCTGCGCTTCTCGGCGCCACACAAGGGGCACCCGTGCGCGCGTCAGCGCTTGGCGAACTGGCAGCTTTACGCGATGACGGCTCAGGGGGTTGTTCCCCTTCAGCGCTGCCGATTGGGTGCGTGCGGACGGGGAAAAAGCGGAACCGTGTCCGAGCTCCGCAGCAAGGCGCGTTTTGTGCGCCTTGCCAGGGCGATTTGGTGGAGCGCCCGGCCGCGCGCGACCAATCGGGGACCCGAAGGGCAGCGATGTGGGGTCGCCTTTTCTTTGGTTACTTTCTTTTGGCGAAGCAAAAGAAAGTAACTCGCCCACAGGCGAAAAGCGAAGCCGTTGCAACCATCGCAGACTGGGGGTAAGTATGAAATTCCGCCTCTACCGCTACACCCCCGAGACTGACGCCAAGCCGTATCTGCAGGACGTCGAACTCGACATCGACCCGGCCGGCAAGATGCTGCTTGACGCATTGCTGGCGATCAAGGCGCAGGACGAGACACTGGCGCTGCGGCGTTCGTGCCGTGAAGGCGTGTGCGGGTCGGACGCGATGAACGTCAACGGCCGAAACCGGCTGGCGTGCATTACGCCGCTGTCGGAGCTGAAAGAGCCCATCGAAGTGCGGCCCTTGCCGGGGCTGCCGGTGATCCGCGACCTGATCGTGGACATGGAGCCGTTCTACAAACAGTATCGTTCGATCAAGCCCTGGCTAGTCAACGACGCCCCCGAACCCGAGGTCGAGCGCCTGCAAAGCCCGGCGGACCGTGCGCTGCTCGATGGTGCCTACGAATGCATCCTGTGTGGGTGCTGCACGACCTCGTGCCCCTCGTCGTGGTGGCATCCTGATACTTTTGTCGGCCCGGCGGGGCTCTTGCAGGCCTACCGTTTCATCGCGGACAGCCGTGACGAGGCGACCGCCGAGCGGCTCGATAATCTGGAAGATCCCTACCGCCTGTACCGCTGTCGCGGCATCATGAACTGTGTCGATGCCTGCCCCAAGGGCCTCAATCCAACCGAGGCCATCGGCCGCATCAAATCCCTGCTGGTCAAGCGCCGTGTCTGAGTGCGCCGCGCGCATCACCTGGCGCTGCCGCCGGGGCGTGCTCGAACTTGATCTGTGGCTGGGTGGCTTTTGGGCCGCGCACCGCGCTACACTTCCACCCCATGAGACGGCTGCGTTCGAGCGGCTGCTGAGCCTGTCGGACATGGAGATTGCAGACCGGCTGCAAGGCAGGACGCCCGTGGGCGAGACCGACCTGGCAGCGCTTGTACAACGCCTGCGAACATTTCGCGCGGCCCTTAATGTGGAAGCAAGATGAAAAAAACCGCCACCCTCAGTTTCAGCGATGGCAGCCCGCCGATCGAAATGCCGGTCCTGGAAGGCACCTACGGCAAGCCGGTGATCGATCTGCGCGCCCTGGCCGGCCACGGCTATTTCACCCACGATCCCGGCTTTACCGCCACCTCGTCGTGCAATTCGGCCATCACCTATATCGACGGCGACGAAGGGCTGCTGTATTACCGCGGCTACCCCATCGAAGAGCTGGCGTACCAGTCCGACCACATGGAGGTGAGTTACCTGCTGCTGCATGGCGAACTGCCCACGGCCGAACAGAAGGCGGCGTTTGAGCAGTCGATCCGCCACCACACCCTGCTGCACGATCAGATGGAAAACGTGTTTCGCGGCTTTCGCCGCAGCGCGCACCCGATGGCGGTGATGATCGGCGTCACCGGCGCGATGAGTGCGTTCTATCACGAAGGCACCGATCTGTTTAATCCCAAGCATCGCGAAATCGTTGCGCACCGGCTGATCGCCAAGATTCCCACCGTCGCCACCTGGGCCTACAAGTTCAACGAAGGTCAGCCCTTCGTCTATCCGCAGAACCGGCTCAGCTACGCCGAGAATTTTCTGCACATGATGTTCTCGACGCCGTGCGAGCCCTACGAGCCCAACCCGGTGCTGGCGCGGGCGCTGGACCGCATTTTCATCCTGCACGCCGACCACGAGCAGAACGCCTCGACCTCGACCGTGCGTCTGTCCGGGTCAAGCGGGGCGAATCCATACGCCTGCGTCGCGGCCGGCATGGCTTCGCTGTGGGGGCCGCTGCACGGCGGCGCGAATGAAGCCGTGCTGCGGATGCTCGACGAAATGGGCGACGTGTCGCGCATTCCCGAATTCATCGCGCGTGCCAAGGACAAATCCAGCGGCTTCCGTCTCATGGGCTTCGGTCATCGCGTGTACAAGAACATGGATCCGCGTGCGCGAATCATCCGCGAAACCTGTCACGAAGTGCTGGAAGTGCTCGACCTCAAGGACAATCCGCAATTCAAAATGGCGATGGAACTGGAACGCATCGCGCTTGAAGACGACTATTTCGTCAGCCGCAAGCTCTATCCCAACGTCGATTTCTATTCCGGCATCATCTTCCGCGCCATGGGCATCCCGGCGAGCATGTTCACCGTGATGTTCGCGCTGGCGCGTACCGCCGGCTGGGTCGCGCAGTGGAACGAGATGCTGTCCGACCCGGCACACAAGATCGGCCGTCCGCGCCAGCTGTATACCGGTGCGACGCGCCGCGAATTCGTGCCGATCGAACAGCGCGGCCGGGCCTGATTGCAGGACGCATGAACGTCGCCGACTGGCAGGCCAGCGCCGCCCTGCATCCGGACAACCTGGCCTATCTCGACCAGTTTGATCCCGGCAGCCTGGGCGGCGCGCTGTCGGCCGCCTTGCCCGGCGAGGCGGCGGGGGCTGCGGGTGACGCCGCCCAGGTCGCCGTGCTGCGGCTGATCAACGCCTATCGCACACTCGGCGTGCGGCGGGCCGATCTTGATCCCCTGCGGCGTTTCGAACCACCGCCCACCCCCGAACTCGACCCCGCGCATTACGGCCTGGGCGAAGCCGACCTGACGCGCCTGTTCGATACCGGCTCGCTGTTTGGCGTGGATCGCGCCCCGCTGGCGTCGATTCTCACGCGCCTGCAGGGGGCGTATTGCGGTCGCGTCGGTTTTGAATACATGCACCTCAGTGATGTCACCCGCAAGCGCTGGCTGCAGGAGCGTATCGAGTCGGCACAGGGACGTCATGGCGCGTCGATCGCGCTGAAAAAGCAGTTGTTGAAACGTCTGACCGATGCCGAAACCCTGGAAAAATTCCTCCACACGCGGCATGTCGGGCAGAAACGTTTTTCGCTGGAAGGCGGCGAAAGCCTGATCCCGCTGCTCGATCTGGTGATCTCGCGCTGTGCCCGT
>JAJXUA010000187.1 GCA_021783275.1 Pseudomonadota bacterium
TGCGACTAACCCCGCATTCAGCGCAGCACTCTATCGCGTTTGCGGCATCGACAGAACCTCGAAGCCTGTTTGCCCGAAGTCATCGCCCCGGCGAAGGTGTGCTGACCGACATTGAATTATTCGCCGACAAGAAAGGTACAAGTGCCGAGTGTTCTCTGGTGGGGACGTTTCGATCCCGCCTATTCACGCAACCGCATCCTGCGCAAGCTGTTCGCGAGCCTGGGCTGGCAGGTCCGGGACTTCCATCCCCGGTTTGCCGGCGTGGCCGACTGGGAAGCGAGACTGTCCCGCCTGCCCAGGCCCGATCTGGTCTGGGTGCCGTGTTTCAGGCAGCGCGATCTGGCGGCTGCAGCTCGCTGGGCGCAGCGTCATCGCGTTCCCCTGGTTTTCGATCCGCTCATCTCCGCGTACGACAAGCAGGTGGACGAACGGGCAAAACTCAGCGCCGACAGCGCGCGTGCAAAACGCTTGCTGGGCTGGGAGCGCACGCTGTTTCAACGCGCCAGCCGTGTGATCGCCGACACCCCCGCTCACGCTGATTATTTTGCCGAGGTGCTGGGCGTCCCCAGGCAGCAGCTCGCAGTGGTCTATGTCGGTGCCGAAGAAGCGCTGTTCAAACCGCAGCTGCAACCCGCCCGGGGACAGGACGATCCGCTGGAGTTGTTGTTTTATGGCAGTTTCATCCCGCTTCAGGGCCCCCAGGTCGTCGTCGAGGCGGCCCGTCTCTATCGGGGACCGCCGGTCAATTGGGTCCTGCTGGGACAAGGCCCCCTGCGCGCCGGGTGTGAAACGCAGGCGCGCGGGCTGGCGAACGTGCGCTTTGAAAACTGGCTGCCTTACGAAATCCTTCCCGCACGCATTCACCGGGCCAATATCCTGCTGGGCGTATTCGGCGCCACGCCCAAGGCGGGCCGGGTCATCCCCAACAAGGTATTCCAGTCGCTGGCCTGTGGCCGGCCGGTGATCACGCGTTCGGCCGATGCCTACCCTGCAGTCCTGAGCGCGGCCGGACATAGCGGGCTGGTCTGGATCCCGGCGGGGGATGCCCAGTCCCTGGCCGATCGCGTGTCTGCCCTGGCGACGAACCCGTGCGAACTGCCCCTGCTCGGCGACGCGGCGGCCATGACCAGCCAGCACTATTTCTCCGAATCGGTGGTGCGTCAGCAATTGCAGGCTGCGCTTGCCGGTCTGCCTGCCTGAGCCCCGCATGTTGGCGGATTTAATCCGGCATAATGCTGCGGCCTGGCGCAGCTGCCGGGCGCCCGAATCCTTGCTGCAACCCGAATGAGCGACTGCCCGGCCACCGATCCGGCACGGCCCACCCTGCCTATGACACGATCCCTTCAAGCACAGCACTACACCTGGCTGGTTTTCTCCTGCTTCCTGCTGTTTCCGTTTAGCCGGTCGGTCGAGTTGCCGCTGCTGTTCATGACGATAGGCGGCGGCGTGCTGGCCTATCGCTCCGGCCGGGCATTTTTTCAGGAGCCGGGTGTCCGGTTTTTCACCCTGCTGTTTGCCTGCATCTGGATTCCCATCCTGATTTCCTTCCCGGACAGCTACGACCTGAAAAAATCCGGGGGCACCAGCCTGTCGTTCATCCGGCTCTATCTCGCCGGGCTGTTCGTGATCTGGGCATTGAGCAAGCCGAATCAGGTGGCGCTGCTGTTCAAGCTGATGGCCGGACTGGCCGCGTTTTGGGTGGTGGACGCACTGTTCCAGGCCGCGGCCGGACATGATTTCCTCGGTTTTGCGCTCTCGCCCACCCGCCTCAACGGCGTATTCGGCGAGGGCCAACCCAAGCTGGGCAACGCCATGCCCGTACTTGCGCCCTTCATCATGCTCGCGCTGCGCAGCAAACCGGTGTTGATGCTGCTGGCGACCGCCATGGCCGGTGCGGTTGTCGTGCTTGCGGGCAGCCGGGGCGGCTGGGTCAGCTTCGGCCTGGTCTGTGTGTGGTTGCTGTTTTCGGAAACCCGGCGACGCGGCGTGCCGCTGTGGAAAATGGGCGCAGTCGCCGCCGTGGTCGGCATCGTCGGCACATTTTCCGCATTCGAGAACCCGGCTGCGAAGCAGCGGCTGGACAAGACCCTGCTGCTGCTTTCCGGCGACGAGGCCAAAATCGATCAGGCGCTTTCGCTCCGCTGGACGCTCTGGAAAGACGCTTTCGCCATGATCGAGGCGCACCCCGTCAACGGCGTCGGCGTTCGGGCGTTCCGCTATGCCTATCCCGAATTTGCCCAGCCGGGCGATATTTTTGTCTCCACCGACGAAAAATCAGGCCGGCTGACCGGCGCTTTCTATGCCCATCAGATGGTCGTGGAAGTCACCTCGGAAACCGGCCTGATCGGCCTGCTCGGACTGGGCCTGTTCTACGCCCTCCTGGTGCGATACTGGCGCGCGGCAGACGCGGAACGCAGGCTGCTTGCGCTGCCGATTGCCATGGCGGTCATGGCCTGGATATTCCCGCTCAACACCCATCCTTCTTTTTACACCGCGCAGTGGTCCGTCATGATCTGGCTGCTGCTTGCCATGTTGTGCGCGGCGCTGCTGCCGCTGCAAAAAACGCCCGACGCCTTCAGAACGGCACCGCGGACGTAAAGCGCATCGCTTCACCCGTCAGCGGATGCGCAAATCCCAGCGCTGCCGCGTGCAACAACAAACGGCCCGCCCTCGCCTGCACCTCCGGCGGCGCGTACAAGGCGTCGCCGAGTATTGGATGACCCAGCGCACGCAGATGAACGCGCAACTGGTGCGAGCGGCCGGTGACGGGTTCGAGTTCGACGCGCGTCGCAGCGCCGTCTGCTTCATATCCCAGCACACGCCAGCGCGTGAGACTCGGC
>JAJXUA010000068.1 GCA_021783275.1 Pseudomonadota bacterium
GATCTCTGCCGGAAATCGGCGATTCGTTTGGCGGGCGCGATCACACCACGGTCATCCATGCCTGTCGCAAGGTGGCCGAATTACGCGAGACCGAGGTGAATATCGGGCGCGACTATCTGGTGTTATTACAAACGCTGACAAGCTGAGGATGAAATGTGGATAAACCGCGCAAACACGGGCAAGGCACTTTTTCATCCTTTTTGCTTCCGCGCTGCCAAGCAGTTATCCACCTGGCTCAATACCGGCAAGCAGCTGTTTTAATTCAGGTAAACGGTTTATCCCCAGTTCAGGGCCGCCTTTATTACGATTACTAGGTATATATATATGTTACTGATACAAAGCGACCGCAACGCACTTCTCGCTTCTCTCTCCTCGGTAGTGGGGGTGGTGGAACGGCGTCATACCCTGCCCATCCTGTCGAACCTGCTGCTGGAAAAGAAAGCCGGCAAGCTCACCCTGCTGGCCACCGATCTGGAATTGCAGATCAGCACCCAGCTCGAAGCCAAGACCGGCGAAGACTTTGCCATCACCCTGGCAGCGCGCAAGCTCTTCGATATCGTGCGTGCCCTGCCCGACAATGCCCAGGTCAAACTCGACACCAAGGACAGCCAGGTGGTGGTGAGTGCCGGCAAGTCGCGCTTTACCCTGCAAACGCTGCCCGCTGCGGATTTTCCCCGGGTCGAAACCGGCGTCGGCCAGAGTGAAGCCGTGCGCCTGCCGCAAAAAACCCTCAAACGGCTGTTGCAGCTGGTGCAGTTCGCCATGGCCAGCCAGGACATCCGCTATTACCTCAATGGCATGTTGCTGGTGCTCGATGGCAAGGCCGTGCGGGTCGTCGCCACCGACGGCCACCGCCTGAGCTACGCCGAAACCGAGCAGGACAACACCGCCACGCTGCGTGAAGTGATCATCCCGCGCAAGACGGTGATGGAACTGACCAAGCTGCTGGACGATGTGGACGACCCGGTTGAACTGCGCATCGGCGCAAACCAGGTCACGATCACCCTGCCCGGTACCGAGCTGGTGTCCAAAGTGGTGGACGGCAAATTCCCCGACTACCAGCGCGTCATTCCGGTCAACCAGCCACGCCACCTCAAGGCCAACCGCCAGACTGTGATCCAGGCCCTGCAACGCGCAGCGATCCTGTCGAACGAAAAATTCCGTGGCGTGCGGCTGGTGATGAGCGAAAACACGCTCGGCATCGTGTGCAACAACAACGAGCAGGAAGAAGCCGCCGATGAAATCGAAGTCGTCTACGGCGGCGACCCGCTGGATGTGGGATTCAACGTCACCTATCTGCTCGACGGGCTCGCCGCCGTGGCGAGTGATGAGATCACCCTGTCCCTCGGCGACGCCAACAGCAGCATGTTGCTCACCAGCGAAAGCGAAGCCGGATTCAAGTACGTCGTCATGCCGATGAGAATTTAAGCCGAGACTTTAAACCACGCGCTGATTTATTTAAGGTCACTTCTATAAATTCAATTTCCGTCATTGCGAGCACCCGGAGGGCATAAATTCCGCGAAGCAATCCAGAAACTTCGATATATCAACGTTCTTTCTGGATCGCCACGTCGCTTCGCTCCTCGCGATGACAATTTATAGAAGTGCCCTTAAGCCAGGCGCGGATTCATTTACTTCACACCCGCCAGCACACCGCAGCAGCAGTTTTTCCGGAACCGACACCCCATGAGCAAGAAACCCGATAACACCGCGCCCGACAATCAGAACGGCGGCTACGACGAAGACAGCATCCAGCAGCTGGAAGGCCTGGAGGCGGTGCGCAAACGGCCCGGCATGTACATCGGCGATACGTCCGATGGCACGGGCCTGCATCACATGGTGTTCGAAGTGCTGGATAACGCCATCGACGAAGCGCTCGCAGGCTGGTGCGACGACATCAAGGTCACCATCCACACCGACAACTCGATCTCGATCACCGACAACGGGCGCGGCATACCGGTGGGCGTCAAATTCGACGACAAGCACGAACCCAAGCGCAGCGCGGCCGAAATCGTGATGACCGTGCTGCACGCCGGTGGCAAGTTCAACCAGAACAGCTACAAGGTATCGGGTGGCCTGCATGGCGTTGGCGTGTCGTGCGTCAACGGCTTGTCGAAATGGCTCAAGCTCATCGTGCGTCGGGACGGCAAGAAATACGCAATGACCTTCAACCAGGGCAAGGTCGTCGACCGCCCGATCGAAATCCAGAACGGCGTGGAAGTTTCTCCCATGGTGGTGGTGAGCGATACGCAGAACCGCGGCACCGAGGTGCATTTTCTGGCCGACGAAGAAATCTTCGGCGTGGGCCAGGTCGTGTTCCATTTCGACATCCTCGCCAAGCGTATCCGCGAGCTGTCTTTCCTTAACAACGGCGTGAAGATTGAGCTCATCGACCAGCGCGACGGCAAGACCGAAAACTTCGCCCACTCTGGCGGCGTCAAGGGGTTTGTCAATTACATGAACCGCGTCAAGTCGGTGCTGCATCCCAAGATCTTCCACGCCGTCGGCGAAAAAGACGGCATGACCATCGAAGTGGCGATGCAGTGGAACGACAGCTACGCCGAAACCGTGCAGTGCTTCACCAACAATATCCCGCAGCGCGACGGCGGCACCCACCTCACCGGGATGCGCATGGCGATGACGCGGGTGCTGAACAAATACATCGAAGAAAACGAAGTCGCCAAAAAAGCCAAGGTCGAAACCACTGGCGACGACATGCGCGAAGGCCTCACCTGCGTGCTGTCGGTGAAAGTGCCCGAGCCCAAATTCTCGTCACAGACCAAAGACAAACTCGTATCGAGCGAAGTGCAGCCGGTGGTGCAGGAAGTCGTCGGCCAGAAACTCGCCGAATTCCTGCTCGAAAACCCCAGCGACGCCAAGTTGCTGTGCGCCAAGATCGTCGACGCCGCGCGTGCCCGCGAAGCCGCCCGCAAGGCGCGCGAAATCACCCGCCGCAAAGGCATCATGGACGGCCTGGGCCTGCCCGGCAAACTCGCCGACTGCCAGGAAAAAGACCCCGCGCTGTGCGAAATCTATCTGGTGGAGGGCGACTCCGCAGGCGGCTCCGCCAAGCAGGGCCGCGACCGTAAATTCCAGGCGATCCTGCCGCTGAAAGGCAAAATCCTCAACGTCGAGCGCGCGCGTTTTGACAAAGTCATCAGCAGCCAGGAAATCGCCACGCTGATTACCGCACTGGGCACCAGCATCGGCAAGGACGACTACAACCCCGAAAAGCTACGCTACCACCGCATCATCATCATGACCGACGCCGACGTGGACGGCGCGCACATCCGCACCCTGCTGCTCACCTTCTTCTATCGCCAGATGCTCGAGCTGGTCGAACGCGGCCACATCTACATCGCCCAGCCGCCGCTGTACAAGGTGAAACACGGCCGCAGCGAACGCTACATCAAGGATGAGCACGAACTGAAAGCCCACCTGATGACCGAGGCCATGAAAGACGCCGAACTCACGCCCATGGACGGGGCCATGCCGATAGGCGGCGACGCACTGGAAAACCTGGCGCGCGAATACTTCCTGGCCGAAGCCGTATGCGAGCGCCTCACCCGCCTGCTGCCCGACATGGTGCTGCAGGCGCTGATGCGGATTCCGCGTATCAGCCTGGCCGACAGTGGTGCCGCCATGCAGGCCGAAGCCAGCCTGGGTGCCGCGCTGGACAACGGCAATTTCGATGTCGCCGCCGAATTCCAGAGCGAAGCCGACAGCCACCGTCTGCGCATCACCCGGCGTGCCCACGGCAATGTCCACTTGAGCTATGTCGAAGCCGACCTGCTCGATTCCGGCGACTACGCCCAGCTGGTCAAAGTCGGCGACCTGCTGCGCGACCTGATCGGGCTGGGTGCCAAAATCCGGCGCGGCGAAAAAGAATCCAGCGTGGCCAGCTTCCGCGAAGCCATGGACTGGCTGCTCGGCGAGGTCAAACGCAACATGAGCATCCAGCGCTACAAGGGCCTGGGCGAAATGAACCCCGAACAGCTCTGGGAAACCACCATGGACCCCAAAGTGCGCCGCTTGATGAAAGTGCAGATCGAAGACCTGATCGCGTCCGACCAGATTTTCACCACCCTGATGGGCGATGAAGTGGAGCCGCGCCGGAATTTTATCGAGACGAATGCGCTGGGTGTGAGGAATCTGGATGTTTAAATTTGTACGGTCTTGAAGGTTTTTAGGTTTAGCATCGCCCGTAAAATGAACGAGACACCCCTACAGCTCTTAGATGCGCCTATCGTCGAGGCTGTGCTGGATATCGACTGTGACATGCCACTCACGATGGATATAGCTGCGCTGGAAGAGTCGGCGCGAGCCGAGTACGGCGAGCAGTACCCCAAGTTCCAGCCACAGTTCATGCAGGAATTAATGTTCGAGGCTCCTGCGGAAGGAGCTGCGAAAGTGACCAAGAGTAGCCGGGGGATACAGGCGCTCCAGTTTCTGCAGGAAGACGGCAAGCAGTTGGTGCAGGTGAGGGCACAAGGATATTCCTTCAATCGACTCGCGCCTTACGGAAGCTTGGACGATTACCTCCCGGAAATGGAACGTACCTGGCAGTTGTTCACAAAAATCGCCCAGCCCGTCAAAATCCGCACGGTACGTCTGCGCTATATCAATCGGCTGCTCCTGCCCCTTGTGGCGGGGCGGATCGAGCTGGACGAATACTTAGTTCATGGCCCGCGCCTACCCAGCGACGCGGGTCTGGAACTTACCAGCTTCGTTCATCAACATTCGGCAGTGGAGGTCGGGACGGGTAATCAAGCCCACCTAGTATTGGCGGGGCAAGCGCCAGAGCAAGAAAAGCTTCCCGTCATCTTCGATATTCAAACTTTCTACACCGGGGATTTGGAACCTTCAGATTGGAAAGGTATTCTGTCCAGGGTAAAGTCTTTGAGACACCTGAAAAATCAGGTTTTTAGAAAGTCCTTAACTAAAAAATGTTTGAGTCTGTTTCAGTAGTCAGTCTCGGTATCGGCGCGATCTATTCGCTGTCTGGTGCGGGCAGCGCGATTTCGCCAGAAGCGCAAACCGTGCAGTCTGCGGCGGCTCAGATCGCGCGAGCCGTCGAAAGCTCTCAAGCTTTATTTGGGAGCAAGGCGGCCGCGATTTCCCAGCTTTGGCAACTGGCCAACAAGTTTGCCGAACCGGATTGGGATGGTGACGGTGCGCTGCCGCTGGATCACATGGCCATTCACAATGCTGTCGCGTTCATTCGCGCCTTGCCAGATCGCGTCCCTATGCCCGAGTTTGCGCCAGAACCAGACGGCTCGATTTCCCTGGACTGGATTCGATCGCGGGCAAGTGTGTTCTCACTGAGTATTGGCGCGAGCCACCGTTTGGCGTATGCGTGGCTCGACGGGACAGATCAGGGGCATGCTGTGGCGCGTTTCGAAGGTAGAAATATCCCGCCTCGTGTACTTGAAGGAATTGAAGGGATCGTTAAGCTTGGCAACGCTGCCGTCCGGTCTGCCTGAGTGGGTCGATGACGACGAAGCGCTGGCGAGGTTCCTGACCTCGTCCAGCCAGTTCAACTCGTTGATGGTCAAGCCCACGGCTTTTTTACCCAATCCGAAAAACGGAGAAACATCCGTATTCCGGCATGCTGCCGAACCGCGCGACGCGTTATGGGAAATTGGCGCGGCTTACGTGGTGGGCGACCGTACCCTGCACGGGGCAGCCGTCTTCAAGGCAAGGCATGTGCGTGAGGTTGGACTTGAAGTCAAAGCACATGAGCCGCCCCCCAGGCACGCCAACATTGTGGACTGGCCAGCGGCTGGACTGGATCAGCAAATGATCAGAGCCGAACAAAAGGAACGCGCGCTAGTCATCGCCCAATTCGCTGAGCTTGTCTGCCGATAGTCATTGCGGCTGGATTCCCGCGTAAAAGTAAATGGGGTCAAATCAGAGCAGCGTTATCGGAGTTGCTTATTGAGCAGACTGGATTTGAGCTCATCCTCTTGTTACAGCCCCCAAGTTGTCGTCGAGAGCAAACTGCAGCTCACGAACGCACAAACGCCAGCAGGGGCTGAATGTCATGTCCATCCGCGGCACGCAGTGCCGCAACATAGGCCAGGCGGGTCTTGCCGCGATCAACCAGGCTGACCCTACCCCATGTAAATCGCGGTCGGCCGAGCGCGGTCAACAACAGATCGGTGGCCAGCCGTGCATGGCGGCCATTGCCGTTGGGGAAGGGATGGATCCACACCAGCCGGTGATGAAACCGGGTCGCGATTTCGTCCGGGGGATAGGTGTCGTGCTCGATCCAGTAACGGCTGTCGTCCAGCAAACTGCGCAGATCGACCCCGATGCGGTGGGGCGCAACGCCGATGTTGCGCTCCGTATGACGGAATGTTCCAGCCCAGCGCCAGACCCGGCCAAACATCCGTTTGTGCAGACTTTTCAGGAAAGCCTCGTCGAGCACGTTGCGCTTGCGCGCGAAGGCCCAACCCTCGGCGTCCAGAATGTTCGCCTGTTCCGCTTCGTTCAGCTCGTGGCGTAACGTGATGTATGAGGGAATCAAGCCCTCGTGTTCTTCCGGCGTCAGCGGGGTGGCGGCATCATCCGGTTCGAGGACGGGATCGGTCATGGGGTTTCTTCCCACAGCGCAGAGCCGGCCTTCTCGGTAATCTGGCGGACGAGTTGGCTGAACTGTTCGCTTTCGTCGGCCTTGTCGATGCCCTGGTCTTCGAGCGACATGGTGTGGCTGGCGGTCGCCAGACGCTTGTGGGCAAGCAGGCGCGCACGCTCTTCGATCAGCGCGTTGAGCGGTTGCCGGGGCACCAGCGCATAAACCAGGCGGCAATCCAGCGCGTGTGCCGCCCGCTCGAGGCTGTCGAGGGTGATCGCGCCCCGGGTTTCGGCCTGCTCCAGCGTGAACACGCGCGGCTGGCTGACGCCGATGCGCCTGGCGAGCTGGGCGCTCGTCATGCCCAGGGCTTCGCGGATGGCTTTCACCCATCCGCGCGGGGGGCGGGCCAGGGCCTCGATGTCGCCCAGCGTACTCAAGCGTTTGTCGAGCTGGCGGCGGGCGGCGGCACGGTCTGTGGGGCGCATGATAATAATATAAACAGTATGATTATCACTGTAAAAATACTACATATATTATAAATATACAAATGTTAAATAACATATGAATTATTAGGTTCTTCTGGTCGGCGTGGTCCACGCGCTGAGCGCCTGCCGTGGTGTCGCTGCATCCACGGGTATCGTCAGCGCGGCAAAACGAACACCCAATCCCCCGGGGAAACACTGATTAATTCAGTCCGTTCGCCCTGAGCCTGTCGAAGGACTGTGCTTCGATCGTTCGACAAGCTCACGATCAGCACGAACGGACTCACGGACAAACCAGGCCAGATCAATAAACCTCCGCCGGACGCAGGCCAGGCAGGCGGGCGTAGCTGTCGCGTTTCACGGTGTCGATGAAGTCGGCGATAAACGCGCGGCCAGCATCACCTTTGCGCACCGCCGCATGAAGCTCTGACCACAGGCCGTGTTTGCCAATGGGGCGTGCGGCGACGTAGCCACGCTCCAGATAAGGCGCAACGGCCCAGGCGGGCAATGCGGCCAGCCCCCGGCGGCTGGCGACCAGCTGCAAAATCGCCACGGTGAGCTGCGCTTCGCGGCGCGCGGGTTTGACTCCGGCAGGCGTAAGCACACGGCGGATCAGGTCGAGGCGTTCTTCCGGCACCGGGTAGGTGATCAGGGTGTGTTCGGCAAAGTCGGCGGGCAGCAGCCATTTCCGGGCGGCCAGCAGGTGGTCTGGCGGCAGCAGCGCGAGGATTTCAAAGCCGAACAGCGGCGCATAGACGATGCCTGTGCGCGGGGTGGTGTCGGCGGTAATAACGAGATCGGCGCGGCCATCCAGCAGCAGGCCGACCGGGTCGGACTGAAATCCGCCCAGCAGGTCGAGCTCGACCAGCGGCCACGCTTCGCGGTAGGTGTCCATGGCGGGCATCAGCCAGTCGTAGCAGGTGTGGCATTCCACCGCGATGCGCAGTTCGCCGGCATCGCCGTCTTTCAGTTTTGCCAGATCGCGCAGCGCGGCGTCCACCAGCGGCAAGGCCTGGTGCGCCAGCGCCAGCAGGCGGCGACCGGCGGCGGTGAGGCCGAGCGGGCGCGCGGTACGTTCAACCAGCGACAACCCGAGCGCGTCTTCCAGCGCTTTCATCTGATGGGATACGGCGGATTGGGTGAGATGCAGGCGCTCGGCGGCAGCGGTGAGCCCCCCGGCTTCGGCCACGGCTTGCAGCAGCCGCAGGTGGCGCAGCTCAACATGAGAAGTATTCATTGTTTGTATGATAAATATTCGTTTGCGTCATGTTAGGCCGAGCCACATCATGTTGTCCATTATTCAATGGGAGAACATGACATGGCATTGGCACACGTGCTGGGAGTACCGCGCATCGGCCCGAATCGCGAACTGAAGTTTGCGCAGGAAGCGTACTGGCGTGGCGATATCGACGCGGCGGCGCTACAGGCGGTGGCCAGCGGAATCCGCCAGGCCAGCTGGCGACGGCAGCAGGCGGCCGGGCTGGACGTGGTGACAGTCGGCGATTTCGCGCTCTACGATCAAATGCTCAATCACGTTGCCCTCTTGGGCTGTGCGCCCGCGCGCTTCGGTTTCGGCGGCGTGATCGGCCTGCCCGAATACTTCCAGCTGGCGCGCGGCAGCGCAGACTGCCATGCGATGGAAATGACCAAGTGGTTCGATACCAATTACCACTACCTGGTCCCCGAGCTGACCGCTGACACGCACTTTTCGCTGGGCGTGGAATGGCTGTTCGACGAGGTGACCGAGGCGCAAACGGCTGGCTTCACACCCAAGCCGGTGTTGATCGGCCCGCTCACTTTTCTGTACCTGGCAAAAGAAAAAACCGCAGGTTTCAATCGCCTGGCGCTGCTCGACCGGCTGCTGCCGGTCTATGCGCAGATCCTGGCGCGATTGAAAACACAGGGCGTGGAATGGGTGCAGATCGACGAGCCGATCCTGGCGCTGGACCTGGCGAGCGACTGGCGGGTGGCGTTCGAGCGCGCCTATCACCATCTACATGCAGCGGGCCCGAAGCTGATGCTCGCCAGCTATTTCGGCCCGCTGCGCGAGAACCTGCTGGTGGCGATGAAACTGCCCGTGGCCGGGGTGCATGTCGATTGCGTCCGCGGCGGCGACGAACTGGCGCAGGTGATCGACTGGCTGCCCGCCATCAAAGCGCTGTCGGTCGGCGTGATCGATGGACGCAATATCTGGAAAACCGATCTGAATGCCGTGCTGGATCGCTACGAGGGTTTGCATCAACGGCTGGGCGACCGGCTCTGGATCGCGCCGTCGTGTTCGCTATTGCATGTGCCGGTAAGTTTGGCGAATGAGTCCGGGCTTGATGCCGAACTCAGGCGCTGGCTGGCGTGTGCCGACGAAAAAATCGCTGCGCTCGCCACGCTTAAAACCGCGCTCAATGCCGGTCGCCAGGCGGTGGCCGGGGAGTTGGCCGACAACGCCGGGGCGCTGGCGGCGCGGCGCGCATCGAGCCGCGTGCACAATCCTGCCGTCGCGGCGCGGCTGGCCACGCTGAGCGACACGCACGACGTGCGCAACCAGCCGTTTGGTGTGCGCCAGGGGTTGCAGCGCGCGCGTTTCCGGCTGCCCGCCTTTCCCACCACCACCATCGGTTCGTTTCCGCAGACGACGGCGATACGCCATGCGCGGGCGCGCTACCGGCGCGGTGAAATCAGCGAAGCCGACTACAGCGCGGCCATGCAGCACGAAATCGCCCATGCCGTTGACAGGCAGGAAGCGCTGGGGATCGATGTGCTGGTGCATGGTGAGGCCGAACGCAACGACATGGTCGAATATTTCGGCGAGCAATTGCAGGGTTATGCGTTTTCGCAGCATGGCTGGGTGCAGTCTTATGGCAGCCGCTGTGTGAAACCGCCCATCATATACGGCGATGTATCGCGCCCGCACCCGATGACGGTGGGCTGGACGCGCTACGCACAGTCGCTGACCGGCAAGCCGATGAAGGGCATGTTGACCGGCCCGGTGACGATGCTGCAATGGTCGTATGTGCGCGACGACCAGCCACGTGCGGCCACGGCGCTGCAAATCGCGCTGGCGATCCGCGATGAAGTCGTCGATCTTGAGGCCGCCGGAATCGGCATGATCCAGATCGACGAACCCGCTTACCGCGAAGGCCTGCCGCTGCGCAAAGCCGACTGGCCCGCTTACCTCGACTGGGCGAGCCGCGTCTTCCGCATCAGCGCCGCTGGCGTGGCCGACGCCACGCAGATTCACACCCACATGTGCTATTCGGAGTTCAACGACATCCTGCCCGCGCTTGCGGCCATGGATGCCGACGTCATCACCATCGAAACCAGCCGTTCGGACATGGAACTCTTGCGCGGCTTTGGCGATTTCGCCTATCCCAACGAAATCGGCCCCGGGGTATACGACATCCACAGCCCGCGTGTGCCCGACACGGCGGAAATGACCCGGCTGCTGGAAAAGGCCGCGCAGGTGATCACGCCGGAAAACCTCTGGGTTAACCCGGACTGCGGCCTGAAAACACGCGGCTGGCCGGAGACCGAGGCGGCGCTGGCGAATATGGTGGCGGCCGCACACGCGCTGCGGCAGAAGCATGACGCGCAGGTTTGAACGAAATCCATGAGTCCGTTCGTGCTGATCGTGAGCTTGTCGAACGATCGAAGCACAGCCCTTCGACAGGCGCAGGGCGAACGGTATTCAAGGTTAACTAGCAACGGATCAATCGCCGGGCGTTGTCAGCCAG
This sequence comes from Pseudomonadota bacterium, assembly GCA_021783275.1. Classification (GTDB taxonomy): domain Bacteria; phylum Pseudomonadota; class Gammaproteobacteria; order Burkholderiales; family Thiobacillaceae; genus Thiobacillus. The sequence continues at coordinate 10,788 of JAJXUA010000068.1, forward strand.
CCTTGCAAGATTGAACGAAGCTGCGCCTCGGCCACCGGCAGCGCCAGCGCGGCATCGACCCGCAAGCGCGCGCTGACCTTGTCCAGCACGGCCTGATGCGCCGTTTCGTAAAACACCAGGATTTTTGTCGCGGGCGAGGCCTGTGCGGTGGCCAGCAGGGATTCGAGGTTGGACAGGCGGTCGCGAAAATCCGACTGGTGGAAAAAGTCGGCGACGATGACAGCGGGCGGCGTTTTACGCACCAGCGCGATAGCCTTGCGCTCGGTCCATTCGGCGACGACCTGATAGCCCAACTCCTGATACAGTTTTTTGTAGCCCGCCGTGCCGATGAAGGCACTGACCATCAATAGCGTCGGCGCACTCATGCCGCCGGTTTTTTGGCCTTGGTCGCAGGGGCTTTTTTGGCGGCAGGCTTTTTCGTGGTGGCTTTGGCGGTTGCAGGCTTGGCTGCTTTGGGCTTGCTCGCCTTGGCGGCGGGCTTTTTGTCGGCCTTGGATTTTTTCTCTGCGGCGGGTTTGCTTGCGGCTTTACGCACCGGCTTTTTGGCCGGCCCCCTGGCCACGCGCGCGGCGATCAACTCAAGCGCCTCTTCGAGCGTGATCGTCTCGGGCGTGGTGTCCTTGGGGATCGTCGCGTTGACGCTGCCGTGCTTCACGTACGGGCCGTAGCGGCCTTCGTGGACGGTCACGTCTTTATCGTCGTCCGGATGCTTGCCGATGGTACGTAGCGCCGCGACGCTGTTCGCGCCGCGCGGCGCGCGTTCCATCGCCAGCACTTCAAGCGCGCGCGGCAAATCAATGTCGTACACGCTGTCGCCCTTGGGGATCGATTTGAACTTGCCGTCGTGCAAGAGATACGGCCCAAAGCGGCCATTGTTGGCGACGATGGGCAGCCCGGTCGCCGGGTTGTGGCCGACTTCACGCGGCAGCGAGAGGAATTTGAGCGCGAGTTCGAGCGTCGCCTGATCGAGCGGAATCTCTTTCGGCCACGAGGCACGGCGCGGCTTCGGCGCTTTTTTGTCCTCGGGCATCTCGCCAACCTGCACGTACGGCCCGTAGCGCCCCGACAGCAGTTTGATGTCGAGCCCGGTCGCCGGGTCTTTGCCGAGGATGTTGTCGCCTTCGATCATCCCGGCGTGAATCGGCCGGGTGTAGTCGCACTCGGGGTAGCCCGAGCAGCCGATGAACAGCCCGCGCTTGCTTGCCTGCATGAACAGCGGTTTGCTGCACTTCGGGCAGGGCTCCATGATCGGACAGCCGCGTTCGACGTCTTGCTTGGCCTTCATCTGGCCGTCGAAATCCTTCCAGAATTCGCCGAGCAGCTGCGACCAGACACGTTTGCCGTTCGACACGTCGTCGAGTTTGTCCTCCAAATTGGCGGTGAAGTCGTAATCGACGTAGTGCTCGAAATGCCGGGTCAAAAAGCAGTTCACCAGCCGCCCCACGTCGGTCGGCTGGAAGCGCTTTTTCTCCAGCAAGACGTATTCGCGATCCTGCAAGGTCGAGATGATGCTGGCGTAGGTCGAGGGCCGGCCGATGCCGTGTTCTTCGAGCGATTTCACCAGGCTCGCTTCGGTGTAGCGCGGCGGCGGCTGGGTGAAGTGCTGTTCGCCGTAGAGCTTGTCGACCGGCAGGGTTTCGTTTTCGACCAGCGCGGGCAGCTTGGATTCTTCTTCGTCGTCGTCGTCCTGATACACGGCGAGGAAACCGGCGAAGGCGAGCGTTTGCCCGGTCGCACGGAAGGTGCCGTCGCCGACGGTGATGTCGGCGGCGACGGTGTCGAACTGTGCGGGCGTCATCTGGCACGCGACGGTGCGCTTCCAGATCAACTCGTACAACTTCGCCTGATCAGCAGTGAGGCGATGCCGCACTGAATCCGGCGTCCGCGCGGCCGACGTGGGGCGCACAGCTTCGTGCGCTTCCTGCGCGTTCTTGGTCTTGGCCTTGTAGGCGATGGCCGACGGCGGCAAATAGTCTTTGCTGAAGGTCTCGCCGATCCAGCCGCGGAT
>JAJXUA010000188.1 GCA_021783275.1 Pseudomonadota bacterium
GCCGAGAAGCTCCATCTCATGGCGTGTGTGTCTCGTTGATCAACTTTTTCCTTCTGGCTGAGGGCTGTCCTTTGCCTGCAACATGAACGTCACCTGCCCTGCCTGATTGTCGGGCAGTTCCAGCCGGAACCCCGAGCGCGCGGCCTGCCGTGCGGCCTGATACAACCCCACGCCCAGCCCGAAATCCGACGCCACCGGGCTGAGGAACAGATTGCGCGCTACATGCTCGGGTGCAGCACCACCGCTGTCGGTTACCGTCAGGCGTACCAAGGGAGACAGCGTCAGGCGCACTTCCACTGCGACATCCGGCTGGCTCTGCCGCTTGCGCAGCGCGTTGGTCAGCAGGTTGTCGACTACGCTGTCGAATAGATCCTGCGGTAGCGGCGTGTCGTCGACCGCCTCGGCGAAGAACTGCACGTCATCGTGTTCGTAGCGCGTCTGCAACGCAGTCCACCACGCCTGCGCGGCAATGTACGCGACATCCATTTCAGCCGGCTGCTTGAGCTTGTCGACGGTCTGCGACAGGCGCGTCGCCAACTGCGGCAGCTGACGTTTCATCAGCGCCAGCAGGCGTTCGCTGTCGTCGGGGGTCGAGGTGTCGGCTGCGGCGAGCAGGGTTTTCATCGACTGCAGGATGTTCTTCACATCGTGCGTCAGGCGCGCGCCGGTGTCGTGGATGGCCTGGCTGTAGGCCTGTTCGCGCAGTGTCTGCTCGCGCACCTTGGCGGCATAGAAATAGCCCAGCAGCTGCGACAGCAATCGCACATGCAGCGCCAGTGCGGGGGTAAGCGGGCGGGGAGATTGCCAGGTCAGGGTCAGGCCATGAAAGGCGTGGCTCACGGCATGCTCGGCAGGCTCGCCGAAGCTGCCTTCGCCGCGCGCCGCCTGCCAGCGGCCGCCGCGTATCCAGGTCAGTTCGTGCAGGTCCGCAAGCGCATCACGTACAAAGGACTCCGGATCGCGCTCGCGCTCGGCCAGCGTGGCGAGCCGCTGTGCCCAGCCTTCGAACGGGAGCCCCACCGACAGCAGATAGCGCGAGGTCACCTGTCCCAGTCCGGCAAAACCGGCACGCGGGTTCCACAACCAAGACAAGGCCAGCAGCAGCGCCGCCATCCCCAACAGGGTCTGCACCAGTGCCCAGGCATAGCTCACCTTGGCCACCGCCACCACGGCAAATACGCTCAGTGCCATCACCATGATGAGCAGCGACAGCATCAGGCCGTAGATGAAATCGAGTGTCGACGAGGCGCTGCGCTGACGGCTGGCCGGCAGGAACAGGATCGCCAGCGGCAGCAGCAGGAGTCCGTAGCGCACTACGGCCTGGAGCTCGTCGGGCAAGGAGGTGCGACCGAGGCTCTGCGGCAGCACCCAGGCAAGCAGCAGAGCGAGCAGATAGGCCAGCGCCAGCAGATAGCCCAGGCGCGGGGCGCGTTCGTTTTGCGACGCCGCCACCGCCCCGACCAGGCCCGCCAGAATCGCCAGCCACAGCGCCATCACCCAGGTGCTGTCCACCAGAACCAGCAGCGCGGCCATGGCAAATACCGGGAATGCGAGCCGCGGCTCGATGCGCGCCTCGCTGCGAACCAGCGGCTGCCACAGCAGGAACAGACCATAGTGTGCCAGCAGGAAGGCGCGCGTCACCGTCATGTCGGCGTCGAACACCACCGCCGCATGCAGGGTCATCAGCATCAGTGCCAGCCAGCGCCCAGGCGCCACGCGGGTGAAATACGTGGCCAGTGACGTCAGCCAGGTCAGGCGCGGTACGGTTTCGGTGCGTTCGGTCATGGACGGAAAATCGGGAATGAACGCAGGAGAATCAGCATGCCACTGCTATCGGCATTCCATCCCGGAAATGGAGGGTGCGCGTTGCCAGGACCATGGTCGGCCCGACGGAAACCCGGCATGGGTGTCGTATTTTCGTCAAAACCAGGGGGCGCCAGGCTCATTTGTCCGTGTTTTTTCATTTGCAATCAAATTATTACACCACATAAACCAATGGCACATATTTTGCATCTTGGCCCATCAGGCAATAACAACCGGAGAGCCTCACCATGCCGCATCCCCACTTCGCGCGACGCCAGTCGGGCTTCACACTGATCGAGATTGCCATCGTGCTGGTCATTATCGGCCTGTTGCTGGGCGGCATCCTCAAAGGCCAGGAACTGATCACCAGTGCGCGTGTGCGAAACATCATCGCTCAGTTGGACGGGACGAAAGCCGCATTCTTTGGTTTCCAGGATCGCTACCGCGCACTGCCCGGAGATTTCACCAATGCGACGACCCAGATTTCCGGCGCCACGCAAGACGGAAACGGGGATGGACAAATAACGGGAACGGAAGCGATAGCAGTCTGGGATCACCTCTCGCATGCCGGGTTCATCAATGGCACCTACGTCTACAATGCAACGGAAAGCGCGACGACCACGCCCAATAACCCTTATGGTGCCCGACTCCAGCTCATTTACGACGATGTTTATGCCGACAGTGGCACGCCCACCCCGCGCACCAATCTCAAGACCGGGCCGCAAATCCCCGTGAACATCCTGGCTGAAATCGACCGCAAAATCGATGATGGCAATGCCCTGCGCGGCACCATGCGTTTTTCCGCCTATCAGGGTAACGCTGCGACCGCGCCTGACCCAGCCAAGTGTTACAACGCCACGACCGGAGAATGGTTAGCTGGAACCGGTGAAACCAATTGCGGTGCCGCCATCCTGTTTTAACCCTGCAACACCCTGAACTCCGCCGCCGCCAGCCCATCGGCGGCACCGCGCAGCACCAGCACGTCGCCCACCTGGATGCGGGTGTCGGGCTGGGGATCGACAC
>JAJXUA010000189.1 GCA_021783275.1 Pseudomonadota bacterium
ATCTGGGGCGCGGCGATTGGTGCCCTGATCGGCATGTTCTTCGGTCTACCCGGGCTGCTCTTTGGCCCCTTTCTGGGTGCAATCGCAGGCGAGATCAGCGGCAGAAATTCGCTGCGCGCCGCGATGCAGGCGGGGATCGGCGCGACGCTGGGCCTGCTGTTCGGGGCCTTGCTGAAGATTGCGCTGGCTTTTGCGATGGTGGGTGTCTACGTGCTCGCGCGCGTGCTGTGAATGCTACGCAAGACCCGCGCATGAAGCTGCACCTGCCCGCCACGCTGGCCGCCTGGACGTCGCCTGATTTTGTGACTGTTTTCAAGCGCGAGTTCGAGGCGCTGTCCGCTGGGGTGCTGCCGCTCCAGCAAGCTCTGGCACATTCGAGCGCCGTCGCCGACGAAGCTTTCCAGGCAATCCTGATCGCTTCTGAGGCGAATGCGGAATCGCTCGTTCTCAAGGTGGGTGTGATGTACGAGGGGATCATCGCCGGCTGCAATTGCGCCGATGATCCGTCGCCGCCTGCAACGCAGACCGAGTATTGTGTGCTGATCCTGCGAATCGACCGCGTGGGCGCCGCAGCGAGCGTGGCGCTGGATACGGATTCGCTGTGAGGCGCTCACAGCGATATCCAAGCCCGCCCAACGGATTACCGGGCCGGCCGCGCTATTAAGCTAAAATTAAGGCAAAAGCGCCAGAATGTGTGTCTTGGCCTGTCGAGAACAACTATCCCTGATGAAACATCATGCCCACAGTACCGTTTAGTGGTGCGCTGTCCGTGGTCGTGCCGGTGCGCAATGAAGAGGACAACCTTGACCCGCTGATCAGGGAGATTGCCACCGCCCTTGCCGGCCTCGAAGCGTTCGAGATCATCTATGTCGATGACGGCAGCACAGACGAAACCGGCTTACGACTGGCTTCGCTAAATGCACATTTTCCCATGCTGCGGGTGCTTCGCCACCGGCAGTCATGCGGGCAGAGCCAGGCGATCACGACGGGCGTGCGGGCTGCGCGTCATGCCTGGATAGCCACGCTTGACGGCGACGGCCAGAATGACCCCGCCGACATCCCCGTCATGCTGAAAAAGCTGGCCGATCCTGCGCTACCGGCGAATCTGGAATTGCTGGCAGGCTGGCGTGCCCGACGCAACGACAATTTCGTACGCCGTCTGTCCTCACGGATTGCCAATGGGGTACGGTCGCGGATATTGAAGGACTCCACGCCGGATACTGGTTGCGGACTCAAGGTGTTCGCGCGCGAGACCTATCTGGCACTGCCCAATTTCGATCACATGCACCGCTTTCTCCCGGCGCTGGTAATGCGCAACGGTGGTGCCGTGGTGTCGGTTCCGGTGAGTCATCGCCCGCGCGAACACGGGATATCGAAATACGGCATACACAACCGCCTCTGGGTCGGTATTGTCGACCTGTTCGGCGTGGCCTGGCTGCAGAGGCGGGTGCGTCTGCCAGAAATCGATCACACGGCTGAGCGTTGAATCTGGAAACCGCAGTTGACCGCTTGTTACTCTCGTGAAGCCCGCTTGAATGCCGATTTTGGTGCCTTCAGATTACGTTCACCTTCCAGGAGTGCGCTGCGTGCCCGCTGACACGCCGGCTCGTATTCCTGCCATTGTCGCGACGCCAGCAGGCCCCCGGCCCGCAGCGTCGTTGCTTCGCCCCACAAGAGGACTCCGAGCCACTACGGGCTGCCGCCCATTTGGAGTCGTATACGGCAATCACCCGATCCGGCGCACCATCGGATGCGTCCAACAGCGGTTTCCCGGTTGAACGCACACGTCATTTTCAAGGGGCTGGCGCTGATCCTGAGCCTGGCCCTGCTGGGCTGGCTATTCAATGCGAGCGATCTGGGCAACAGCGTCAACGAGACGTGGATCGACGCGCATGTGCGCGGCCACGGACTCGACGGTGAATTGCTGTTCCTGTTGATGGGGGGGCTGTTCACGGCGGTCGGCCTGCCGCGTCAGGTCATTGCCTTTCTCGGTGGCTACGCATTCGGCGTCGGCCTTGGGGTCGCACTGGCGGTATTGGCTGCCTTGCTGGGGTGCCTGTTGAGTTTCGGCTACGCACGGTTCTTCGGCAAGGCGTGGCTGCGTGCCCGTCTGGGCGCGCGCGCGGTTCGTTTCGACCGCTTCATCCATGACCATCCGCTTTCGATGACCATGCTGATCCGCCTGCTCCCGGTGGGCAGCAATATCCTGACCAATCTGGCCGCAGGCATGTCCAGCATTCGTGTCTTGCCGTTCCTGCTCGGCACGCTCCTCGGCTATCTGCCGCAGACGCTGATTTTCGCGCTGGTGGGGAGCGGCACCCAGATCAATCCGCTGCTGAAAGTGGGCCTGGCAATCATCCTGTTTCTGGCCTCTGCTGGTCTCGGCCTGTATCTTTACCGCCGCACCCGCGCAGGCAGCGCGCTGGGCGACGCACCGGACACGGATAGTCAGGGTGATGCAGTTGCGGCATCGTGCGGCGCGGTCGCACCCTGCGGCCCGGAGGCGACACGCCAGCGCGGCAACAGATAGCGCCACACAGACAGGACTGCGGCCGCTGCGCCGAGCGCTAGCCCTGCCAGAACATCCGAGGGATAGTGCCTGCCGAGCCCGACACGCGCGAAGGTCATCAGCATGGCCAGTGCCAGCGCGACGACCCGCACGCTGTGCAAACGCACTAGGAGCAGCACGAGAAAAGCCCCGACGGCCACGTCGACGGTATGGCTGCACGGAAACGAGGAATGCAGCGCACGGTGAAGGTGGCCATGACATCGGCATGAGGGCGGCTAGCGCGATGCCGA
>JAJXUA010000069.1 GCA_021783275.1 Pseudomonadota bacterium
CAGACGGTCTTTCCGGCCATGATCATCGCCATCCTCGCCCTCACCGAGGCCGTCGCGATTGCCCGCTCGGTCGCCGCCAAATCCGATCAGCGCATCGACAGCAATCAGGAATTTGTCGGCCAGGGTTTATCCAATCTCGCGGGTAGTTTTTTCTCCGGCTATGCGTCGAGTGGCTCGTTCAACCGCAGCGGCATCAATTTTGCCTCGGGCGCAGCCACGCCGCTGGCAGCGGCCTTGTCTGCCCTGTTCCTGCTGCTGATCGTGCTGCTGGTGGCTCCGCTGGCGGCCTATCTACCGGTGCCATCGATGGCCGCCATTCTCTTTATCGTGGCCTGGAGTCTGGTCGATTTCCATCACATCGGCGAGATCATCCGGCGTCACAAACGCGAGCGCATCATTCTCGCCATCACCTTCATCGGCACACTGATCGATCTGGAAAAAGGCATTTTTCTCGGCATCCTGGTGTCGCTGATGTTCTACCTGTACCGCACCTCGCGCCCGTCGATCCGCGAACTGTTGCCGCTGGCCACGGCGCTCGATAATCCCCGCCGCAAATTCGTGCCTGCCGATGGCGCGCCGGCCTGCCCACAGATGAGCATATTGCGCATCGAAGGCTCGATCTTCTTCGGCGCGGCCGAATACGTGCAACAGCATTTCCGCAACGTCGATGAAGCCGACCCGCAGAAAAAACATCTGCTGCTGACCTCGCGCGCCATCGCCTTCATCGATCTGGCCGGGGCCGAGCTGCTGGCCAAGGAAGCAACCCGCCGCCGCAAGCTAGGCGGGGGGCTTTATCTGGTCGGCGTTCAGCCGGATTTATGCGAAATGCTGCGGCGCAGCGGCCAGGGCGCCACCATCGGCGAAGAACAGATTTTTCGCCACAAGGGCGATGCCATCCACGCCATCTATCCCCGGCTCGACAGCGCGATATGCCGCGACTGCCGCGCGCGCATTTTTCACGAATGCCATGTCGCGTTGCCGGACGGGTCCCCGCGTTAAGGACGCGCTGATTGGCTTATGTCATTGCGAGCGAAGCGTGGCATACGATCTTGCATGGGCTTGAGTCCATAGCAAGTCGGAGTCCTCTTGTGGGGCAATCCAGCGCATTTGATTGAACAGGCATTCTGGATCGCCACGTCGCTTCGCTCCTCGCGATGACAATTTATAGAAGATCCCTGAAACATCGCACTATTGATTTGGCACAACGTTCAGGGCAAGCGCGGCACAGGATAGCCCGCTCACTGACGCCCGCGCCGCCATTGCCACGGTGGCACGGGATCGCGGGCGTGCCAGAGTCCGGCGCGTGCGGTCCGCGCCTGATCTTGTAGCTGCTGCATCGCGGCATCGCTGCGTGTCGCGGCCCAGGCTGCGCCGCGCCGCACCAGTTCTGCGTTGACCGCCACGCCGTGCACCGCCAGCCGCCCGAGCGGACGGCCGTAGTGATCGATGGCGGTGATGTCCAGCTCGCCGCGCTGCTTCAGCGTCAGCGATTTCAGCACCCGAGTGGCGGCTTCGCCATAGGGCTGGTCGGTTTCCGGGGCGTCGATATCCACCAGCCGCACTTTCAGAAACGCGCGCCGGGCGGCTGAATACGTGTCGGGTTTAAACAGCAGCGTATCGCCATCGATCACCACGATGACGGTTCCCGTGAGCGTCTCGGCATGCGCCGCCACGCTGCACACCAGCCACAGCACACAGGCAAGGAGGCGGTTCAACCGGCGAGCATTTCCGCCGCGTGCTGGCGTGTGGTGGCGGTGATTTTCAGGCCGCCCAGCATCCGCGCGACTTCTTCCACCCGCGCCGCGTCGTCCAGCAGGGTGATGTGCGATGCAACCTGCCCGTTCTGCGTGGCCTTGGTGACCCGCAGATGCCGGGTGCCCCGCGCCGCCACCTGGGGCAGATGGGTGATGACCAGCACCTGCCGGGTTGCCCCCAATTTTGCCAGACGGCGTCCGACGGCGTCGGCGACGCTGCCGCCGATGCCGACATCGACTTCATCAAAGATCAGGGTCGGCACACCTGCTACGCCCGACAGCGCCGTCTGGATCGCTAGGCTGATGCGCGAGAGTTCGCCGCCCGACGCCACTTTGGCGAGCGGGCCCGGCGGCAGGCCGGGATGGCTCGCCACCCAGAACGCCACTTCTTCCTGGCCATGCGCACGCGGCTCGGCCACTGCCTGAAGCTGGATCGCGAGATGGCCGCCCGCCAGCGCCAGCTCGTGCATGGCGTCCGTGACCTGCTGTGACAGTGCGGCCGCAGCACGCTGCCGCAACACGCTGAGCGCCCCGGCTGCGGCGTGATACTGCGCGAGTGCGGCGGCCTCGTTTGCCCGCAGCGCGTCGAGGTCGTCACACGCCGCAAGCACATGCAGCCGCGCTTCAAACTGTTCGAGCAGGGCAGACAGGGCTTCGGGTTGCACGCGATGCTTGCGCGCCAGCCGGTGCATGTCGGCGAGCCGCCGGTCGAGTTCGGCCAGCCGCCCGGGATCGGGATTGAGATGATCGGAATAGCGGCGCAGCGCATGCACGGCTTCGGCAATGTCGGCACTGGCGGCTTCCAGCAATGCGCTCACTTCCTTCAGGCTGTCATCCAGCGCCTGCATCTCTGCGAGCCGGGTGCGCAGTTCACCGAGCTGGCTGGATACCGCCATCTCGCTGTCGTCGAGCCCGCTCATCAGCGCCTCGCTGCCTTCGATCAGCGTGGTGACATGCGCCAGCCGCGCGTGCTCGATCTGGATGTCATTCCAATGCGCAAGATCGTCACCCGGCACGCGCAATTCTTCGATCGCCAGCGTCAGTCCTTCGCGTTCGATCTGTCGGGCCTGACCATGCGTTTCAGCTTCGTGCCGCTGCTGCCGGGCCTGTTGCCAGGCGTGAAAGGCGCTGTGGGTTGCGTGTACTTCGCGCTGCGCACCGGCGTAGGCATCGATCACTTCGCGCTGGGTGTGCGCCTGCAACAGGGCGTGATGCGCATGCTGGCCATGGATATCGAGCAAGGGCGCCGCTGCGTCTTTCAGCTGCGCCAGCGTGGCAGCGCTGCCGTTGATGAACGCGCGCGAGCGTCCGCCTGCGTCGATCACCCGGCGCAGGATAAGCGCGCCGTCGTCCACCGCAAACCCGGCGTCTTCCAGCCAGGGGATCAGCGACGGGGTGTCGTCGAGCGTGAACTCAGCGGTGATTTCGGCACGCAGCGCACCGGGGCGCACCACGCCACCTTCCGCGCGGTCACCCAGCGCCAGCGCCAGCGCATCAACGAGGATGGATTTGCCCGCACCGGTTTCGCCGGTGAGTACCGTGAGCCCCGGCGCGAAATCCAGCTCGATGGATTCAACCAGCAGATAGTTGCGGATGGAAAGATGGGTCAGCATGGCGCGCAGAGAAAAACCTGTTCACCACAGAGACACAGAGGCAGAGAGAAAAGCATCCGGTGATCTCCGTGTCTCTGTGCCTCTGTGGTGCATGGTTTGAAACACCGCGTCAGAGCTTTTTACCCCAGTGCAGTTTCTGCCGCAGGGTCGAGTAGTAGCTGTAGGAATGCGGGTGCAGCAGGGTAATGGGGCGATTGGCACGGGTGATCCAGATATGGTCACCGCTTTGCAGATCGAAATGCAGCTGGCCGTCGAAGTGCACGCGCGCATCGTCGGCATAGGTGAGGTGCAGTTCGATGCGCGAATGGCTGCTGACGACAATGGGTCGCGCCGACAGGGTATGCGGACACACCGGCACCAGCGCCACGGCTTCGAGGGTGGGATGGACGATGGGCCCGCCCGCCGACAGCGCATACGCGGTGGTGCCGGTGGGGCTGGTGACGACCAGACCGTCAGCGCGCTGGCTGTAGACGAACTCGCTGTTGATGGCGATTTCGATATCGATCAGCCGCCCCGATGCGCCCTTGCCCAGTACCACGTCGTTGAACGCGGTGGCTTCGTAGACGCGCTCTCCGCTGCGCCGAACCTGACCATTGAGCAGGATGCGTTCTTCGGCAACGTATTGCCCGCTCAGCACCTCGGCCACCGAGTCGAGCATGTCTTCCACGGTAATGTCGGTGAGAAACCCGAGTCGTCCCTGATTGATGCCGATCAGTGGCACGCCATATGGCGCCAGCTCACGCGCAATCGACAGCATGGTGCCGTCGCCGCCCAGCACCACCACGACATCGCTTTCCTGCGCCAGATCACTCAGGTTGCGATGCGGACAGCCTTCGATCTTCAGCCGCTCGGCGGTCTGGCTGGCGAGCATCACGGTATGTCCGCGGCCCTGCAGGAACTCGGCCAGCTTGCAGACGGACTCGTACATTTCCGGGTGATCGTATTTGCCCACCAGGCCGACAGTGTGAAAGGGAGTTTGCATGGGGGCAGATTATATAGGTGCGGGGGCAGCCGGTTGTGTGCCTCACCCCCGCCGCCTCAGCCTATATAATCGGCGCATGCTTCCCGAACGCGCCCGCATCCTGCTCAAAACCCTGGTGGAACGCTACATCGTCGATGGCGAGCCGGTGGGGTCACGCACGCTGTCACGGCATTCGGGGCTGGAGCTGTCGCCCGCGAGCATACGCAACATCATGGCCGATCTCGAGGAAATGGGCTTTGTCGCCAGCCCGCACACCTCGTCCGGGCGCGTGCCGACCCCACGCGGCTACCGTTTTTTTGTCGATACGCTGCTGACGGTGCGCCCGCTCGCGCAGGTCGAAGTCACCCAGCTCGAAACCGGACTGGATCCGTCCGACCCGCAAAAGCTCATTGCCTCGGCTTCGTCGCTGCTGTCGGAACTGAGTCAGTTTGCCGGGCTGGTGATGACACCGCGCCGCAACCCGGCGTTTCGCCAGATCGAATTTCTCAGCCTGTCCGAAAAACGCATCCTGCTCATCATCGTCACCCTCGAAGGCGAAGTGGAAAACCGTGTCATCGTCACCGACCAGCCGTATTCCGCGTCGGCACTGGTGGAGGCTGCCAATTATTTCAACCAGCATTTTTCCGGTCAGCGCTTTGACCAGGTGCGCACCAAGCTGCGTGACGACCTGGGCCGCGTGCGTGACGACATCACGCGGCTGATGGCCGCCGCGGTGGACGCCGGCAGCCAGGCACTCGACACGCCGCAGGAAAACATGGTGGTGTCCGGCAGCCGCAAGCTGCTGAACGTGGAAGAGCTCTCCAGCAACATGGGCAATCTGCGCCGCCTGTTCGAAGCGTTCGAGCAGAAAACCGGTTTGCTGCAACTGCTGGATCAGTCGCGCACCGCCACGGGGGTGCAGATATTCATCGGCGGCGAATCCGAGTTGCTGCCGCTGGATGAATGCAGTCTTGTCACTGCGCCGTATTCGGTCGATGGCCAGGTCGTCGGCACGCTCGGCGTGGTCGGCCCCACCCGCATGGCCTACGAACGCGTGGTGCCCATCGTTGATATCACCGCCCGCCTGCTGTCCAGCGCACTGTCTCACCACTGAATCGGCCTATGACCTATCTGAAAGAACCTGAGTTTGCGCACGGCACAGCGGCGCGCACCGGTATCCTGCTGGTGAACCTGGGCACGCCCGATGCCCCGACGGCCAAGGCACTGCGCCCCTACCTGAAGGAATTCCTGTCCGACCCGCGCGTGGTGGAAATTCCCCGTGCGCTGTGGTGGCTGATCCTCAACGGCGTCATTCTCAACACCCGGCCCAAAAAGTCCGCCGCCAAATACGCGTCGATCTGGAGCACGGACGGTTCGCCGCTGCGCGTCCATACCGAAAAGCAGGCGAAGCTGCTGGAAGGCTGGCTGAGCCAGCAGGTGGCGACGCCGTTTCGCGTGGACTATGCAATGCGTTACGGCAGCGCGGCGATCCCTGATGCGCTGGCGCGGATGAAGGCTGAAGGCTGTGACCGCATCCTGATCCTGCCCGCCTATCCGCAATATGCCGCGTCATCCACGGCCACGGCCATCGACATGGCCTGCGCCTGGATGCAAAGCGTGCGCAACCAGCCTGCGCTGCGCACGGTGAAGCACTATCACGATCACCCGGCGTATATCCGCGCGCTGGCCGCCAACATCCGCGACGACTGGCAGCGCAATGGTCGCCCCGATGTGCTGCTGATGAGTTTTCACGGCGTGCCGAAATACACGCTCGACAAGGGTGACCCGTACCACTGCGAATGCCAGAAAACCGGCCGTCTGCTGACCGAAGCCCTCGGGCTGGAGGCGAAACAGGTGCGCATCAGTTTCCAGTCGCGCTTTGGCAAGGCGCAATGGTTGCAGCCTTACACCGACAAGACGCTGGAAGCGCTGGGGCGTGAAGGCGTGAAGCGGGTGGACGTGGTGGCCCCCGGCTTTACCGCCGACTGCCTGGAAACGCTGGAAGAACTGGCGATGGAAGGCCGCGACAGCTTTCTCACATCGGGCGGCAAGGAATTTCGCTACATCCCTGCGCTGAATGAACATCCGCAATGGATCGCCGCACTCGGGCAGATCGCGCTCGACAATCTGGGCGGCTGGGTGGCCAGCAGCCACGATGCCGACGCCGCACTGGCCAGTCTGGCCGCAAGCAAAGCCCGCGCGCAACGGCTGGGCGCAACGCGCTGAGGCGGATCGTCGCACCGGTTATTTTGTACCGGGGTATATAAGTGAGTGCTTGTTGACACATATTTATCCCTGTTGAATCATCGCCCCCAGCGGGAAACCCAGAAGCCCGCCATTCAGGCAGTTCAACGATATCGGCGGGAAACCCGGAAGCCCGCAGCGATTCCAACCCGCGGAACCTCATGGTTCCCGGTCATCAATTTTTGGAGGCTTACATGAACCCAACTCTTGCGCTGGCGCTCGCCGGTATCGCATGCCTTTCCGTTTCCGGCGTGGCCGGTGCCGCAGACAGACACACCCAGACGATTGCTTCCACCTGCCTGTCGTGCCATGGCGCGGGTGGCAAAAGCCAGGGCGCGATCCCCAGTCTGGCCGGGCTGCAGAAGGATTACTTCGTCAAGCAGATGCAGGATTTCAAATCAGGCGCGCGGCCCGGCACCATCATGAAACGCCACGCCAGCGGCTACACCGACGCCGAATTTGCTGCCATGGGCGAATACTTCGCCAACCTGAAGTAATCACGAACTCCTGGAGACTGACACCATGACATTCAATCGTCGCGATTTTCTGAAAATTTCCGGAGCCGGTGCCGCTGTCACGCTGACCGGCTGCGCCACCCAGTCCGCCCCGTCCACCTCAGGTTCGGGCAAGCCCCATGTCGTCGTGGTCGGCGCAGGTTTTGGCGGCGCCACCTGCGCCAAATACCTCAAGACCTGGGGCCCGGATATCGACGTGACCCTGATCGAGCCGAACGACAATTTTGTTTCGTGCCCGATTTCCAACTGGGTCATCGGCGGCATCAAAACCATGGCCGACATCACCCACAGCTACGACAACCTGCCCAAACACGGCATCAAGATGGTCAAGGATTATGTCGTCGGCGTGGACACCTACAAGCGCAGCGTCAAACTCAAGAGCGGCACCAGCCTGTCATATGACCGCCTGGTGCTCGCCCCCGGCGTGGAAATCATGACCGATCATGTCAAAGGCTTTCGCGAAGCCGAAGCCGCCGGCAAGGTTGTGCACGCCTGGAAAGCCGGTGCGCAAACCACGCTGCTGCGCAAGCAGCTCGAAGCCATGCCCGACGGCGGCGTGTTCGTCATGTCGGTACCGGCCGCGCCGTACCGTTGCCCGCCCGGCCCGTATGAGCGCGCCTGTCAGGTCGCCAGCTATTTCAAAAAGGCCAAGCCCAAATCGAAGATCATCCTGCTCGACGGCAACGCGGATGTCGCGTCCAAACCCGGTCTCTTTAAAAGCGCCTGGAAAGACCTCTATCCCGGCATGATCGACTTCCGCCCCAACAACGCGCCCTACGCAGTGGACGGCAACAGCATGACCGTGACCACCGAATTCGACGACGTGAAGGGCGACGTGCTGAACGTGGTGCCACGCCAGAAAGCCGGTGAAGTCTGCGAGCTGGCGGGGGTGCGCAACGACAGCAACGGCATCTGGTGTGCGGTCAATCTCGCCACTTTCGAATCGACCACCGTGCCGAACGTGCACGTCATCGGCGACTCGGTGCTGTCCAACCTGCCGAAGTCCGGCCACATGGCGACCAACATGGCCAAGGTCTGTGCCGCCGCCATCGTCGAACTGCTCGCCGGTCGTCAGCCCGATCCCATTCCGGTTGTCGCCAACACCTGCTACTCGGCGATTTCCGATACGCAGTCGGGCTACGTCGCCAACGTTTTCCGCTTCGAAGCCGGCAAGGGCTACGTCAGCGCCCCCGAAGGCGGGGCCACCGCCAAGGGCGACGAGATCAACTTTGCCTACAACGAATCGTGGGCGAAAAACATCTGGGCTGAAATGCTGAGCTGAGCGCAGTTTGCATCGAGTGAAAACGGGGCTTCGGCCCCGTTTTTCATGGGCGCGCGTACACCACGAAGTCGTATCGCAGCGCATCACCCCGGGTGCCGAGATGCGATTCACGCGCGATTTCTGTAAACGCGCTGCGGTCGTAATCGGGAAACCAGGCATCGCCGTGGGGCGCGATGTCCACCTCGGTGAGATACAGGCGGTCGGCCAGCGGAATCACCTGGGCATAGAGTTCGGCGCCGCCGATGAAAAACACTTCTTCGGCGTCATGACACAGCGCCAGCGCATCGGGAATCGACGCGGCGACCCGGCAGCCGTCCGGCGCGTAATCTGGGTTACGCGTGATGACGATATTGGTGCGCCCAGGCAGCGGCCGGCCCAGCGATTCGAAGGTTTTTCGCCCCATCAGTATCGGATGACCAAGGGTAAGCGCCTTGAAATGCGCGAGGTCTTCGGGCAGCTTCCACGGCAGGCGGTTTTCGATGCCGATGACGCGGTTACGGGCAAGGGCGGCGATGAGGCTGATGCGCATAAAACCTCTCACCACAGAGGCACGGAGGCACAGAGGAAAAACGCAGTTCTCCGTGTCTCAGTGCCTCTGTGGTTAATGGTTTTTTTCACACCGCCACCGGGGCCTTGATCGGCGGATGCGGGTCGTAGCCTTCGAGCACGAAATCGTCGAAGCTGAACGCGAAAATATCCTGCACGGCGGGGTTGATGCGCATCACCGGCAACGGGCGCGGCGTGCGGGCGAGTTGCTCGCGCGCCTGGTCGAGGTGGTTGGTGTAGAGGTGGCAGTCGCCGCCGGTCCAGACGAAGTCACCCGGCTCGAGCCCGCACACCTGCGCCATCATCATCGTCAATAGCGCGTAACTGGCGATGTTGAACGGCACGCCGAGGAAGATGTCGGCGCTGCGCTGGTAGAGCTGGCAACTCAATTTTCCGTCGGCGACGTAGAACTGGAAGAAGGCGTGACACGGTGCCAGCGCCATGTCGGGCAGGTCGGCGACATTCCACGCCGAGACGATGATGCGGCGCGAATCAGGATGGGTTTTAAGCGTGCGGACGACTTCGCTGATCTGGTCGATCGTCCCGCCGTCGCGTGCCGGCCAGCTGCGCCACTGGTGGCCGTAGACCGGGCCCAGGTTGCCGGCGTCATCGGCCCACTCATCCCAGATTTTGACGCCGTGCTGCTTCAGGTAGGCGATGTTGGTGTCGCCCTGCAAAAACCACAGCAGCTCGTGGAGGATGGATTTGAGGTGGCACTTTTTGGTGGTGACGAGCGGAAAACCGTCGGCGAGATTGAAACGCATCTGCCAGCCGAATACGGACAGGGTGCCGGTGCCGGTACGGTCGGATTTGGGCGTGCCGTGCTCGAGCACGTGACGCATCAGGTCGAGGTAGGGTTTCATGGGGTGTTCGGTGCTGCGGACTGGGGTGGATTATCCCTCAGAACCTGATCAAAAAACCCGGCCAGACGGGTAGCGGGCGCTACGCCATACACGTCCCAGAACGCAATCTCGAAATCGGCCTGATCCTGCAGCGCCAGAACCAGCTGGCGGAAACGCGCTTCATCCTGCGCTTTCAGCCAGCCCACCAGCAGCATGGACTGGCGATAAAACGCGAAAATGCCCAGTCCCGATGCGGCGGCCCGATGCCGCTTGCCGGGCGCGTCGCGCAACGACAGATTCACCCGCCGTCCGGCACGGATATCGTCGTACACCTGCGCGTCGGTCGCATATTCGGCACCGCCGCCCTGTGCAGTGAGCGAGGCCCAGCCTTCGTGAAACCACACCGGAAGGCTGCTGTGGTAGTGGCCGATACGCTGGCCCAGATGCAGGTGCGCCAGTTCATGCGTCAGCAAACCGGGCAGACGGGCGCTTTCGCGGCCATCGAGATTGGCCGACAGGATGACCCGGTTGTCCGGCACCACCACCGCCGACAATTTGGGGGTCAGCACATAGCGACTGAAGCAGGCCGGCGTGCCGCATACGTAAATGCGCGGCGGATGCAGGAAGCGCAGGTAATGCGCGGTTTCGACCTGTGATATTGCCGCAGGCAGCGCTGCAGCGACACGCGCGGCATAGGCGTCGAATCCGGGCTCCAGCCACACCTGCGGCTGGCTTGGCAGCGGCACAAAGCCGGTGAGCGGCGTGAGCGCACGCGGGTCGCTGACGGTGAGCGCACAGCCGGACAACAGCGCCAGCGCGGCAGGCCACAGCCAGCGTCCGGTCATGGCGTAATCGTCTGCCAGCGTCCTTCGATCAGGCCTTCGAGCGGCGGATATTGCGTCTTGTACGCCATTTTGCGGCTGTCGGCGATCCAGTAGCCCAGGTACAGATACGGCAGGTTCAGGCGTCTGGCCAGTTCAATCTGCCACAGCACCCCGTACACACCGAGGCTGTCACGCTCGCGTTCCGGATCAAAAAAGGTATAGACCGCCGACACGCCATCGTCGATCTGGTCGATGACGGCGACCATCACCAGCGTGTCGCCATCGCGGAATTCCACCAGCACCGAATCGACATTCGATGAGAGCAGGAACTGCGTGTACTGATCGGGCGCGTCGCGATCCATGCCGCCGCCCGCATGACGCGATCCGAGATAAGCGCGATACAGCGCGTAATGTTCGTCCCTGAAATCCAGCGGCAAAAACCGCGCGGCCAGTTGCGCATTGCGCTTGCGACAGCGACGCTGGCTGCGGCTGGCCACGAACGCCGCCACGTCCACCCGCACCGGTACGCAGGCATGACACAGCTCGCAATGCGGCCGGTAGGTGAACTGCCCGCTACGGCGAAAGCCTGCGCGGATCAGCGCACTGTAGGCATGGGAATCGATGAGATGGGTGGGCGTGGCAACCTGCGAACGTGCACGCTGTCCCGGCAGATAGCTGCAATCGTAATGAGCGGTCAGATAAAACTGGATGCGCTGGAACGGCGGTTCAGTCGGGTGCATCAAAACTCCAGGGGCCGGGCCGGTGCGGCAAGTTTACCAATTCCGCCAGCCGCGCTGTAAAGGCCGCACGCGGCCAGGTTCTTGCCCCCAGGCTGGCCAGATGCGCGGTTTCCATCTGGCAGTCGATGAGCCCGAATTCCCAGCGCTGCAGCTGCCGCGCCAGCCGCACCAGCGCCACCTTGGAGGCGTCGGCCGCGCGGCTGAACATTGATTCGCCATAAAACATCCGGCCGAGCGCCACGCCATACAGCCCGCCCAGCAGCTGGCCATCGCGCCAGCTTTCGATCGAGTGCGCATAGCCCGCGTCGAACAGCCGGGTGTAGGCCGCAATCATGGCAGGCGAAATCCAGGTGCCGTCCGCCCCCGGGCGCGGCGCAGCGCAGCCACGCATCACTTCGACGAACGCGCTATCGACGCGCAGTTCATAGCCGCCGTTGCGCAGCCGTTTGTCGAGCGAACGCGTCACCCGGATGTCGTCCGGCACCAGCACCATGCGGGGATCCGGACTCCACCACAGGATCGGGTCGCCCGGATTGAACCAGGGAAAAATGCCCTGTCGATACGCTGCAAGCAGGCGCGGCAGGGACAGATCGCCGCCCATCGCGAGCAGGCCGTTGGGGTCGGCCAGCGCGGTTTCAACCGGCGGGAAAAAGTCGGAACGCACATTCATGTCCGCATGTTAGCGGAAGCCTCTGCTTCGTATAATGTAGCTTTGTCCCTGCGGCGCGCCGCATTCATGAATCCATCCGCCTGTTTCCACTGCGGCCTGCCGGTTCCCGCGGGCGCGCGCTACCCGGTCGAGTTTGAGCACGGCACGCAGCCCACCTGCTGCCGGGGGTGTCAGGCCGTGGCGCAAACCATCATCGACAGCGGCCAGGGCGCGTATTACGCCCATCGCACTGCGCTGCCGGCCAGCCCGCAACTGGCCGCTGCAGAACTCGCGCAGCTCGGGCTCTACGACTTGCCGGAAATCCAGGAAAGTTTTGTCCGGACCGAAACTGCGCACATCCGCGAAGCCGCGCTGATACTGGAAAACATCGTCTGCGCCGCGTGCATCTGGCTCAACGAGCGCCACCTTGCCGCGCTGCCCGGCGTGCTGTCGGTGGAGATCAATTACGCAACCCGGCGCGCGCGGGTGCGCTGGGATAACAGCCGGATCCAGCTGTCGGCGATTCTGAAAGCGGTATCCGATATTGGTTACGTGGCCCACCCCTACGACCCGGGCCGTTCCGACGCGCTGCACCGGCGCGAACGCAATACCGCGATCAAGCGGCTGGCCGTCGCGGGGCTCGGCA
>JAJXUA010000190.1 GCA_021783275.1 Pseudomonadota bacterium
AATCTGGGACTCACGCGGCAAACCCGCGTGATCAACGTACTCGAGCTGGGCCTGATCCAGTCCGACTCCAACCTCGAACCCACACAGCGCGGGTTCGAACTGAGTTTCGAACTGCCGCTGTTCGACTGGGGGCAGGCGCGGGTAGCCCGGGCCGAAGCCATTTATATGCAGACGCTGCAGCGAACCGCCGCGCTCGCCATCGATGCCCGCTCCGAGGTCCGCAGGTCCTATGCCGCCTACCGCAACCTGTACGCCATCGCCCGGCATTACCGTGACGAGATCGTGCCGCTGCAGAAGCGCATTTCGGATGAAAACCTGCTGCGCTACAACGGCATGCTGATTGGCGTTTTCGAGTTGCTGGCCGATGCCCGCACGCAAATCGCCAGTGTCAACGCCGCCATTCTTGCCCAGCGCGATTTCTGGATGGCGCAAAGCGACATGCAGATGGCCCTGCTCGGCTCCCCCGGTCTAAGCACCCTGCCCCCCGCTATTGTCTCTGCCCCCGCCGCCGCGGGCGGCCATTGAAAGGATGTCCATGAACTCGCGTCGTGATTTCTTCAAACTCGGCGGCGCCCTCGCGGCCGCCAGCGTCAGCCCGGCCGCCCTGGCAGCCCTGCCTGAAATCGTCAGCATCGCTACGCCTGACACCCAGCCACCGCTGACGCCTCCCAACGGACGCCCCTATGACCCGGTGGTGACCCTGAATGGCTGGACGCTGCCCTGGCGCATGCGGGATGGGGTCAAGGAATTCCATCTGGTGGCCGAACCGGTGCTGCGCGAAATCGCGCCCGGGATGAAAGCCCGTCTGTGGGGATACAACGGCCAGAGCCCCGGCCCCACCATCGAAGTGGTCGAAGGCGATCGCGTGCGCATCTACGTCACCAATCGCCTGCCCGAGCACACCACCATCCACTGGCACGGCCAGCGTCTCCCCAACGGCATGGATGGCGTGGGCGGCCTCACGCAGCCGCAAATCCAGCCGGGCAAGACCTTTGTCTACGAATTCACCGCCCGCCGCCCGGGTACTTTCATGTATCACCCGCACGCCGACGAAATGACCCAGATGGCCATGGGCATGATGGGTTTCTGGGTCACCCACCCCAAGTCCCGGCACCCGCATATCGCACGGGTCGACCGCGATTTCTGCTTCCTGCTCAATGCCTACGATATCGAGCCTGGCAGCGCCACGCCCAGCATCATGACGATGCTCGATTTCAACCTGTGGACCTGGAACAGCCGCGCCTTTCCCGGCATCGACAGCCTCAACGTGCGTCTGAACGACCGGGTGCGTATCCGCATCGGCAACCTCACCATGACCAACCACCCGATCCACCTGCATGGCCACGAGTTCGAGGTCACCGGCACGGACGGTGGGCCCATTCCGCAATCCGCGCGCTGGCCCGAGGTCACCACCGACGTTGCGGTGGGCCAGATGCGCCAGATCGAGTTCGTCGCCGACGCTGAAGGCGACTGGGCCTTCCACTGCCACAAGAGCCACCACACCATGAATGCCATGGGACATGACGTGCCCACCAGCATCGGTGTCGATCAAAGCGATCTCGCCGGGAAAATCAGCGCGCTCATCCCCGGCTACATGGCGATGGGCGACACCGGCATGGGCGGTATGGCCGACATGGTGATGCCGTTGCCCGACAATACCCTGCCGATGATGACGGGACAGGGCGTATATGGCCCGATCGAAATGGGCGGCATGTTCAGCCTGCTGAAAGTGCGGCGCTGGCAGGAACCCGACGACTATTCCGATCCCGGCTGGTACAAGCAGCCGGCCGGTACGCAGGCACACGAGGTGTCAGCCCCTCCCCCCGAAGCCACCCGCGCACCGCAGGCCGCCTCACCGCAAGGCAAGGCCGGGGATGTGGAAGTCAATGTGCGCAAGCCGCGGGATCATTCGGGACACTGATTACGCAGGCGGCGCAGCACACCGCTGCGCTGTGACTTCAAGCGCTTTTCCGGCATAAAAAAAGGCAACCCAGGGTTGCCTTTTTTCTGACCGCCGGTGTCGCCAATCAAGTCAGCTTGCGCAGTTTCTTGATCGCCGCCAACTGGGCCACGGCTTGTGCCAGTTCGACCTGCGCTTGCGCATAGTCGATCTGGGCCGCCTTGTCCTTCATTGCCTCTTCCGCAGCGCGCATTGCTTCGAGCGCCTTGGCTTCGTCCAGGTCGGCGCCGCGAATCGCGGAGTCGGACAGGATCGTCACAACATTGGGCTGCACTTCCAGAATGCCGCCCGACACATAGATCAGCTCTTCTTCAGCCTGATTGGGCACCTTGATGCGCACCGAGCCCGGTTTGAGCGTGGTCAACAGGGGCGTGTGGCGCGGATAGATGCCGAGCTCGCCGCGCTGGCCGGGAGCGATCACCACTTCGGCGCTGCCGGAGTAGAGCGTCGTTTCCGCGCTAACGATGTCGACGTGAATAGTCATGGCCATATTAAAACCTCGTGAGCGGTGAACAGTGAGTGGTGAGCCGTCCGGCTCACCGCTTACCCTTCACCGATTACCCATTACTGAATCGTCTTCGCTTTTTCGACCGCTTCTTCGATGCCGCCGACCATGTAGAACGCCTGCTCGGGCAGGTGGTCGTATTCGCCTTCGACAATCGCCTTGAAGCCGGCGATGGTTTCTTTCAGCGTGACGTATTTGCCGGGGGCGCCGGTAAACACTTCGGCGACGAAGAAAGGCTGCGACAGGAAGCGCTGGATCTTACGGGCGCGG
>JAJXUA010000070.1 GCA_021783275.1 Pseudomonadota bacterium
GGCGCTCAAGGAAAACGGCGTGGACCATGTGGTTTCAGTCGCCACCGTGGGCGGCATACACCCGGACCTGATTCCCGGGGTGCTGGTGATTCCCGACCAGATCATCGATTACACCCACAGCCGGGCTGCGACTTTTTTTGTTGGCACCGACAAGCCGGTGACGCATCTCGATTTCACGTTTCCGTACTGCACAGCCATGCGCAATGCTTTGCTGCAGGCGGCACGCCATGCCGGCATCACGCCGCGTGACGGCGGCGTCTATGGCTGCGTGCAGGGGCCGCGTCTGGAAACTGCTGCCGAAATCAACCGGCTCGAACGCGACGGCGTGGACATGGTCGGCATGACCGGTATGCCCGAAGCCTACCTCGCGCAGGAACTCGAGCTGTGTTATGCCGCAGTAGGCGTAGTGGTCAACTATGCCGCCGGGCGGGGCCTGTCGGCGGCAGGCATCCAGATGGGTGAAATCCAGACCGTGGTCGGCGAAGTGATGCTGCAAGTGCGTCATCTGCTGGAACAGCTGGTAACGGACGAAGCCGGTGCATGTGCGGTTTGACCGGCCGATGAAACTGCTGCGCGTGCTGCAATCCCAAGGCTTTGGCTCGCGCAAAACCTGCATGTTGCGGGTGCGTCAGGGCGAGGTCGCGGTCAACGGATCGGTGTGTGACGATCCGGACGCGGAGATCGATCTGACGGACCTGCAGCTGACGCTCGACGCGGTCACCTGGCCGTATCGCGACAAGGCGTACCTGTTGCTGCACAAGCCTGCAGGCTATGAATGCTCGCACCGCCCCAGCCATCATCCCAGCGTGTTTTCCCTGCTGCCTGCGCCGCTGTTGCAGCGCGGTGTGCAGTGCATCGGGCGGCTCGACCAGGACACCACCGGTCTGCTGCTGTTCAGCGATGACGGCCAGTTTCAGCACCGGATGATTTCACCGAAGAAAAACGTCGCCAAGGTGTATCGCGCCCGCTGCGCCGAGCCCTTGACCGAGGCGGCATTGGCTGCTCTGCGCCATGGTGTGCAGCTCAATGACGAGCCCGCCCCGCTGGCTGCGCTGGCCTGTGAACGTGTGGACGACTGCACCCTGATCCTGACCCTGGCCGAAGGCAAGTATCACCAGGTGAAACGCATGATTGCGGCCACCGGCAACAGCGTCATGGCCCTGCACCGGCAAGCCGTGGGGACATTTCGTCTACCCGATGATGTGCCCGCCGGTCACTGGCGCTGGCTGGAACCCGATGAACTCAGACAACTGGAGCAGGCATGGCCATCCGTGATGTCCTGAAAATGGGCGATCCCCGTTTGCTGGCGGTGGCCCGGCCGGTGACGGATTTCGACACACCCGAATTGCAAGCCCTGCTGAGCGACATGCACGACACCATGCGTGCCCTCAACGGCGCAGGGCTGGCTGCGCCGCAGATCGGTGTGGACCTGCAGGTCGTGATGTTTGAAGTGAATGGCAACCCGCGCTATCCCGAAGTGGAGTCCGTGCCATTCACGGTGTTGATCAACCCGCGGCTGACCCCGCTGTCGGACGAACAGGAAATGGGCTGGGAAGGCTGTTTGTCGGTTCCCGGGATGCGTGGCCAGGTACCGCGCTATACCGCGCTGCGCTATCAGGGCGTGGATCCGGCGGGTCAGCCTATCGACCGCACCGTGAGCGGGTTTCATGCCCGCGTGGTACAGCACGAGGTGGATCATCTGCTGGGGATCCTGTATCCGATGCGCATTGTCGATCTGCGGCATTTCGGGTTTACCGACACCCTGTTTCCGGGACAGAACCTGCAGGACGATTGATTCCGGCTCACCTTCCAGCATGGCATCAGCTGTGCCGGATTCGGTGCGAAAACAGGCGGTTTGCCGTTCGTCGGCGGGTCGGTGGCGCGTCTAAAGTTGCCCGGGTGGTCGCCGCTAACTTGAAGCGTAACCGTGGGTAAAGTGCCCCGGTCAGGCAGCAAGGACAAGAATGAATCCGGAACTCCAGATCGAACAGGCCCAGCGCCGTATCCATCATGCTGAAATGATGAGCGCCGAAGCCGCACGCCTCAGTGAACTGGCAGCCCAATTGATGGACGTGCAGCGGCACTGGAATGAGGCCGACCGGGCAGCGCGGCTGTCCGCCGCGCTGTCCAGCAGCCGTGATGTGTGGACCAATATCCAGACCCTGCTGGCGGCGGGCACGCTGACGCTGCCGTCGGATGTGCAGCACAATCTGCTGATCCTGTCGGTCTACGCCGACAGCAAAACCGACCACTGTGCCTCGGTGCCCAGCATCAACGAACTGGGCAGCCTGATTGCACTGACCCGCACGCTGGCAGGCAGCCTCAAGGAATGGCGGGAGGCGGCATGACCTCACTGTGGCTGAACAATCTGGCGCTGAACGATCAGGATGGGGGCATCGTGCTGGTTGATGCGAATACGCCGGTCAGTCCGGGTCGTGGACGGCCGCGCAGCAAAACCGGGGTGGATGAAACGGCCAAAAAACCCGCCGACAGCTCCCGCAAAAAAGCCCCCCCGGCCCGCAAGGCACCGTCGCGCGGGCGCTATGTGGACGAATACGCGCGCCCGGCTATGTAAGCGGGTTCGGATCCAGAACCGCACCCTGTTCGAGTACGGCCTGAATATCGGCCTGGAGCTTGTCTCTGCCGGCGGCGTGGTCCAGCGTGTCGCCGCGTATCAAAAACGTATCTTCCACCCGCTCCCCCAGCGTATCGATCTTGGCGGCGAACACGCTGACTGCGTGCTGCATAAGTGTTTCGGCCACGGCAAACAGCAGCCCGCCGCGATCCGCGCAGGTGATGTTGAGCCGGTGATTGCCGGTCGCGTCGCGGTGCAGCGTGACCGTAGTGGGAAAAGGATGGTGCCGCTGGTGACGTGACAGCCGCCCGCGCGGCACGGTCTGCACTGGCTGGGCCGGATCGAGATCGCGACCCAGTTCATGCTCGACATAGTTCAGGAAATCGCGGTAATGAATGCCACGATTGGCCAGATCCATGACTTGGAAACTGTCCAGCGCATAGCCGTGAGCCGTGGTGTGAATTTTGGCTTCGAGGATGGTGTACTGAATGCGCGCAAAAAAGCCGCAGATACGCGTAAAGATATCGGCGCGGTCGGGCGCGTACACCAGCACCTGGATGCCTTCGCCCACGGGCGACAGGCGGGCGCGAACCACCGCGCGGGTTGGCGTGAGGCTGCGCCATAACATGCGTGCCTGCCAGGCCATGTCGCGTGCGTCGTAGCGCACAAAATACCGCGTGTCCAGGTGTTGCCACAGTGCCTCTGCGGCCTGGCTGGGCAAGCCGTATAGCGCAAGATTGACCCGCGCGTCTGCCTGCTTCACCGACACCGCGGCAGCCAGCCCGTCGGTCGTGTCTTCGCCGCCGTCCAGCTGTTTGCGCGTGGCGTGGTACAGGTCTTCCAGCAGCTTGCCTTTCCAGGCGTTCCACACTTTGGGGCTGGTGCCGCGAATATCCGCCACGGTCAGCAGATACAGCGCCACGAGGTGGCGCGCATCGCCCATACGGGCGGCAAAGGCGCTGATGACGGCGGGATCGCTGATGTCTTCCTTCTGCGACGTGCGTGACATCACCAGATGCATTTCAACCAGCCACACCACCAGTTCGCCATCGGCCGGATCGATCCGGTGCTGTGTGCAGAAGCGCCGCGCGTCGTGCGCGCCGAGTTCGGAATGGTCGCCGCCGCGTCCCTTGGCAATGTCGTGAAACAGCGCCGCCAGGTACAGCAGTTCCGGTTTGTCGAAATCAGCGATCAGGTGACTGGCGAGGGGCAGTTCGTGGGCAAACTGGGGAACGGTGAAGCGCCGCACATTGCGCAGCACGGTGAGGATGTGTTCATCCACCGTGTAGACATGAAACAGGTCGTGCTGCATCTGACCCACCACGCGGCCAAAAGCCGGGATGTAGCGGGCCAGCAGGCCGTAGCGATGCATGGCGCGCAGTGCGCGCGTCACCCCCACGGGTTGCCGCATCAGCGTCATGAAAAGGGCGCGGTGTGCCGGGTTGGCGCGAAACGCGGCATCAATAGCCGTACTGCCGCGCCATAACGCCCGCAGGGTGGCGGGCTCGAATCCGGCCAGTTCGGGATGCTGGGCGTAGACGATGAAAATACGCAACAGCGCATCCGGATGGCGCTCGAACAGACCCGGCGTGCGCATTTCCAGCAGCCGGGCGCGCACCTGAAAATCGGCATCGAGGGGTTCGGGCGGCGCGTCTACCGGCAGCAGCCGCACCCGCAGCGACTGGATCAGGATGTCGTTGGCGCGCTGGATCAGTTTGGCGGCCTGGTAATAATTCTGCATCAGCCGTTCGCCCGCCCGTTTGTGAGTGGTGGCGGCCAGCCCCAGCCGCGCGGCCAGTCCGGTCTGGTAGTCAAAAGCCAGCCGGTCTTCGCGTCGGCCTGCCAGCAGGTGCAGATGGATGCGCAGCGTGGCCAGCGTACGTTCCTCGCGCGCAATGCGCGCGGCTTCAGGCTGGGTCAGCAGGCCGGCACGCGCGATGCCTTTCCAGCCGCCGCTGATGTCGCATGCCTGCGCCAGCCAGTGGATCGTGTGCAGATCGCGCAACCCGCCGGGGCTGTCTTTCAGATTGGGTTCCAGCTTGTACGCACTGTCGTCGTAGCGTGCGTGACGCGCATGCTGTTCGGCGAGCTTGCCATCGAAAAATCGCTGTGCATCAAAGCGCTGACGGAAGCGCCGTTCAAATTCGGCAAACAGCGGGCGATGCCCCCACAGATACCGCGCTTCCAGCAGGGTGGTTTCCACCGTGATATCAGCGTCGGCTTCGGCGAGGCAGCTCGCCACCGTGCGCACGCTGTGGCCGATTTCCAGTCCCACATCCCAGCAGGCGCGCACCCAGTTTTCCAGCGCGGCCTGTGCGGCGGCGTCGGGTTCGTGCGACAGCACGAGCATCACGTCCACGTCGGAACCCGGAAACAGTTCGCCTCGCCCATAGCCACCCACGGCCGCCAGGCACACACTGTCGGGCAGGGTGGCGTGTTCACACAAGGCCACCAGCACGCCATCCACCAGTGCGGCATGGCGCGCGAGGTAGCGCGAGGCCACGGGCCGCTCCGCCCAGGCGGCAGCGAGCGCGGTGCGGCCGGATTTGAGCCGGTCGCGCAGTTCGGCCAGGGCGGGCGTGCTCACGCCGCCTGGCGAATGCGATCCGGTATCGCCGGGCTGCCCGCCGACACCGTCAGCACCTCGTAGCCGCTGTCGGTCACCAGCACAGTGTGTTCCCACTGCGCCGACAGGCTGCGGTCCTTGGTCACGATGGTCCAGCCGTCGGGCATCTGGCGGATATCACGGCGGCCTGCATTGATCATGGGTTCAATCGTGAAGATCATGCCCTCTGCCAGCACCAGCCCGGTTCCCGGTTTGCCGTAATGCAGCACTTGCGGGTCTTCGTGGAAATTCTGCCCGATCCCGTGGCCGCAGAATTCGCGCACCACGCTGTAGCCCTGGCTCTCGGCAAAATGCTGGATCGCATGCCCCACATCGCCCAGCCGCGCGCCGGGTTTTACCCGGTCGATGCCCACCCACATGGCTTCATAGGTAATCTGGATCAGTCGCCGCGCCTGGATCGACACCTCGCCTACGGCGAACATGCGGCTGGTATCGCCATGCCAGCCGTTCTTGATCACCGTGATGTCGAGGTTCACGATGTCGCCGTTTTTCAGCAGCTTGTCGCCCGGCACCCCGTGGCAGACCTGATTGTTCACCGAAGTGCAGATCGACTTGGGATACGGCGTATGGCCGGAAGGCGCGTAATTCAGCGGCGCCGGGATTGTGCCCTGCACCTGCACCATGTAGTCATGGCAAAGCCGGTCCAGCTCGCCGGTTGTAATGCCGGGCTTGACGAAGGGCGTGATGTAATCGAGCACCTCGGAGCCGAGCCGGCCCGCGATGCGCATGCCTTCGATATCCGTGCCGGTTTTGATGGTGACAGTCATGGGGGTGGGGTCAAAACGTCTGAAGCGGCATTTTATCCCGTGCGGGAGGCGCTGCAAGCATCCGGGATTTTCCCTTGAAATAACAGGCGCTTCAGATTAGAATCGCGGGCTGTCCGGAATGGTCCGGGCAAATACGCACACCGGTCATTAAAGGGTGGCGGCGCGTTCCAATCAACAGGACGCGCGGCTGCTGACGGGTGGAGGCTCAACCCTTTAGGAGATTTTCATGTCTGTCACCATGCGCCAAATGCTGGAGGCCGGTGTCCATTTCGGTCACCAGACCCGCTTCTGGAACCCCAAGATGGCACCGTTCATTTTCGGCCATCGCAACAAAATCCATATCGTTAACCTCGAAAAGTCGCTGCCGCTGTTTCAGGACGCGCAGAAGTTCGTCCGCAAGCTGGCGGCCAACAAGGGTAACGTGCTGTTTGTCGGCACCAAGCGTGCCGCGCGCGACATCGTGCGCGAAGAAGCGCAGCGTGCCGGCATGCCCTACGTCGATAACCGCTGGCTCGGCGGCATGCTCACCAACTTCAAGACGGTGAAGCAGTCAATCAAGCGTCTGACCGATCTCGAAGCGTCGCTGGCCGAACCGGGTCGTCTGTCGAAAAAAGAAATCCTCACGGTGCAGCGCGAAGTGGACAAGCTCAATCGCAGCCTGGGCGGCATCCGTGAAATGAACGGCCTGCCGGACGCGATTTTCATCAT
The DNA here is from genome assembly GCA_021783275.1 of Pseudomonadota bacterium. GTDB lineage: Bacteria > Pseudomonadota > Gammaproteobacteria > Burkholderiales > Thiobacillaceae > Thiobacillus. The sequence goes on from JAJXUA010000070.1 coordinate 6,677, forward strand.
CGACGTGGGCTATCAGAAAGGCACCGTCACCGAAGCCAAAAAACTCGGCATTCCGGTGATCGGCGTGGTCGATACCAACAACAGCCCCGAAGGCGTGGATTACATCATTCCGGGTAACGATGACTCGGCACGCGCGATCCGCCTGTATGCACGTGGCATGGCCGATGCTGCGCTGGAAGGCCGTTCGCAGGTGATCAGTGAAATCGTCGATGGTGAAGAGTTCATCGAAGTTGAAGAAGAAGCCGCAGCAGGAAGCGTCGCTGCCGAGTAAGCGCGACTCACCCATGCATCGCCGGAACACCCTTCTGGCGAGGGTTGCGAGGAGGGGCGTAGGCCCCTCTTTCCATATTGGATGGTTTGATTGAAATGTTCGAAATGGGCCGGGTCATCCGGCTGTGTCAATACTGAATCTGGGGAATCAAGAAATGGCTGAAATCACAGCAAGCATGGTTAAAGCGCTGCGCGACCAAACCGACGCACCGATGATGGACTGCAAGAAAGCCCTGTCTGAAGCGGGCGGCGATATGCAGAAAGCCGAAGAAATCCTGCGCGTGCGCTTTGGCAACAAGGCAGCCAAGAGCGCGGGGCGCGTGGCGGCTGAAGGCGTGGTCACGATTGCGATTGCCGCCGACGGAAAATCGGCTGCCATGGTGGAAGTGAACTGCGAAACCGACTTCGTGGCAAAGAACGACGATTTTCTGGCACTGTCGAATGCGCTGGCCGAACTGGTGCTGAACGATGCCCCTGCGGATGTGGCGGCGCTGTCTGCAATGGCGTATCGCGGCACCACGGTGGAAGCCTTCCGTACCGAACTCGTCGGCAAGATCGGCGAGAACATGTCGGTGCGCCGTTTCATGCGGCTGGACGGGCAGGGCAAATTTGCCAGCTACATCCACAGCGGCAAGATCGGCGTGCTGGTTGATGTCACCGGCGATGCCGCGCTGGCGCGTGATATTGCCATGCATGTGGCCGCGTCCAAGCCTAAATCGCTGGATGCATCGGGCGTGTCGCAGGATCTGATCGATACCGAGCGCCGGGTGGCGATCGAAAAAGCCAAGGAAGCCGGCAAACCGGAAGCCATGCTGGAAAAAATCGCCGACGGTACGGTGCAGAAATTCCTCAAGGAAGTCACCCTGCTGTCGCAGCCTTTCGTCAAGGATGACAAGCAGACGGTCGAACAGGTGCTGAAGTCGAAGAACTCGCAGTGCCATGGCTTCAGTATGTATGTCGTCGGTGAAGGCATCGAGAAAAAAGTCGCCGACTTTGCTGCCGAAGTGGCCGCCGCTGCCCAGGTCTGACCTGACATGGCCGCAGTGCGTCGCATCCTGCTGAAGCTGTCTGGCGAGGCCCTGATGGGGCCGGACAGCTTTGGTTATCACGCCGATACCCTGGCCGGGTTTGTCAGCCAGATCCGCGAGGTCACGGCACTGGGTGTGCAGGTGGGCATCGTGGTGGGCGGGGGCAACCTGTTTCGCGGCGCCACCGGTGCGCTGTCCGGGATGAATCGCGCCACTGCGGATTCGATGGGCATGCTGGCCACGGTGATGAATGCGCTGGCGCTGAAAGATGCGCTGCAACACGCAGGCGTCGATGCGCGGGTGCAAACTGCGGTGCAGATTACCCACGTCGGGATGGCGTTTGAGCGGGATGCCGCGCTGCGCGACCTGCAGGCCGGGTGCGTGGTGATTTTTGGCGGCGGTACCGGCAACCCGTATTTCACCACCGATACCGCAGCTGCCCTGCGTGCAGTCGAGATCGATGCCGACCTGCTGCTGAAAGCCACCAAGGTCGATGGTGTGTACACCGCCGATCCGAAGCAGGATGCGAGCGCGCAACGCTACGACACGCTGACCTTTGACGAGGCGATCGCGCGCAATCTGGGTGTGCTGGACACCGCCGCCTTTGCGCTGTGCCGGGAGCAGAAACTGTCGCTGGTCGTGTTCAATGTGTTCAAGCCCGGTGCGCTCAGGCGCGTGGTGATGGGTGAGAACGAAGGTACGCGGGTAACCCCCTGAGAACAAGGAATCCTCATGGCTGAAATGACGATTGCAGAGATCAAACAGGCTGCCGAGCAGAAAATGGGCAAATCGCTAGATGCCCTGAAAAATGATCTGTCGAAAGTGCGCACCGGTCGTGCGCACACCGGCATTCTCGACCACGTGATGGTGGACTATTACGGCAACCCGACCCCAGTGCCGCAAGTCGCCAGCGTGTCGCTGGCCGATTCGCGTACGCTGGGCGTGCAGCCCTACGAAAAAAGCATGGTCGGAAAAATCGAAAAAGCCATACGGGATTGTGATCTGGGTTTGAACCCGGCGTCGCATGGCGAAACCATCCGTGTGCCGATGCCGATGCTGACCGAAGAGCGGCGTCGCGATCTGATCAAGGTGGTACGTGGCGAGGCCGAGGCCGCGCGCGTTGCGATGCGTAATATCCGCCGCGATGCCAACGGCACGCTCAAGGACATGGTCAAGGCCAAGACCGCGACCGAAGACGAAGAGCGGCGCACCCAGGACGACGTGCAGAAGCTCACGGACAAATACATCGGCGAGATCGACAAATTGCTGGCCGAGAAGGAAAAGGATTTGCTCGCAGTCTGAGCCGGTCCATCTAGCGCCCCGCCGTGTCGAGCCAACCTCATTCCGCAGCGGGCGATGTCCCGCGCCACGTGGCCATCATCATGGACGGCAATGGCCGCTGGGCCAAACGCCGCCTGCTGCCGCGGGTGGCCGGGCACCGCAAGGGGGTCGAGGCCCTGCGGGGCGTGATCCGTGGCTGTGGCGAGCGGGGCATTACCCATCTCACCGTATTCGCCTTCAGTTCTGAAAACTGGCGGCGTCCGCAGGAAGAAGTCACGCTGCTGATGGAGTTGTTCATGCGTGCGCTCGAAAGCGAAGTGGCCAAGCTGCATGAGAACCATATCCGTTTTCGCGTGATCGGCGATCTGTCGGGTTTTTCCGAACGCATCCAGACCCTGATCCGCGATGCCGAAACGCTGACGCGCCACAACACCCGTCTCACCTTTACCGTCGCGGCCAATTATGGCGGCCGCTGGGATGTGGTGCAGGCGGTGAAACAGCTGCTGGCGCAGGGCGCAACCGCCGCCGACATCACAGAAGCGGCACTGGCGCGTCACCTGTCGCTGGCCGATGAGCCCGAGCCGGATCTGTTCATACGCACCGGGGGCGAGCAGCGCATCAGCAATTTCCTGATGTGGCAGCTGGCGTATACCGAACTGTATTTCACCGATGCGCTATGGCCTGATTTTGATGCGAAAACGCTGGATGCCGCCATCGCGTCCTACCGCAGCCGGGAACGCCGGTTTGGCCGCACCAGCGAGCAGGTACAAACCGCATCGTGATGGCCAGACCGGCGCGGTACGCATGACCCCACTTGTACACCGTGTCTTGACGGCCGGATTGTTGCTGGCGGTGTTTGTGCCTGCCGTGTTGTGGGCACCCGCCTGGTTATGGCAGGCGCTGATGGCAGGAGTAGTGGGGTTGGCCGCCTATGAATGGGCGCGCCTGAGCGCCTTTCCCTTATTGTCCGCTCGGCTGTACGCCGTGCTGCTGGCACTGTGTGCGCTGGGCTTGCCTTATGGGCTGATGGCCGCGTGGCCGGTTTACCAGAGCCTGCTGTTTGCCCTGGCCGCGCTGTTCTGGCTGGTGCTGGCACCGCTGTGGTTGCTGGGGCAATGGCAGGTGTCGGCACCGGTTCTGCGTGCAGTTGTCGGCGTGATGCTGTTACTGCCCACCTGGGCGGCGCTGGCTTACCTGCATGCACGTGGCCCCGCCGTGCTGCTGGGGGTCATGGCGGTGGTGTGGATCGCTGACACGGCGGCCTATTTTGCCGGGCGGCAGTTTGGCCGCCACAAGCTGGCTCCCGGTATCAGCCCCGGCAAAACCTGGGAAGGCGTGATGGGGGCCCTGCTGGCGCTGGCCGTGTATGCGGGCGTCCTGAGCCTGACCTCGGGTTTGCCTGCGCTGGCGCTCTTTGTCGTCATCGGCGGCCTGCTATACCTGTCGGTGCTGGGCGATTTGTTCGAATCCTGGATCAAGCGGGTGTCGGGCATGAAAGACAGCGGCGACCTGCTGCCTGGCCACGGTGGCGTGCTCGACCGGATCGATGCGCTGACTTCGACACTCCCCGTGGCCGCAGGCATCCTGTGGTGGCTGGAGCGCTCGGCATGAGTCCTGTGCGCACGCCGCCCCGTGTGCTCACCATCCTGGGTGCCACGGGCACCATCGGGGTCAACACACTCGATGTGGTGGCGCGCCATCCCGGGCGCTTCGAGGTGTTTGCGCTGACCGGTGCCACCCAGGTCGAACGCATGGTGGAGCAGTGTCGCGTGCATCGTCCGCGTATCGCAGTGATGAGCGAACCCGCTGCCGCGGCCGCGCTGCATCAGCGGCTGCTTGCCGAAAAACTGCCGGTCGAAGTGCGCTCGGGTGCCGACGCGCTGACCGAAGTGGCGACGGCTCCGGAAATCGATACCGTCATGGCGGCCATCGTGGGGGCAGCCGGCCTGCCCGCGACGCTGGCTGCGGCACACGCCGGCAAGCGCATCCTGCTCGCCAACAAGGAAACGCTGGTGGTGTCGGGCCAGTTGTTCATGGACGCCATCGCGGCGAGCGGCGCCGAATTGCTGCCGATTGATTCGGAACACAATGCAATCTTCCAGTCCCTGCCACGCGATTTCCGCGGTGACTTGCAGCAGGCCGGGGTGAATGCGCTCTGGCTGACCGCATCCGGCGGGCCGTTCCGCACCCTGTCGGCGGAAGCGATTGCCAGTGCCACCCCGGCGCAGGCTATCGCCCACCCCAACTGGGTCATGGGCAAGAAAATTTCGGTGGATTCCGCCAGCCTGATGAACAAGGGGCTGGAAGTCATCGAAGCACGCTGGCTGTTCAATGCGCAGCCCGGACAGATCCGGGTGCTGGTCCATCCCCAGAGCATTGTCCATTCCATGGTCGAATATATCGATGGATCGGTGCTGGCACAGCTGGGCACGCCCGACATGCGCACCCCGATTGCCTACGCGCTGGGTTTTCCCGAGCGCATTGCGGCGGGCGTGTCTGCGCTTGAGCTGATGGGCAGGCAGCTCAGTTTCGAAGCGCCCGACACCGCACGCTTTCCCTGCCTGCAACTGGCGTTTGACGCCCTCGCTGCAGGGGGCAATGCGGCTGCGGTATTGAACGCCGCCAACGAAGTCGCAGTCGAACGTTTCCTCGCCGGTGCAGTACCGTTCAGCCAGATCGCGGCCAGCATCGCCCACGCGCTGGAGGCGCTGGCCGGCGGGGCTGCCACGACGCTGGACGATTTGCTGGAAGCCGACCGTCAGGCGCGCCGTGTCACCACAACCTATCTGGAAACTGTTCGCGCATGAGCGTTTTACACTCTGTCATCTGGTTTCTGGTCGCCATCGGCGTACTGGTGGTGGTGCACGAATTCGGCCATTACCTGGCCGCGCGGCTGGCCGGGGTGAAGGTGCTGCGTTTTTCGGTCGGCTTCGGCAAGCCCTTGCTCAGCCGCCGTTTCGGTGCCGACCAGACCGAATGGACCCTGGCGGCCCTGCCGTTTGGCGGCTACGTGAGAATTGGCGAGGGACGGGAGGGCGAAGTT
>JAJXUA010000071.1 GCA_021783275.1 Pseudomonadota bacterium
GCGTTATCACAAGGTACATCTGGTGCCGTTCGGCGAATATATTCCGCAGAAAGCCCTGTGGGGCTGGGTGCTCGAAGTGCTGCACATTCCCCTGTCTGACTTTGCGCGCGGTGCCCTCGACCAGCGCCCGCTCGCCATCGGTGGTCAGCGCGTCGCGGTCAATATCTGTTACGAAGACGCGTTTGGCGAAGAAATCATCCGCCAGCTCCCCGAGGCCACGGTGCTGGTGAATGTGAGCAATCTGGCCTGGTTCGGCGATTCACTTGCGCCCTGGCAACATGCGCAAATGTCGCAGATGCGCGCACTCGAATCCGGGCGCATGATGCTGCGCGCGACCAATACCGGGGTCACCGCAATCATCGATGCACATGGCCGTATCGTACGCGCGCTGCCGCTGTTTGAGCGCGGCAGTCTCGAAGGGTCGATACAGGGATACGCCGGCAGTACGCCGTATGTGCGCCGGGGTAACGCGCCCGTGCTGGGGATCTGGGCGCTACTGACGGCAGGCTTGCTGCTGCGTGTGTTTATTACGCGGCGGCGCGTATCCGGGTAGCGTTGCGTCCGCCGCGCTTGGCTTCGAGCAGGGCGGCATCCGCGCGCGCCAGGGCTTCGTTATCCCGCTTGTCGTCACGACTGTATTCGGACAGGCCGCCACTCCATGAGAGTTTTTGCGTCACTCCGGGGATCAGTTCCACGCTTTCCGGCATGTTGCTGCGCAGGCGTTCGGAGAGTTCCCGCGCACGATCCAGTGGCGTGAATGGAAACAGCACGCAGAATTCATCACCTCCCAGACGCGCAATGAAATCGCTGTTGCGCAGGCAGGTTTTCAGCGCCCTGCCGAACTTGATGATGAGCTGATCACCCGCCTCGTGGCCAAAGGTGTCGTTCACCTGCTTGAAATTGTCGATATCCAGTATCAGCAAGCTGTGGCTCCAGCCATCTTTCATGCTGGCAAACAGTTCTTTCTGCTTCTCGTCGAAACTGAGCCGGTTGTGGACCTGGGACAGATGATCCTGTCGCGCCTGCGAGCTGACCTCCTTTTGCCGTCCCAGCATCACTTTGCCGAGTTTCAGCATGGTGTCGAGCGAAGACTTGAATTCGCTGAGGGTGACCGGATAGTCGGTGCGCAGCCGTTGCTGGCGCACATCGTTGGTCAGCTTCACCAGCACCCGCAGGTTGTCGTTGATGCGATTGCGCACGATCAGTACAAAACTCATCACCATGATCGCGGCCACCAGACTCACCACCAGCCAGACCAGCACATACGGTGCGATCCGCTCGACTGCTGCTTCGTCATGCCGCCAGATGGCAATAGTCCAGGGCGTACCGGCGAGCGCGATCCGCACCGGGTTGTTGCTGGGCTTGATCGCCTGATTGCCACGCCGCATGAGCACGCTGGCTTCGCTTTTGCCGTCGCCCTGACGCTGCTGAAGTTCGGCATACGCCGCATCGTCCGGCAGCGGTAAGGTATCAAACAGCGCCTGCAGCTGCGGCACACTTTGTTCGACGATGACGAAGCCAAGGCGCTGACCTTGCGCGCTGGTCACGGGATGCGACTGTGACAGCGTGAAAGTGGCGGCCGTCCCGGCTCCGCCCTTGCCGGCATTGGCCAGTAACTGCCGCGTCTCACGCGGCAAAAACCCGGGCAGCAACTGGTTTTGCCCATCGGTCACGAACAGCACGGTCGCATCCTGATTCAGCGCGTGCAGATTGACCGCCTGTGCCTGGCAGAGGTCTGCTGCCGCGCTGGTGAAACAGGCGAGTGTTTGCGGATGCGATGCAATCTGTGCGGCACGCTTTTGCATGGCATCGGCGAGAAATTCGATTTGCGCGGCCATCACGGGCTTGTCCAGTTCATCCACCGGGGTGGATGCACGCCCCGATTGATAAAGGGCGAACGCAACGCCTCCCAGCAATACCACCAGTGCTGTGATGAGTGTCAGTCCAAACCGCAATATGGAAGCGTGGTGCATAGGGTATGCGCCGCTGGCTACAGCCTCGTCGTTATCAAGTTATCCGCAATGACGGCTTTCCAATCACGGAAAACCGCCGGTTTTATTATCTAGTCAGCAAAATCCATGCCCTGACGTAAATGCACCCGGCAAGCCAGCTTGCCGGGTGCATTGTCAATCAGGTGTAAAGAAAACCGACGTTATTGACGACCCGTGCTGCCAAAACCCGCCGAGCCGCGCTGACTGTTAGAAAAGGACTCCACGAGATTGAATTCGGCCTGCACCACCGGCACGATCACCAGTTGGGCGAGGCGTTCCATCGGCACCAGTTCAAACGCCTGCTGGCTGCGATTCCAGGCCGAAACCATGAGCTGGCCTTGGTAATCCGAGTCGATCAGGCCCACCAGATTGCCCAGCACGATGCCGTGTTTGTGGCCCAGTCCCGAGCGCGGCAGGATCAATGCGGCATAAGCCGGGTCGGCCAGATGTATCGCCATTCCCGTCGGAATCAGGCGGGTTTCGCCGGGTTGCAGCGTAACCGGGGCATCGAGGCAGGCACGCAAATCAATTCCGGCGGCACCGGCAGTAGCATAAGCCGGCAGTTGATCGCGCAGGCGTGCGTCGAGAATCAGGACATCCAGCTTCATAGTCGTCGAAACTTCATCTATTCATCAAGGGGACCAGATGGCGTATCAGCTGACGCGCCAGGGTGAGTTTGTCGGCGCGCGGCAGCGGGTGCTGGCCGTGGTCGTCGAACAGGATCAGTTCGGCCGCGTCGCTGCCGAGCGTGTCCTGCGCCAGATTGCCGACCAGCAGCGGCAGCTTTTTTCTGCGGCGCTTGGCTTCGGCCTGTTCGGCCAGATGCTCGGTTTCTGCGGCAAAGCCCACGCAAAACGGGGCATCGGGGCGCGCTGCGATGTCGGCAAGAATATCGGGATTGGCCACCAGATTCAGCTGCAGGTCAGCGGCGCTTTTCTTGATTTTATGCGGGGCCACGCCCTCCACCCGGTAATCTGCCACCGCCGCCACTGCGATGAAAACATCCTGTCGCCCCTCGGCCAGCACCGCTGCGTGCATGTCGGCTGCGGTGACGACATCGACCCGCCGCACCCCAGCGGGTGTCGCAAGACAGGTCGGCCCCGATACCAGACAGACTGTCGCGCCCGCCTCAGTGGCCGCCTGTGCGATGGCATACCCCATTTTGCCGGAACTGCGGTTCGTCAGTCCGCGTACCGGATCGATCGGCTCGAAAGTCGGCCCTGCCGTGACCAGGACGCGCAAACCTGCCAGCACACCTGCGCCTGTCGCGTCGGCCAGTGCCGCCAGCAGCTCGGCAGGTTCGAGCATCCGCCCCGGCCCCGTTTCGCCACACGCCTGTTTACCCGACGCCGGGCCATAAATGCGCACGCCGTCGGCGGCAAGCTGTTGCACATTGCGTTGCGTGGGCGCGGCCGCCCACATTTCGCGATTCATCGCAGGGGCAACCGCCAGCGGACACGTGCGTGCGAGACACAGCGTGGCAAGCAGGTCATCGGCCCGTCCCTGGGCCAGCCGGGCCAGAAAATCGGCCGATGCGGGGGCCACCAGGATCAGGTCAGCCTCGCGGGACGCGTGGATATGCGCCATACCGTCAGCCGCATCGTTCGCCCACACCGAGCGCAGCACCGGCTGGCCGGATAGCGCCTGGAAAGTGAGCGGGGTTACAAACTGGCAGGCCGCTTCGGTCATCGCCACGCGCACACCGGCACCGGCCTTGACCAGCAGCCGGCATAGTTCCGCCGCCTTGTAGGCCGCGATCCCGCCCGTCACGCCCAGTATGATTTTCTTGCCCGCCAGCGACACGATGCTGTTTTCCGCCTGTTTTCCCTAGAATGGCGACATTCTACGGGAGGGGGAGCAGCGATGGCGATTCGAGACTGGCCGGAAGATACACGCCCGCGAGAGAAACTGCTGTCACAGGGGGCAGCCGCGCTGACCGATGCCGAACTCGTCGCGGTTTTCCTGCGCACAGGCATGGTTGGCAAAAGCGCGGTCGATCTGGGACGCGAGCTGCTCGAACGTTTCGGCGGGCTGGGCGGACTCTGTCGCGCCGACCGCAAAGCCGCCTGCGCCGCGCCCGGTGTCGGTGAGGCCAAATTCGCCCTGCTGGCCGCCGTCATGGAAATGGCGCGCCGCACCCTCAACGAAGACATGCAGGCCGGTGACGCGCTGGCTTCGCCCGATGCCGTGCGCACCTACCTGCGCCTGATCCTGCGCGGCAAGGAGTATGAAGTGTTCTGCGTGGTGTTTCTGGACGCGCAAAACCGGGTGGTCGCCGTCGAAGAGCTGTTTCGCGGCACGCTCACCCAGACCAGCGTGTATCCGCGCGAAATCATCAAACGCGCGCTGCATCACAACGCGGCGGCACTGATACTTGCGCACAACCACCCCAGCGGGGTTGCCGAACCGAGTCAGGCCGACCGCGTGCTGACCGACCGGCTGGCCGAAGCGCTGGCGCTGGTCGATATACGCGTGCTCGATCATTTCATTGTTGCCGGGCCGTCGTCACTATCCTTCCGTGAAGCGGGCCATCTCTGATGGTTCGGGCGTGAATGACTTGCCTTGGGCGGGCGGGCTATGATATAAATCGCGGTTTCGAATTTTCCAAACCACTGGAGCAGCACTATGGCTCGCGTATGTATCGTAACGGGTAAAAGACCCATGGTCGGAAACAACGTTTCCCACGCCAACAACAGAACCAAACGCCGTTTTCTGCCGAACCTGCAATACCGCCGGTTCTGGGTTGAAAGCGAAAACCGCTGGATACGCCTGCGCCTGTCTACCGCAGCCCTCCGCACCATCGACAAGAACGGGATCGACACCGTGCTGGCTGACCTGCGCGCCAATGGCGTAGCCGTCTAAGGAGACCATCATGGCTAAAGGCGGACGCGAAAAAATCAAGCTGGAGTCCACTGCGGGCACCGGGCACTTCTACACCACCACCAAAAACAAGAAAACCATGCCCGAGAAAATGGAGATCAGCAAATTCGATCCCAAAGCACGCAAGCATGTGATGTACAAGGAAACCAAGCTGAAATAAGCCGTACTCCGGCGTCAGCACAGAACAGGCTGGATATGCCGACCCTGTTCTCACCCAATAAAAAACCCGCCGGTCGGCGGGTTTTTTATTGGGTGGTGGTTATAGGGTACAGCTGTGATTGGGGACAGCGCTTACTGAGCAGCCGGGCGGGAAATCACCCGCGCTGGCTGCATCAGGCGGCACTTGCCTCAGGTGCTACTCACATCAGGCACCACTTGTATCAGGCATAGCGGCGCAAACGCACCGAGAAATCGATCAGCGATTGCACCCCACTGGCTTCGGCACGCTTGCACCAGGTCTGCAATTGTTCGAGCAGCTGTTCGCGGCTGGCGGTGGAACGACCCCAGATGGCCGCCAGCTCCTGACGCATGCGGTACACGGTGGTGAGCCGCTCGCTTTTACCCAGCAGGGTTTCCAGATCGGCTTTGTCCGACGCGGCGAGTTCGGCCGGCTCTTTGTGCAGCCAGTGACGGAAGCTGTCCAGGTTCCAGTGCTGCGGCAGACTTGCGCTGGCTTTGAGCTTGGCTATTTCGGCGATGCTCTCGGCACGGACGCTGCGGACAAAACGCGTCATCACATCGTAGCGGTGGGTAATCACCGCCTGTAGCGTATCCAGATCGCACAGGGGTTTGGCAGGCTGCCATTTGACGGTCGGCGCGACCTTGCGCACGGTGGCCAGACCGACATAACTCATCAGCTTGATGTACATCCAGCCGATATCGAACTCGTACCATTTGTTCGACAGGCGTGCCGAAGTGCCGTAGGCATGGTGATTGTTGTGCAGTTCTTCGCCGCCGATCAGGATGCCCCACGGCACGATATTGGTGGAAGCGTCTTCACAGGCAAAGTTGCGATAGCCCCAGTAATGGCCGATTCCGTTAATGACGCCGGCTGCGGTCACGGGGATCCAGGCCATCTGCACGGCCCAGATGGTGAGGCCGATGGGGCCGAACAGGATCAGGTCGATCGCCATCATCAGCACGATGCCTTTGGCGGAATGGCGGGTGTACAGGTTGCGCTCCAGCCAGTCGTCCGGTGTGCCGTGACCGTATTTTTGCAGCGTTTCCGCATTCCTGGCTTCGGCGCGGTAAAGCTCGGAACCCTGCCAGAAAACGGTTTTAAGGCCCCGGGTTTGCGGGCTGTGCGGGTCGTCAGGGGTTTCGCATTTGGCGTGGTGCTTGCGGTGTATGGCAACCCATTCCTTGGTGACCATGCCGGACGTGAGCCACAGCCAGAAGCGGAAAAAATGACTGACGACAGGATGCAAGTCCACGGCGCGGTGCGCCTGCGAGCGGTGCAGGAAGATGGTGACGGCGGCGATGGTGATGTGCGTCAGCGCGAGCGCGGCCAGCACCAGCCCCCACCAGGGCAAATCCAGCAGAGACAAATCGATCAGGGAAATATCTGGTAAACCAGCGAGCATGTTGGGGTTCCAAAGAAGACAAGTTCGTCCGCTAATCTACGGACAAACGCGAGAAAAATCAAGGCTTATCTGTAGCCTCGCCGACCTGTTCCGCCACCGGTTCGACGAGATGCACCACGCGCTGCGGGAAGGGAATTCTGACACCCGCTGCCTTGAACCGCCGCCAGATTGCCCAGTTAATGTCGGAACGCAGATTGTTCTGGCCTTCGCCCGCATCCCGTATCCACACCGCCAGCTCCAGCAGTATGCCGTTGTCGCCAAATTCACGCAGAAAGATTTTCGGCAGGTTCTCGGGGTCATCGAGGATGACCCGTTCCTGGCTGTGCGCAGCTTCAAGCATCAGCGTCTGCGCCTGTTCGAGATCGGTCTCGTAATCGACCTGCACCGGTATCGCCACCCGCACATTGGGCTGCGACAGGGAATGGTTGATGACGGTCTGGGTAATCAGCATTTCATTCGGCACGATGCTTTCGGTGCCGTCGAGCGCTTTCAGCAGGGTGTAGCGCGTATTGATCTGGCTGACTTCGCCATACTTGTTGTCCACCGTCACCAGATCGCCTATTCGTACCGAGCGGTCGAGCAGAATGATGAAGCCCGAGATGTAATTGCTGGCCACTTTTTGCAGCCCGATCCCGATCCCCACCCCCAGCGCGCCGCCAAACACCGACAGCACCGTGAGATCGATGCCCATCGCGGGCAGCGCCACCAGCACCGCCAGAATCAGCAACACCGTCCGCGTGGCCTTGGACAAGGCCATACGCAGCGACAGATTCATCTCGTTGAAGCCCATCAGCCGGTTTTCGACCAGCCGTGCCAGTGCCAGCGCAATCACCACGGCGGCCACAATCACGACCGCCGCCTGCACCAGCAGCCACAGTGAAAAACGGTGGCTGCCGGACTGGAACGACAGGGCTTCCATCCCTGCGTGGATACGCGGCAGCAAGCCGGTGATGTGCAGCGCAAATGCGCCCCAGATGAGCCAGCCCGCAGTGCGCTCCCACATTTTCAGGGATTCGCGCGGCTCGAACGCGTAGCGCAGGCTGTGGATGACCAGCCGCACCCCGGCAAGCGACAGCAATAGCGGCACCGCCAGGTTGAGTAAATGGGTGTTGTCGAGCCAGATGTCCGCAATCGCGCGCGCCACCAGTAACACCAGCCACATCACCAGCGGAAAACCGACCCGGCGCACCCCTTCCCGGCCCGCCGACCAGGACGTATCCGGGTCAGTGAGATACGGTTTCAGCGCGCGCATCACGCCCCACGCCGCCAGCGCGCAGAGCGCCAGCACACCCATCTGCCAGAGCAGATCGACATCGCGGCTGTCGTCGATCAGCCGCGTGATCAGGTTATCGAAGGGAACCGATGGCACTGTCTGATTTAGAAGTTATGAGTGAGCTGCACCGAGAAGATATCGACGACCGTCTCGTACTCGCCAGACAGCGTCACCCCGCTGCGGAATTCGTTGATGGGTGCCTCATCGACAAACAGATGCGTATACCCAAAATCGATCAGGCTGGCGGGTGACAGCCGATACTGCACCCCCAGCGCGAGCCAGGTGCGATCCTCATCCGGTATCCGTGCGGTGCGGAACGGATCGGATACGGGGGTTTCATCAAACGCAATCCCGCCGCGCAGCTTGACGCGTTCGTTCAGCTGGTAATTGGCACCCAGCGAATAGCGATAGCTGTCATCCCAGTTTTCTCTCACGGGAGGCACGACACTCGCGCCTGCGGCATTCACGATGTCCAGCACGTCAAAATCGCTCCAGCCGGTCCAGGTCACATCGGCCAGCAGTTCCCAGCGTTCGTTCAGTGTGTGTTGCAGGGACAGCGCCAGCGTATCGGGCAAGGTCGCATCGGCAAACACGGGGGCTGCGACCACCGCGCCATTCACCCGCAAGTCGCCTTCCAGTTCGTGCTCGATTTCCGAGCGGTACGCCAGACCCACGCGCGTCTGCGGCGTCAGCTGCCATAGTGCCCCGAGGTTGAACCCCCATCCCACGTCATCGCCCTTGACCTCGCCGACCGCGCCGGGCCCTGCGGAATTGCTGAGCGTGGCTTCGATGTACTGCATGCTCACCCCCGCGCCCAGCGAGAGGGTTTCGCCCAGCTTCCAGGCGATCGAAGGATTGATGTTGATTGTTTTCAAGTCGGACTCGATCGCATGCACCCGCCCTACCCAGGTCGCGTCGTATTCGGTTTTCAGACCAAACGGCGCAAACACGCCGATACCCAGATGCACCTCCGGCGTCAGCCGGAACGCAAAATAGCCGTTCGGCACCAGCGAGAGCCCCCCGGCATCCCCGCCATTGCCTCCGCCTATCGCGGGGCTGACCGTGCCGGAAAACTCGGTCTGATGCGCAAACAGATGCCCCGCCGCAACGACCTGACGATCCGGCAGCCGGGTCATGCCCGCCGGGTTGAAAAATATCGTGCTGGCGTCCTGCGCGCTGGCGGCCTGGCCGGCATAGGCATTGCCCATGCCACTGCCATTTTGTTCGATGAGGCCAAAACCGGCGGAGTGGACAGTCTGGGCAAAACCGCCCAGCGCCAGACTGGCTACCGCCAGGCATGCAAAACGAGACATCATGAGTTCTCCTTTGGATTTATAGGGTGTGTCGGGTTCAGGTGCGCGCAAAATCAGCATACAGGGCGTCAACCGCTGTCCGGTTATGGTCCAGTACCTGGTTGCGCTTGACCTTGAGGGTCGGCGTCAACAACCCGTTATCGACCGTCCAGGGCTTGAGTACAGGGTGCAGGCGACGAATTTGTGCATAACCCGGAAAATGCTTGAGATGTCCGGCAATCCGGTGCGTGAGCGCCTTGATGACTTTGGGATCGGTCAGCGCCGACGGCTGGGCGGGGTCAACCTGGAGACTCGCGGCAAACGCCTGCCAGTGTTCTTCGTTCAGCACGGTCAGCGCTGCGAGATAGGGTTTGCCCTCGCCGATGATCATCACCTGCTCGAACAGCGGATCGAGCAGGATGGCCGATTCCATATCGGCGGGCGGCACCTTCTCGCCATTGTTCAGCACGATGATGTCCTTGATGCGTCCCACGATGGTGTAGTGCCCGCGCGCATCCACACGCGTGATATCGCCCGAATGCAGCCAGCCGTCCGCATCGATCATGGCGCGGGTGGCTTCCTCGTTTTTCCAGTAACCGCGCATCACGCAGCGACTGCGGGTGAGCAGCTCGTCGTTGTCGCCTATCCTGACTTCCACGCCGGGCAGGGGCGGCCCGATGCTGGACGGGATATTGGATTCAGGCCGGTTGACACACACCACCGGGCTGGTTTCGGTCAGGCCATAGCCCTGGATAATCGGCACACCCAGGCCGATGAACATGCGCGCAATGTCGGGCGACAGGGCCGCCCCGCCCGATACGGCGAGCTTCAGCCGCCCCCCGAGTTTTTCGGTGACATTGCCCGCCACCAGCTTTTTCAGCAGGGGCCACAGCCATAATTCGGGATGCCAGCCCGCCACCCCCTGCTCCCGCTCAAACCGCCGCCAGCCCACACGCACGGCCAGCTTGAACAGCGCGCGCGCCAGCGGGCTTTTTTTCGCCAGTCCGTCCTGAATCCGCCCGTAGACCCGTTCGTAGATGCGCGGCACGGAAACCATCACGGTCGGGCGGATGGTCTGCAAATCCAGCGCCAGCTGGGCAATGGAACGGGCATACGCCACTTCGGCACCGATCAGCATCGGCATGTAATACCCCCCCGTGCGCTCGAAGGTGTGCGACAGCGGCAGAAACGACAGGAACACTTCATGCGGATCAAACCGGGCACACAGCGCCGCGCCATAGGCGTTACACAGCAGATTGTCATGCGTCAGCATCACGCCCTTGGGGCGACCCGTGGTGCCCGAGGTGTACACAATGCTGGCCAACATGTCGGCGGCGAGATGGCGTTTTGGTACCGGCAACGCCGCCGCCTCGGCCAGCCAGTCAGCCAAAACCGCGAAACGCGGGCTCCAGTCGGTCAGGTTGTTCTCCGGCGCGTCGAGGCACACGATGCGTTGCAGGTTCGGGCTGGCAGCCGCAATTTCGGCGAGCTTTTTGTGCTGGAACCGGCCTTCGGCCAGCAGCAGGCGCACGTCTGCGTGCTCCAGAATGTAGGCCGCGTTTTCCGGGCGATCATCGAGATACAGCGGGACCGTCACCAAGCCCAGCGATAACGCGGCCTGATCAAAAATCACCCATTCGACGCAGTTTTTCAGCATGACCGCGACCCGGTCGCCCGGAGCCAGTCCTTCGTGCGTCAGCGCCCGCTGCCAGCGCTCGACCTCGGCTGCGACCTGTGCCCAGGTCGTGCTGATCCAGGATGCGGTGGCCTCGTCAAACTGCCGATAGGCCGGGGCATCAGGCGTGGCCGCCACGCGTGCGCGAAACAGGCCGCACAGACTGCCCAGTCGATCAGGGTGAAACGGGTCCGCCGTCATCGTCAGAAATGCTCAACAAAACGTCGCATAGATAACCCCAAAGCCTGCAAGGGTCAAGCCGATGACTTCACCAGCACGGCGGCGAAAAAGCCGTCGGTGCCATGGATTGCGGGCGACAGTTTCAGCGTCATGCCGGTATCGAGTGCAATCCTGTGCTGCGCCAGTATTTCACTCACGGACAGCAGCTCGAAACCACCCGCCGCCAGCAGGCTTTCGACGATGGCTTCGTTCTCTTCGGGCAGCAGGCTGCAGGTCGCGTAGACCAGCCGTCCGCCGGGTTTCAGCAGTTTGGCGGCAGCGCGCAGGATGGCTGCCTGTTTCTGCGTCAGTTCCGCCACGCTTTCCGGCGATTGGCGGAATTTGAGATCGGGGTTGCGCCGCAGCGTACCCAGGCCGGAACACGGTGCATCGACCAGCACGCGGTCGAGCTTGCCCGCCAGCCGTTTGACCCGGGTGTCGTTTTCCGAGGCGATCAACTGCGGCATGACATTGGACAGTCCCGAGCGCGCCAGCCGGGGTTTCAGATTGGCCAGCCGCTTGTCTGCCACGTCCAGTGCGTACAGCCGCCCGGTTGACGCCATCATCGCGCCGATGGCGAGCGTTTTGCCGCCCGCACCGGCACAGAAATCGCACACCATTTCGCCGCGTCGCGCACCCAGCAGCAAGGCCAGCAGCTGGCTGCCTTCGTCCTGCACTTCCAGATTGCCCTCGATGAACAGGGGATGACGGTTGATCGCAGGATGTTCGCGCAGGCGCAGACCCCAGGGGGAAAAAGGCGTGGGTTCTGCCAGCAGCCCTTCGCTGGAAAGGCGGGCCTGCACGGTTTCGCGATCCGCCTTCACGGTGTTGACCCGCAAGTCGAGCAGCGCAGGTTGCTGCAAGGCCCGCCCCAGCGTCAGTATGTCTGCGTCGGGCATCGTGGCCTGCAGTTTTTCAACCACCCAGTCGGGCAGCTCGGCAGCCACGGCCAGGGGCAGATCGTCGGTCAGGGCATGGCGGATATGCTGGATCAGTTCCGGCTTGGCAAACTGCTCCAGCATGGCCCCGCTCATGCCGCGCACCTTGATCAGCCAGGCAATGATGAGGGTGCGCGGATTGGCGGCGGGTACCACCACCGACAGATAGCGGTAACGCCGCAACACGCCGAATACGGCTTCGGCGACAAACGCCCGTTCACGCGCCCCGAGTTTTTTGTGGTCACGGAAAAAAGCCGACAGCACCGCGTCGGCCGGGCGCTTGAAATCCAGCACCAGATCGAGTGCCTGGGTTGCCAGTTGCAGCAGCGGCGCGGACAGATCCATGCCGTGCCGAGGCGATGCT
>JAJXUA010000191.1 GCA_021783275.1 Pseudomonadota bacterium
GTGTTGGTGGAGAAGCGCTGGTGGAATACCGCCAGGCTGGAGGCGAAACGCGCGTCGCTGAGGTCGGGATAGAACACCGGCAGGTTTTCCGGAATCACCAGGCCTTTGTAGCTGATCACGCGGCCGGACAAGGTCGGCAGGTAGAACACCGGATCGGTCGGCTGCAGCGCTTTTTCGGCGCGCCGGCGCGCAATGTAAAGCTTGCGTTCGAAATCTTCGCTCGCCATGCCGGCCGGAGCATTCACGAATACCTGTTCGATATGCGGCAGCGATTCGAGTGCGGAAGCGCCGCACACTTTTGGGTCGGTCGGCACCAGACGGAAGCCGGCCACGACGAGCCCCTGGCCTTCCAGTTCCGCTTTCAGCGTGGCGCGCGCGTGCGCCTGCGGTGCGGCCTCGCGCGACAGGAACACCAGACCGGCGGCATACAGCGCGCCCAGCGCAAAACCCGCTTCGGTCGCCACCGCGCGCAGAAACGCATCGGGCTTCATGAACAGCAGGCCGCAGCCATCGCCCGACAGGCCGTCTGCCGCAATCGCGCCGCGGTGCATCATGCAGGCCAGCGAACCGATGGCGTTCTGCACCAGGGTGTGGCTGGGTTGATTGTCGATCTGCGCGATCAGGCCGAAGCCGCAGCTGTCCTGTTCAAAGTCGGGCGAATACAGCGTCCCGTCGAGCCAGCTTTGTTGTGTCGTGGTGGTCATGCGTGATCCAAAAACAAACGCGGCCAGCCAAATGTAGCCAGCCAGAAATAAAGCAAAATGTGAGCCATTTTAATCCCGACTGCGGTATCGGGCAATGCGCAAGCCCGATGCAACCTTTCAGTTCATGGGGTTATCGCGCGCGGCCTACGGGCTCAGAACGCTAAATAGGCGTTCAGAACATACTCGCGCCCCAGGTCGGGCAGGGGCGGGGTGGTGCTGTTGAACGGCAGCAGGAAAACCGCGCTTTCGTCCAGCGCGTTGAACACGCCCAGCGACAAGTCCAGCCCCTGCATGCCGGCATTTTTCCAGAACAGCGTGACATCCAGCTGGGTGGTGGCGGGAAACTCGCGCAACGTGCCCACCCCGGGCGCAATCTGCGGCACGTCGTAGCCCCAGCGCGGGCCGGAATACACCAGCGCCGGGTTGATCGACAACGCATCGGTGAGCCTGTAACTGCCGCGGGCGACCAGCTTGTGGTTGGAAAACGCCAGATGGGCTTCGTCGTCCACCACGAGGTTTCCAGCCGTCGCATCGACCGGCTGCACCACTGCGGTAGTGGTGTGGAATGCGCGGTAGTACGAATACGACAGCGAGGCGTCGCCCCAGGATTTGCGGATCTGATACGTCGCCTCCAGGCCGCGCGTACGGACCGATTGCCGATTCAGCAGGATCAACGTGTCGCGGGTTTCGATGTCGAACAGGTCGAGGGTGAGCTGCGTATCGGCATCCATGCGGTAGCCGGCTTCCAGCTCCAGGGTCCGCACGGTCTCGTATTTTCGCTGGGTCGAGATGCTGGCCGAATAGTCCTCGACCGAGGGCGCGCGCTCGGCATGGCTCGCCAACACCTTGGCATGCCATGGGCCCATGATCTTGGTGTAGCCGAGCCGCTCCGACCACACCACGCCGGCGTATTCGTGATCGTCGCGACGCGCGCCGACGACGAAATCGCCCCATTCGCTGCGTTTGCCCACTTCGCCATACACGCTGGCGACACCGAGCTGGGTGAAAGCGAGCTGTCCCAGGGGAAACGTCCTGACGACGTCCTTGTAGTGTTCATCCAGATATTCCACACCGCCGGCCACGTCCCAGTCGTCCTGCGCATCCCACACAACGCCCAGCTTGGCCTGGGTGCGGCGGACTTCGGTGCGGCTTTGCAGCACGCCGAACTGGTCGGTGGTTTCCCGTGGCGTCTGCTCCTGATACAGCAGGCTGGTCAACAACGTGAGGTGTTCGGCGGGCTGGGCGTTGTATTGAAGTTGCAAGGATTCGGCATCCTGCCCAATCTTCCAGGCCGCGGGCTGGATCGCCCCCACGGCGAACTGGCTGTCCAGACTCGACGCGTCCCGCAAATAGCGCATGCTGAAACCGCCGGCACTCAAGGCCAGATTCGCATACCGCGGGTAGATTTCATCGGTGGCCGACATGTCGTAGGACGCGCCGCCCTGTCCGTAGAAGATTCCATCGCTGCGCTGGGCGCGGCCATCGTGCAGCGCGGCCGATAGCGCCACCCCGCCGACGGTCTGGCCCGCCATCAGGCCGACGTATTCGCTGCTGCGGGCATTGCCTGCGTAGCCGGCGCCCACGGCCACTTCGCCGCCGTCGAGATCAGCGGCATCGCGGGTGATGATGTTGATCACGCCCAGCTCGGCCGATCCGCCGTACATGGCCATGGCAGACCCGCGCAGGATTTCGATGCGTTTGATGCTCGCCATCGGGAAGCCCTGGCCGAACTGGGCGGTGCCGAAACGGTGTTCATTTACTTCGATGCCGTCGATCTGCAGCAGCACCCGGCCGTCCGAGCCGATGTGCCCGCGCATGCCCAGTCCCAGCACATTGGTGCTGATCAGGCGAAAGTCAAAGCCGGGCACCTGACGCAGCACGTCTTCCAGATTGCGAGCGCCACTGCGGCGGATTTCGTCGCCGTGCACGACGGTGAGGATGCCGGGGCTTTCACGCTGCGACAACGCGCTACGCGACGCCACATTGATTGGCGCG
>JAJXUA010000192.1:0-324 GCA_021783275.1 Pseudomonadota bacterium
CGCATGTGACCGAAATGCTGATGTGGTGCTTCAGTCCGGTGCAAATGCTGGACATTCGGCGGCTCCAGCGCGCCGATTCCGCCTTGCGCAGTGCCGACGCGCAAAAGCGCGTGCTGGGTTTTACCGGAGTGGAGTTGCAGCGCCAGCTGGCCATCGATTGGCATTTGCCGGAGCTGCTGCAAAATTTGCTTGATCCGGCGCTGGCGAAAACCTCGCGGGTGCGCAATGTCACCCTGGCGGTCAATCTGGCGCGACATTCCGCGCAAGGCTGGGATAACGCGGCCTTGCCGGATGATTATCGGGACATCGGCGATCTGCTGAGAA
>JAJXUA010000192.1:334-2683 GCA_021783275.1 Pseudomonadota bacterium
GGAGCCGGAACGGGTGATGGCGCTGGTGCAGACCACGCCGGCACCACACTAACCCCCTTTTCGAATCAAGCTGCCGCGGCCGGCTTCAGGCGGCGCGGGGAATTACGCTGTCTTCCAGATTGCGGGCCAGCTGGGTGAGCGCCATCCCTGCAGGGCAGCCGGGCGTGGCCTGCATCATCAACTGACGCCGCATGATGGCCTGGCGCACTTCGGGATCAACCGGGATATCGCCCAGGTGAACGAGGCGGATCGGCTGGTTGAGCCCGGTCACGACGAAACGGTCGAGCACCTGCTGCAGCTGGTTGGTGATCGCCGCGCCACTGCCCGGGCGGGTGGCCTGGTTGATGATGACGCGGATGACCTGGCGCTGCTGCTGCCCCACCAGCACCTTGATGGTGGCGTAGGCATCGGTAAGCGAGGTGGGCTCGGGGGTGGCCACCATCAGCACCTCGGACGCCAGCGAGACGGCAAACAGCACAACATCGGAAATACCAGCGCCCGTATCCAGAATCACCACATCGTAATTCGGCACCAGACTGTTCATCACGCGCAGGAATTCGTTGCGCACTTCGGATGTAAGGCGCGAATACTCGACCATCCCCGAACCAGCCAGCAGCACGGAAAATCCGCCCGGCGCCGGCAGGATTGCCTCGTCCAGCCGCGCCTTGCCGGTGAATACGTCATGCAGGGTAATTTTGGGATAGAGATTGAGCACCACATCGAGATTCGCCAGCCCGAGGTCGGCATCGAGCACCAGCACCTTATGGCCCCGTTTGGCGAGCGCGGCCGCCAGATTGGCGGAAACAAAGGTTTTGCCCACGCCACCCTTGCCGCTGGTGACGGCGAGCACCTTGCCCAGCGGCTTGAGCGGCACCTGGGCCGCATCCGGTGTTTGCGTGGAGGGGGTCAGTACATCGTTCATGCGTTTACTCTATTTGTGACATTGCCCGGACCGGACTCAAACGGGTTCGCGTTGTCCACGGCAAGATGGCTGAACAGCAAGCCTTTTTCTTCCGCGCTTACCGAAAGTTCCTGGGGTTGATCGATACAGGCCTGATTGCGGCCGTTGGATTTGGCGCGATACAGCTGGTTGTCAGCACGCTCGATCCAGAGTTCGGTGGTGGAGCGCACCCATTCCGGGGCATAGGCGCCGCCGATGCTGATCGTGGCCTGAAGATTAAGCAGCGGGCTGACCGGCACCGCAAGCCCGGCAACCGTCCGCCGGATACGTTCGGCTAGAGCCAGACCGAACAGCGGGCGGCAGTTGGGCAGAATGATGGCGAATTCCTCGCCGCCGTAGCGCGCGACCGTGTCCACCGGGCGCACGCAGCCCGCCAGGCAGTGCGCAATTGCCCGCAATACCTGATCGCCAGCCAGATGGCCGTGAGTGTCGTTGATATTTTTGAAGTGGTCGATGTCCAGCATCAACAGCAGGACCGATTCGCCGGAGCGCGCAACCGTTTCGATCTGGCGTTCGAGCGCAGCATGAAAATGCCGGCGGTTGCCGAGACCGGTCAAGGGGTCCTTGAGGGAGAGTTCGCACAGGCTGTCGATCACGCGCTGCAGATACTCGGTGGGCGATTCGTCGCGCTGAGGCTGACTGATTTTGCCGTCATGCGCGAGCAGGGCGCTGGCGTCATCGAGTCGCAGGTCGGACAGTTCGATCAGTGAAGTGCTGGGAGGCGCCACGGTGGATTCAAGCTGTGGATTTCATTATGGGTGGATTTCAATACGGCGTAGTGGAATCGGGCCAAAAACCAGTCGGGAACGCTCGACTGCCTGTGCGCCGAGTATGTGGGGATTCGCGCCTTTGGGCAAGGGGCGGCGGGCATTCAGTCGCGTTTTGCGGGTGCCTGGATACCACGACTGCAACAGTCGTGGCCTCAGGTTTACATTGGCGGTGGGGCCGGACGGGACGGAATGCCCTTGCGTATCGCGCTGGAAAAGTCGCTGTCCAGCGGCACGGCCTGTGCGCGCGGGTTGATGTGGCTCAGCGACTTGAGCTCGGCAAAGGGCAGGGTCCGGTTGATCACGCCATCTTCGTAGAGCAGGGTGTCCAGATAGCCATTTGCCAGCCAGCGCCAGTCGAGCGGGATCGCGCCCATGGCGTTGCCCGCGTGGAGGCGGATGGTGGTGGTGCAATTGTGGCTGAAGGCGTTGTACCACTCAGGCGCATTGGACAGCCGGTTGACTGTCTTCAGATAGTCCAGCAACAGCGCGCGGGCGCGCGCGGGCGGGGTGCGCAGGCGATACAGGTAGACGTCTTCGCGCCGGTGGTTGGTGCGCAGGCCGATCACGTCGCGCTCATCGGCCAACACATAGTAAAGCTCGAACTGGCGAAAGAAACCA
>JAJXUA010000193.1 GCA_021783275.1 Pseudomonadota bacterium
ACGGTGTTGCGCAAAAACAAGAACGCATCCTTCGGCAAAACGCCGCTGTCGGAAATCTGGCGTCACCCGATCCACACCCGCGAGTTCGGCAGCCATCTCACCAACGTGCTGCGCTGCCTGCAACTGGAAGCGCACGGCTATCAGCTCACCGTCACCGAACTGGTCGGCTGGGAACATTCAATGAAGAACGAGCTGATTATCGCCACGCAAACGGGCGCACCCCGCGGCAATGCGCGCGAACGCCTGCAGCAGATTTTGCAGGAACTGAACCTGCAGGAGCTGGAAGCACGCTTTCTTGCGTCGCCCCCGGATTTGACTTAACGCGGCACCTGCAGGCGCGTCAGCGTCACCGGCACGCTCTCGGTCTCGCTGTTGAGCCAGATTTCGCCGTCCTGCACCATGCATTGCAGACGCATGCTGCGTGCAGCCAGTGCGGCCAGCGCCTGGCTGGTGGCGGCCGGCAATTGCAGCACGGTCAGATTGGTGAAGCGCGTGAGCTTGCTGGCAATCTGTTTCCACCACACTTCGCAGCCGCTGCCGTAACACAGCACGATCACCTGATCGGCGCGGCTGCAGGCGCGACGGATGCGCGCGTCGTCGGGCTGCCCGAGATCGATCCACAGCGTAATTTCGCCAACCAGGTTCCTGACCCAGACTTCCGGCTCGTCGACATCGAACAGCCCTTTGGTGAACGCGATGCCCTCTTCCGCATACAGCGCATAAGCCAGCACGCGCGCCATCATGCGCTCGTCGGTTTCGGAAGGATGCCGTGCAATGGTCAGCGCGTGGTCGCCGTAGACATGGCGATCCATGTCGGCAATCTGCAGGTCGGCTTTGTAGATGGTGGCTTTGAGCGCCATGTCGGTTCACTCACGAAAAAGGCGGTGGGAAGCTGAAACCGGGCATGTGCAGGACGCTGCATACCCGGGGACATCAATAAAAAAACCCCGGCGAACCGGGGTTTTTTCACATCAGGTCGGAAGGATTACGACACAACCTGGATGTTCGATGCTTGTTTGCCCTTGGGGCCAGTCGTCACTTCGAAGCTGACTTTCTGGTTTTCCTGCAGGGACTTGAAGCCGCTGGAGTTGATTGCAGAGAAGTGTGCAAAGAGGTCTTCGCCGCCGTTGTCCGGGGTGATAAAGCCAAAACCTTTTGCGTCGTTAAACCACTTAACAGTACCCGTTTCCATCTTGTTTCCTATCTATCAAAAAAATATTGAGCAACATGCTCTATCGATCGAATTTCAAGGAAAACGCTTACCAGAGGTACCGCAATTTAAAGCTTGAATCCAATTGACGCCGTATAAATATCACAAAAAACCGCGATGTCAAAACTCTTTTTCATTGCCCATGGGGCGCAGCACCAGCGTATCTCCACGCTGAGTGAACTCCAGCTGTTTCAAAACACTCATGCCCAGCAAAACCTGATCGTCCCGCATGCCGGGGTTGATGCTGGCGCGCACATCGCTCAGTTTGAACGGCCCGAAGGCCAGCACACCGATTTGCGTGGCGCGCGTCAGCACCGTTCCATTCGCCGTCACCGACTGCTGCTGCGCCCCCGCTACCAGCCCAAGTCCTGCTGCCAGGTGGGCGGGAACGGACACCAGGGTTGCGCCGGTATCCAGCAGGAAGCTGACCGGCCGGCCGTTTATTTCTCCGGGAAAAACATAATGGCCATCGCGGCTGCGCTGCAGCACCAGCTCGGCGCCGGGGGCAATCTGCAACGCCCGATTGGGGTTGTTGCGCGCCTGCAGGCTGCCGTCGAAAAACAGGTACAGCACGCCCAGCAAGGCCAGACTGGCGAGCCACGCCATGCCACGCCCCATAGTGCGATGCGGATTGGATGAGGAATCAGACGAAGTTGAATTCACAGCAGAATGACCGATTAGACCCATGATCGTTCGGCACGCTCGCGATCGGACACCGCGACGCACCGGACGGCCAAGCCTAATGCAAATCACCCGCGCTTAAAACACCCTGCCTCGCCTTCACGGCAGGCGCCCGATCCTTCAACGCATGCGCGCATGCGTGAAACTGCAATGCGGTGCGTCGCCGAAGGCTACCCGCAGGTAGCGGGTTTCGATGTGAAGCAAGCGCTCGTGGTCGCCGGCTTCGAGATAAATGTCGGGCTGCGTCATCAGCGCGTCGTCCCACACCATCTCCACCCCCCACGCATTCGGCAAGCCCGGCACCACGCCAGGTTCACATTCCCAGAACAGCTTGCTCACGCTGGCCTCATCGGCCAGGCTGAATTCCACGCCGTGATCCAGCCCCAGCTTGCCCAGGTGGACTTCCTGGTCGGCGGGAATCATCGCCACCATCTGGCAACCGACGCCATCGAGCAACACGCCCTTGGCTATCCGGCTGGGGGGCACGCCGGTTGCGCGTGCGGTTTCGACACTGGTGTGGGTGTGCGGATGCGCGACCAAGTCAAACGGAATCATGTGCTGGTCGAGAAAACGTTCCATACGATGCAGTGGATTCATGATCGTCTCCTTGCGTTGAACGGCTTTAAATATAGTTCAGCCGCCCCGCGGCGCTAGCGCTTCCTCGGCGCCTCACCGTTGCGAAAATGCCGGCGCGGCGACCGCGGATGCTCCTGCTGCTGGCAGGCGCGGCGAAACGCCTGCAGGGCCTCCTGCGCGTGTCCCAGCACGCTGTGATGGGGGTAGTG
>JAJXUA010000072.1 GCA_021783275.1 Pseudomonadota bacterium
CCGAACAGACGCGGGAACAATTCGCCCAGATGCGTGTTGACGGCATCAAATGTCGCCTTGAGCCGGGTACGCGATTCCTGGTCGATGCGATGGATCGCATCCTCCAGTGTGGCCACGGCTTCCAGCAGATCGGCACATTGCGCAGCCAGGTAGTCGCTGCGCGCCTGCGCCTGGGTCAGCTCTTCCAGCGCCGCCAGATTCACCGCGCCCAGTGCCGCGATTTCGTTCTGCAGACGGCTGATCGCCGCAGACAGCTGCGCCGGCTTGGGGCTGTCGGCAAAGCCTGATTCCAGGCTGGCTTCGTCGGCTGCGGCTTCGCGCAGTTGCAGTTCAAACTGCGACTGCATCAGCATGGCCTCCTGATCCTTGAGCCGGAACTGCTCGATGGCGCGGCGCAGCGGATCCAGTCCCTGCTCGCAGGCCATGCGGGCCTCATCGCGCGCGCGCAGCTCGGTGGTCAAGCCTTCGAGTGCATCACGCGCTGCGGCCAGCACGGTTTCCGCCTCGGCGCGCTGGCCCAGCGCCTGCTGCAATTCCCGGTCCAGCGCGTCCTCGGGTAACTGTGCCAGTTCGTCACGCGCCTGCTGCAACCGCGTGGTGTCGTCGGCAATTTCCTGCGCCACGCGCTGACAGGTTGCGGCAAGTTCGCTGATTTTGTGGGTGCAGGTGGTGAGGGCAAATCCGGCTTCCTGATGACGGCGCTCGGCAGCGCGCTGCAATTCACGCGCTTCATACACCGCACGGTCCGCCTGGTCGCGCTGCTGGCGCGCGGCATAGAGCGCTTCGCGCGCCACTTCGCCCTGGGTGCGGTAGTCCTTGAGCCGGACTTCCAGCGATTCGATCGATGCCTGCTCGGCGCTCAGCAGGCGGGTGACTTCTTCCAGTTCTGCGGTGATCTGGGTGGCACGGCTTTGTACGCGTTCCACCGCCTGTTGCAGCCGCAGCAATTCCATTTGCGCGGTGTGGTGGCGGCTCTGGATTTGTGCGGTCTGGGCACGCAGCGCCTGGATTTCGCGCTGGCGTTCGCTGTAGCTTTGCTGGGCGGCCGTGCAGGCCGCTTCCAGCTGCGTCACATCCGCGCGCAGGCGGGTGCTGTCTGCCGTCAGCCGCTCCATTTCACGGCCCCGTGCCAGGATGCTTTCGACGGCGGTGTGCGGGCCATGGAAGGTGACGCTGTGCGCGGTGAACAGATGGCCCTGCGGCGTGACCACACATTCGCCTGCGGCCAGGCCCGCTGCGCGCGACCGGGCTGCTTCGGCATCGTCCGCCCAGTACACCCCGGCCAGCCAGTCGGCCAGCACGACGCGCACGGTTGCATCGTCGCTGGTGATCTTGTTGGCCAGGCAGGCGGCGTCGGTGGCGGGTGCCTCCATGGCGCGCTCGGTCGGCCATACCGTCAGCCGTGCGGGCGGCGCATCGCTGAACCAGTCTGACCCGGCATCGGCGGCCACGGCCTGCAGGCGTTCGCGCAGCACGGCTTCGACTGCGGCTTCCCAGCCGGGCGCGACCCGCAGCTTTTCCCACAGGCGCGGCGCTGTGTCGAGCTGGCGCTGGCGCAGCCAGCCTGCAAGTTTTTCGTCGGCCTTCAGCGATTCCTGCAATTTTTTCAGCGCAGCGAGCTCGGCTTCGGCCTGATGCAGGGCTTTGCGCGCATGTTCCAGATCGTGCAGATGCCGCGCGCGTGCGCTGTCCAGTTCGGGCAAGGCCGCTTCGGTCTGTTTCAGCGTCGCCTGCGCAGTGGCCAGCGACCCCGCCAGCGCTTCGGTTTCCACCTGTCGGGTAGCAAGTCCTGCGGCATCGGCACGCGGCAGCTGTGCCTGCTCCTGTTCCAGGCGACGACGCCGCACGTCGAGTTGTTCAATCTGGCGCTTGGTGTGTCCCAGGCTGTTTTCATCGACCTGGCGCGACTGATCGAGCTGCGACACCGCGCGCTGCGCTTCGCCCACGGTCTGTTGCGCCTCGCGCAGCAGGGCTTCCTTTTGCGGCAGGGCGCTGTCGGTGGCCTGCCGGGCCGCCGCCGCCGCTTCGGCGAGCGCCGCCTGCAGGCCGGGCGCCTGTGCCTGCACCTCGGCCAGTGCGGTCGCGGCGGTGTCATGACGCGCCTGCTGCGCTTCGAGCCGCGCCCCCAGTTCCTGCACCTGGCGCGCGAGACGTTCGCGGTTGGCATTCTGGTGCGCCATGCTCTGCTCGATGCGCGCGACTTCGGATTGCGCCTGGTAATACGTTGCCTGCCGGGTGTTCAGCGCATCCTGCCCGGCAAACTGGGTCTGGCGCGCGGTTTCCAGTTCGGACTCGATATGCCGCAAGCGCGCGGTTTCCGCATCCAGCCGGGTTTGCGCGTCGGTCAAGTCTTTGTCGATGCGGGCACGCTGCTGCGCGGCGTCCTGCTTTCTGGCAAACCACAGGCGATGCTGGGCAAATGTCAGGTCAGCCTGCAGCTGTTTGTAATGCTGCGCCACTTCGGCCTGCGCGGTGAGCTTGTCCACCTGGCTTTTCAGTTCGCGCTGCACATCCTCAACGCGATTCATGTTGTCGCGCGCGTCTTTCAGGCGCGATTCGGTTTCCTTGCGGCGTTCCTTGTATTTGGATACCCCGGCGGCTTCTTCCAGATAGCCGCGCAGTTCTTCGGGCTTGGCCTCGATCAGCTTGGTGATCATGCCCTGCTCGATGATGGCGTAGGCGCGCGCGCCCACCCCGGTGCCGAGAAACAGGTCGGCGACATCGCGCCGCCGCACCCGCAGGTTGTTGATGTAATACGTGGAATCGCCGCTGCGGTCGAGCACGCGCTTGACCGCGATCTCGGCGTATTGCGACCACTGCCCGGCGGCGCGGCCGAGTTCGTTGTTGAAGCTCAGTTCGACCGAGGCGCGCGACGCGGGCTTGCGTGTGCCCGAGCCATTGAAAATCACGTCCTGCATGGTTTCGCCGCGCAGATGTTTGGCCGACGATTCGCCCAGCACCCAGCGCACCGCGTCGATCACATTCGACTTGCCGCAGCCGTTCGGCCCGACCACGCCGGTGAGTTGGGCGGGCACGGGGATCACGGTGGGATCGACAAAACTTTTGAAACCGGCGAGTTTGATGTGGGTTAAACGCAAGACGGGGAACCTGGGCTTTATATAATGGCGATCAGCTGAGGCGCTTACAGGCGCTTTTTTTCTTTGGCCGCATTCTACACCGAGCGATTCCATGCCCTCCAAACCCGTCAAAACCCTCGAGACCTTCCCCAATCCCAAACCTGAACGTGATTTTCACATCCACATGGAAGTCCCTGAATTCACGTGTCTTTGCCCCAAGACCGGGCAGCCGGATTTCGCCACCCTGATCCTCGACTATCTCCCCGACAAGCGCTGCGTCGAACTGAAAAGCCTGAAGCTGTATATGTGGAGTTTTCGTGACGAAGGCCATTTTCACGAAGCCGTCACCAACCGCATCCTAGACGATCTGGTCAAGGCGGTTCAGCCCCGGTTCATGCGCCTGACGGCGAAGTTTTATGTGCGCGGCGGCATCTTCACCAACGTGGTCGCCGAACACCGCAAGAAAACCTGGAAGCCGGCCCCGCGCGTGGACCTGACGGCATTCGACTCGAATTCGAATACACGCGGATAAGCACTTGTATTTTCTGGGGATCGACTTCGGCACATCCGGCGCACGCAGCTGCGTCATCGACGCCACCGGCGCAGTGGTACACGCAGACCAGCGCGACTTTGGCACGCTGGCCGACTACGAACGCGCCGGCCTCTGGCGTGACGCGCTGTGGGACCTGATCGCCGCCCTGCCGCCCGCGATACGCGCGCAGTTATCCGACGTGGCACTCGATGGCACTTCAGGCACCCTCATCGCCTGTGACGAAGCGCTCGACCCGCGACATCCGCCCCTGCTGTACAACGACGACCGCGCCGTGGACGAGGCCGCGCTGATCGCGAAGACCGCCACACCCGGCCATCCGGCCGCGGCTGTCACGTCCGGGCTCGCCAAAATGCTGTGGCTGAAAAAGCGGCTGGGCCTCACCGGCGCGCGGCTCTATCTCAACCAGGCCGACTGGCTGGCCGGCCTGCTTTCGGGTCGCGTCGGCATGACCGACTACCACAACGCGCTGAAGCTCGGCCTCGACCTCGATACCCTGCAATGGCCGGCCTGGGTGGAATATCTCGCCGACGTGGACTACCTGCCCGTCCCCATCGCACCCGGCGCGCGGCTCGGCACCGTGTCGCGACCGCGCGCGCGCTACCTGGGTGTGAACCCGGGGTGCATGGTGCACGCCGGCACCACCGATTCCATCGCCGCGTTTCTGGCTGCCGGGGTGAACGGCAGCGGTGAAGCCGTCACCTCACTCGGCAGTACGCTGGTGCTGAAACTGCTGTCCGACACCCGGGTGGAGTCGCTCGAACACGGCGTCTATTCACACTGGTTCGGCCGCCGCTGGCTGGCGGGCGGCGCATCCAATTGCGGGGGCGCGGTGCTGCGGCAGTTTTTTGACGACCGGCAATTGGCGGCCCTGTCGGAACACATCAATCCCGCCGTTGCCAGCCCGCTCGCTTACCGCCCGCTACCCCGAACCGGCGAGCGCTTTCCCGTCAACGATCCTGATCTTGCGCCCTGTTTCGACCCGCGCCCGGCGGACGACACCGCGTTTTTGCATGGCCTGCTCGAAAGCCTGGCGCGCATCGAGGCGCGCGGCTATGCGCTGCTGGCGGAGTTGGGGGCCAGTCCGCTCGTCCGCGTCGAAACTGCGGGCGGCGGTGCACAGAATCCCGCGTGGGCCGTGATCCGCCAGCGGCTGCTGGGCGTGCCGGTGAACCGCGCAGCACAGACCGAAGCCGCGTATGGGGCGGCGCGCCTGGCGCGCGATGGTTTGCAATTGTTCGGCGCAGCGAATTGAGCCGCGGGCTCAAACGATTTCCACAAACTCCAGCGTATTGCCGTCCGGGTGCGAGCAGCGACTCGGCGGGCGCGTAACGCCGGGAGCGGGAGCGCGAGCCGATCCGGTCAGGCGGCTTCGACGAATTCCAGCGTATTGCCGTCCGGATCGCGGCAGAATAACGCGGCTCGCCCCGACTTGCTGACGCTGTACCCCACTCCGGATGCATCCAGTCGGCTTTTCAGCGGGGCCAGATCGCGCACGCCCAGGGCGATATGGCGGTCGCGCCCGCCGTGTTCGGGGCGCACCGCAGCGGCATCGGGATTGGGCAGGTTCATCAGATGCAGTTGCTGGCCGCCGGGCAGGTCGTACCACGCGCCGGGATACGGCAAGACGGGACGAGCGGGCGACGGCATCAGGCCCAGCACGGTTTCATAAAAATGCCGGGCGCGCGCCAGATCAGAGACCAGCAGCCCGGCGTGCAGCAGACCGGAAATATCAGCGTTCATGTTTTTCAGGAGGATTCACCATATGGCCGGAAAACAGGCTGGCAGTAATGATCATGCCTGCGCCGATCCATTCCTGCACGCCCATGCGTTCATTCGACAGAAAATACGCTGACACCGCGCCCACCACCAGTTCGAACAGGAAAATCACAATCGCCTGGTTGGCCGGTACCCGTGCCAGACCAAACTGCACCGCATACGTCATGCTGCCGATGACCACACCAACGCCCAGCAGCAGAAGCCAGGTCGTTGCCGTGGCGTCCGGCATGAAATCGAGCTCGGCCGGGCGCAGCGCCAGACCTGCCAGCGTCAGCACCACCACCCCCGCCCACACCGACACCGCTTTCGCGCCTTCGGCCACGCCGTCGAGGTGGCGGCTGATGACATTGCTGAACGCAAACATCACCCCTGCCGACAGCGCCAGCCATTCGGACCCATTCGCAGGCAGCGGCCATTCGCCGGGCTGCCATAGCATGGCCAGCGCCCCGCCGCCGGCCAGCGCCATCACCGCCACCCCGGCGCGGTTGAGTTGTTCCTTCAGCAGCACGCGCGAAAACAGCACCGTCCACAAGGGCGACAGATAAAACAGCAGCAGCACCCGCACCACTTCGCCGTCCAGCACCGCCAGCACATACGCCAGATTGGTCCAGCCTGCCGACAGCCCCATCGCCAGCAGCCAGCCCCACTGACGCCGCGCTGCGCGCAATGCGCGCAGATGCAGCCCGCCCATGACCAGCAGCGGCAAGGCATAGGAAAAAAAGCTCGACGCCACGCCGCCCACGCCCGCCTCGTTCAGCAGACGGTAGGGATACCACACCAGCCCCCACAGCGTGGCGGCATAGACGAGGCTGGGAACAGCGAAAAGGTGGGGCAGGCGCAGGGAGGACATGGGGCTTTATAATGTGGGGCTATTGGAATACCTCAACACCTCGGAATCACATCCACCATCAACAGCCATGCACATTTTTGTCCGTCACGCTTTGTTGACCATCTGCTTGATGGCTGGAGTCGCTTCAGTTCATGCAGATCAATTTGCTGGTTTCCGCTTTGAAGCAAGACAGTCTCTACCAGAGATGTCGGACTATCTCATAAAGCAGTTCCCGCTTCAGACAACACGACAAGTTTTAAGGCGGGTTTTAGTCGATCAAGGACACGCGACACTGATTTCGCATCCTCAAGAAGTTGGCGTCGAGAAATACATTTATGACATCAATCTATGCAATATCTACATATGGCGCTGGAATGTGTCAGCCAACTACGATCACCACGGGCAGCTTGCACAACTGTATCTGAACGGAAACCCGTTGCATTCAGCCGGTGTGCCCAAGCGCGTTGTACCCAAGAAAGCCGAGCCCGGTAAAAAGTCTGCCATTCTAAAAATGCAGCGTCCTCGACCCGAAGCCTATAAGGGCGAAACCCAACTGGCTTATCTACTTTTTGACCGTGATAGTGATCTGAAAACCCTCCACGATCAGGTGCTCGTCGGCGCAGGCCCCAACCGTGCAGATCCGAATAACTTTGGGAAAGTAACCGCTTATACGGATGTTGATCCATGGCGCTCGATATTCGATAGCGACAAAGCAAACAAGATCAATGCTTTCGCAGGTAGCTGCCCGGCAGCCAAATGATCTGATTGCTGGCCCGTATTGCACTCACCTCACACCATGACGCAATGAACCCACGTCTCGATCAACTGCATCCCTATCCGTTCCAGAAGCTGCGCGAACTGTTTCACGGCGTGACACCGAATCCGGCATGCGCGCCGGTGAATCTGTCGATTGGTGAACCGAAACACGCGACGCCGCAATTCATCAAGGACGCACTCGTCGCCGGGCTGGCGGGGCTGGCGAATTATCCCATCACCCAGGGCTCGGATGCGCTACGCGAGGCTATGTCGGCGTGGGCAGGCCGACGATACGGCGTGACGCTCGATCCGGCGACCGAGGTGCTGCCGGTGAACGGGTCGCGCGAAGCGCTGTTTGCGTTTGCCCAGGCCAGTGTGGACTCGAGCCGCCACGGCCGGCGGGTGATTGTTTCGCCCAATCCCTTCTATCAAATTTACGAAGGCGCGGCGATCCTGGCTGGGGCACGGCCTTTTTTCCTCAACACCACGCCCGAGACCGGCTATTTGATGGACTGGTCGCGCGTGCCGGAAGACCTGTGGGAACAGGTCAATCTGGTGTACGTATGCAGCCCCGGCAACCCGACCGGCAAGGTGATGCAGCTTGCCGACTGGAAAGCGCTGTTTGATTTGTCGGATCAGCATGGCTTTGTGGTGTGTTCCGACGAATGCTATTCCGAGATTTATTTTGCAGAAGGCCAGCCGCCGCTCGGCGCACTCACTGCCTCACAGCAACTCGGGCGCGGGTTCAAGAACCTCGTCGTCTTCAACTCGCTGTCCAAGCGTTCCAACGTCCCCGGTTTGCGTTCGGGTCTGGTCGCAGGTGACGCCGCGCTGATGAAACCCTTTCTGCTCTACCGCACCTACCACGGCAGCGCCATGAGCCCGGCGGTCCAGCACGCCAGCACCGCCGCCTGGAACGACGAAGCGCACGTGATCGAGAACCGGCGGCTCTACGCCGAAAAATTCGCGGCGGTGATGCCGATCCTGAAACCCGCGCTCGACTTCGCTGCGCCGGATGCCGCGTTTTATCTGTGGGCCAAAGTTCCGGGCGGCAACGATACCGCGTTCGCTCGCGCGCTATTCGAGCAACAGCACGTCACCGTCCTGCCCGGCAGCTTTCTCGCGCGCGATGCGGCCAACCTCAATCCCGGCGCAGGCTATATCCGCATTGCGCTGGTGGACGACCTCGCCGCATGCGTTGACGCCGCGCACCGCATCGTCGAGACCGCAAGCCGCATTGCCTAACCCCGAACCCCTCACCCCTAACGCCAACCCCCAAGGAACCCTCATGCACGACCTGCAAGCCATCATCGAAGACGCTTTTGAACGCCGCGCCGAAATCACGCCGCGCAACGCCGATGCGCAACTCAAGGAAGCCGTCGCCGACGTGCTCGACCAGCTCGACAAAGGCACGC
Source organism: Pseudomonadota bacterium (assembly GCA_021783275.1). Lineage (GTDB taxonomy): Bacteria > Pseudomonadota > Gammaproteobacteria > Burkholderiales > Thiobacillaceae > Thiobacillus. The sequence continues at coordinate 8,407 of JAJXUA010000072.1, forward strand.
TGCGCGTCGCGTCACGCGTGCCCGGCACGCAGAACTGGGAAACCCATCAGTGGCTGAAAAAAGCCGTGCTGCTGTCGTTCCGCCTTGAAGACAACCGCCTCATGCCCGGCGGCTCGACCAACTTCTTCGACAAGGTGCCGAGCAAATTCGCCGACTACAACTCGAAGGATTTCCGCGAAGGCGGTTTCCGCGTCGTGCCGCCCGCCGCCGCGCGCCGCGGTTCGTTCATTGCGAAAAACGTCGTGCTGATGCCCTCTTACGTCAACATCGGCGCGTATGTGGACGAAGGTGCCATGGTCGATACCTGGGCCACGGTTGGCTCGTGCGCGCAGATCGGCAAGAACGTGCATTTGAGTGGTGGCGTCGGCATCGGCGGCGTGCTCGAGCCGCTGCAGGCCAACCCCACCATCATCGGTGATAACTGCTTCATCGGCGCGCGCTCCGAAGTGGTCGAAGGCGTGATCGTCGAAGACAACGCGGTCATCTCGATGGGCGTGTATATTGGCCAGAGCACCAAGATCTACGACCGGGAAACCGGCGAAGTCAGCTATGGCCGCGTGCCCGCGGGCTCGGTGGTGGTGTCGGGCAACCTGCCGTCGAAGGATGGTAGCTACAGCCTGTATTGCGCTGTCATCGTGAAAAAAGTGGATGAAAAAACCCGCAGCAAAGTCGGCATCAACGAATTGCTGCGCGGAATTTAATCCCGGACGCGCCTGTCCATACAGCGCGTCCTTGCCCTTGTCCCTGATGGAGTGAACATGAAATTCACATCGAGCCTGCTCATCGTGCTGGCCACCGCCGGGCTGACTGCCTGCGAAACCAACACCGTCTCCGGTCGCAAACAGTTTGTCATCGTGTCGGAAGAACAGGCACAGGCATCGAGCGCGCAGGCTTACGCGCAGACGCTCTCCGACGCGCAGAAAAAAGGCAAGCTCAGCACCGATGCCGCCCTGAACGCGCGGGTGAAGCGCATTACCGACCGGCTGATTGCCCAGGCCACGGTGATGTATCCACCGTCGAAAAGCTGGAAATGGTCGGTCGCCGTGCTCGACGAAGACCAGCTCAACGCCTGGTGCATGCCCGGCGGCAAGATGGCGATCTACACCGGCATCATCGAAAAACTCGATCTCACCGACGATGAAATCGCGCAGATCATGGGCCATGAAATTTCCCACGCCATGCTCGGCCACGGCCGCGAACGCATGAGCCGTGCGCTCGCCACCCAGGGCGGGCTGGTGCTCGGCTCGGTGGTCGCCGGCACCGATCTGAGCGGCCTCGCGCCGGTGGCCGACATTGCGCTCAATCTGCCCAACAGCCGCGCAGGCGAGAGCGAAGCCGACCGCTACGGCATCGAGCTCGCCGCCCGCGCTGGCTACGATCCGCGTGCCGCGGTCAAGCTGTGGCAGAAAATGGCCGGTGCCAGCAAGGGCAATCCCCCCAAATTCCTCAGCACCCACCCCGCGCCGGATGACCGCATCCAGGCGCTGACTGCGCTGATACCGAAAATGACTCCGCTCTACGAAAAGGCGCGCTGATGGAGACCCCATCGATGACCGCACCCGACAAGCAGAAAAACCTCACCCAGGTGATCTATGGCCTGTATGCCGTATCGCTGCTGCTCGGCGTCACCGGCATCGTCGCCATCGTGATCAACTACCTCAAGCGCGACGAGGTACGCGGCAGCTGGCTCGAAAGCCATTTCACCTGGCAAATTCGCACCTTCTGGTGGTGTGTGCTTTGGGCCGTGGTCGGCTGGATCACCTTTTTGCTGCTGATTGGCTGGCTGGTATGGGGCGTGGCCTATGTGTGGTTCATCTACCGCATCGCCCGTGGCTGGCTGAATCTGAACGACGGCAAGCCGATGCCGCTGGGTTAGTCTGGGCAAGTATTCCAGTGGCTCTGATGGATACTGTCATTGCGAGCACCCAGAGGGCATAAACTCCGCGCGGCAATCCAGCGCCTTGGATTAAACGGGCATTCTGGATTGCCACGTCGCTGCGCGCCTCGCAATGACCGAATCCATCAGCGCCGCCCTACCCGATCCGCACTTCCGTCCCCACCACCACCCGGTCAAACAATTCCGTCACATCGGCATTGCTCATGCGGATGCAGCCGTGCGACGCCGGGGTGCCGAGGCGGTGTTCTTCGTGGGTGCCGTGGATGTAGATGTAGCGGTCGTGGGTATCGACTTCGCCGCCCTGGTTTTTGCCGGGTTCCAACCCCTGCAGCCACAGGATGCGGGTCAGTATCCAGTCGCGGCCGGGGTGTTCGGCGTCGAGCTCGGGGGTCCAGATTTCGCCTGTCCACACGCGCGACTTGAACGCGGCATTACGCGGCGCGCCCGCGCCGATTTTTTCTGCAATGACATGACGGCCGCGCGGCGTGCAATAGCTGCCCTGTTGTTCGCCCGGCCCGTTGGTCGCGGTGGACACGGGATACTGGCGCAGCAGGATGTCGCCGTCGTGCATGGGCTCCCACAGATACAGCTGCTGCAAACGCAGGTCGATGTCGATGTACACGTCACTCATGAGCCCCCCCTTTCGCAGCCTGGCGGCGCGCTTCAAAAAAACCCGAAATCAGCGCCGCACATTCGTCTGCCAGCACCCCGCCCGTCACTACACAATGGTGGTTGAGCCGGGGCTCGGCAAAAATATCGACAATGCTGCCGTGCGCGCCGGTCTTGTATTCACGCGCGCCATAAACCAGCCGCGCCACCCGCGCATGCAGCATCGCCCCCGCGCACATCACGCAGGGCTCCATCGTCACCACCAGCGTGCAGCCGGCCAGCCGGTAATTGCCCAGCCGTGCCGCCGCCTCGCGCAGCGCCATCACCTCGGCGTGCGCCGTGGGATCGTGGCTGGAAATCGGCTGATTGAACCCGCGCCCGACGATTTCACCGTCGCACACCACCAGCGCGCCGACCGGCACCTCGCCTGCATCGCGGCCCAGGCGGGCGAGATCGAGCGCGATGCGCATGTAGTCTTCGTCTTGAATCATGCTGTTGCCCGGCCTGGATGTAACCCGAAATTTTGGACTGACAAGTCGATGGTAAATTTATCGATGAAAGGAGTCCAATATGGAAAGCATTCCACGCCGACGGTTCACGTCGGAATTCAAGACAGAGGCGGTCAAGCTGGTCACTGATCAGAGACTGAGCCAAGGCGAGGCCGCACGGAGGCTGGGCCTGTCGGTTAAGTCGCTGAACAAATGGGTGGGGCAAGCCAAAGCCGGGCAGCTCACAGGCTCGCCCGGTGCCGACAGACTCACCCCCGAGCAGCGTCGCATCAAGGAACTGGAACGCGAGCTGGCGATTGCCAGGATGGAGCGCGATATCCTAAAAAAGGCCACGGCGTTCTTCGCGAAGGAGTCGAAATGAAGCGCGCCTGGATTGCTCGACATCGCAACACCTATCCGGTCGATCTGATGTGCCGTGTGCTGGGTGTCGCACGCAGCGGATACTTTGCCGGGCTAGTGTAGTGTTTTAATCTTGATGGAACTTAATTGCACTACCGTTCTCCAATGTTCTACATTCGGTTTGCATTGGAGTGATGAATTGCGAGTTGCCCCGGGAATAGAGTTGACGGACGAACAGCA
>JAJXUA010000194.1 GCA_021783275.1 Pseudomonadota bacterium
CTGCATCCCGAAGTAGCGGCCGTACACCAGCAGGTTCTCGGCCACGGTGAAATCGGGATCGAGGTTGTCCATCTGCGGCACCACGCCGACGCGTATGCGCGCTTCGCGCGCGGCCTGCGGCACCGGCAGGTCGAGCAGCATCGCCGTACCTGCGTCCGGCGTGATCAATCCGAGCAGCATGCGCAGGGTGGTGGTCTTGCCGGCACCGTTGGGTCCGAGCAGGCCGAAGCATTCGCCTTTGCCGATGGACAGGTCGAGCCCATCCACCACGCGCTGTCCGCCATAGGATTTTTGCAGCCCTTTTGCCCGAATGACCGGGTTCATTTCGACGACCCTGTTGATCCGTCATTCCGGCGAAAGCCGGAATCCAGCAGCTGCAAATGGCCCGCAAAGCGGACAATATAGAAGTGCTGACCCGCTATCGCGGGGAACATTTTTTCAACTGGATTCCGGCTTTCGCCGGAATGACGAACAAATAATTGTTCTGAACTCACAGCTCCACCCCGTTGAAGTGCTTCTTCACGATATCGCGCAATTGTGTCAGTCGTCCGTGGAAGAAATGCTCGGCCTGCGGCAGCACGACGATGGGCAAATGCTGCGGGCGCGCCCAATCAAGTGCATCTGCCAGCGGCACCACATCGTCGTGCTCGCCGTGTATGACCAGCGTGTCGGACGCAACGGCCGGCATGGCGAATCGTCCCACAGCCGGTGCAGCCAGGACCAGGTGCTGCGGATGCACCAGCAACGCGGTGCGCGCGGCGACATAGCCGCCGAAGGAGAATCCGGAGAGGATCAGGGGCAACTCTTCGCCGAATTGCTCCTGCGCAAAGCGCACGATGGCGAGCATGTCCTGCTCTTCGCCGTCGCCGCCCGTGAATTCGCCCTCGCTCGCGCCCACCCCGCGAAAATTGAAGCGCAGCGTGACGCAGCCGAGCTCGGCGAAAGTCTTGGCCAGCATGACCGCCACCTTGTTTTCCATGGTGCCCCCCATGGTCGGCAAGGGATGGGCGACCACGGCGATGCCGCAGGCGATCTCATCGGGCGTGTGCACGACACCTTCGATCAGCCCCGCCGGACCCGTGGTTGTGAATTTCTCCAGAACGGTTGCCATCAGATCTTCAGCCTTTCCACCACACGCCCGTTTTTGAGGTGTTCCTCGATGATCTCGTCCAGGTCGCTTTGGTCGACATATGTGTACCAGACCGCCTCGGGATAGACCACCAGCACCGGTCCCAGATCGCAGCGGCCCAGGCAGCCTGCCGAATTGATGCGGATGAAGTTCCTCTCCGTGGAGATATCCAGCATCTTGACCCTGTCCTTGACGTAGTCGCGCGCCGCCTGGGCCTTGTGGTTGTTGCAGCAATCCTCACCGGCAGGACGCTGGTTCACGCAGAAAAACACGTGCTTGTCGTAGTGACTCATTTCTTTCCTTCTTCAAGATGGCGGGGGATCCGCACCCACCAGAGATATCCGCCCAGTAGCAGCGGAAAAACCAGCGAAACATTATGCGACAGCCCATTGTAATTGCGCAGGTGCCCGAATCGCCATTGGTATAGGCGCATCGCAGCTGACGGCGTACCGCTGTCCAGCACCCAGTTAGCGAGCACCACGTAGCTCAGCGCCCCCAGCGCGGTCGCCCAGATGAGCCGCGAACGCGACAGCCAGGAGATGGCGGTGATCAGCACCACACCGGCCACGATGCCCAATATCGCTTCGCTGTTCAGCCACAGCAACATCGCCCAGGATTTGAGCAGCAGCGCCGCCGCGATGAATTTTGTGAGGGCAACCACGCCGAGCATCAGCGCCAGCCCGACAACCACATGCCGGCGCACCCGCAGCAGGGTCAACAGCAGCGCCCCCACCATCAGCAGGTTCAACGCGACCGCCACGCTTTCCCAGACGCTGAACGGCGCTTCCGGGATCGCGACGAACATCCGGTAGGCCGGCTCGGTGATGAACACATTGCCCAGCATGGGCAAGGAAGGGTTGATCTGCGCGAACATCCACAACATCACCAGCGCCAGCCCGAAATCCACACCGGCCCCCTGCCTGAAGAGGCCGATGCGCCATTTCGTCACGCGCATGAACCAGGCACGGTTCGCGATGGATACCGCCAGCAATGCGCCTGCAAAAGCGCCGATGCCATTGGTCAGGATGTCCGCATTGGAACTGGTACGCATGGGCAGATACATCTGCAGATATTCCATCGCGACGGAAAGTGCGATTGCCAGGAGGGTGGCCCCAAACACGCTGCGCGCATTGCCAAAATAAGTGAGCAGGTTGAGCGCGAGCAAGATGCCAAAGGGAAAATAGGCCAGCAAATTGCTCAGCGCGTCGAAACCGGAATAGGTCAGCATCAGGGGCGAAGTGAGGACTGCCCAGAACTCCAGCCCCTGTTCCTGCCAACCCAGAAATGGCGACAGACTGGCATACACGATGAACGCGGCGTAGCCCGCCACCAGGTATCGGCGCAGCAGGCTGCGAGACTTTGCAGGTAAGGGAGTGCTCATACGCGGAGCCCGGCGAGATCGCTCAAACTTTTAATGATTGACTCCGAAGTAAGGGTAAGAAACAATGCCTCGCTTCGGAAATTAGACCAATACAAATTGGCGTTTACTAGGAGGAATTATGGCATACCTGCATTGGTCCAGTGACC
>JAJXUA010000195.1 GCA_021783275.1 Pseudomonadota bacterium
GTTCAGCCCCTCTTGATACCTGGTCATCCCGACCCGTTAAATATTGGTAGGCGCGATTGGACTCGAACCAACGACCCCCACCATGTCAAGGTGGTGCTCTAACCAGCTGAGCTACGCGCCTAATGCGGGGCGCATCATAACCGAAACGCTGCGGACGTGTCGAGGCAAAGCATGTGGCCCATGCCGTTTTTTACCGGCGAATTGCCGTTGCTGCGATGTCTCGCCGCTTATTCCTGGCTGGCATCCTGATCCAGCTGTCTCAACTGCGCCAGCTTTTCAGCAATCCGGCTTTCCAGCCCGCGCGGGGTGGGCGCATACCAGCGCTGCTCCGGAACATTCCCGGGAAAGTAATGCTCGCCTGCCGCATAGGCGTCGGGTTCATCGTGCGCATACCGATAGGCACGGCCATACCCCAGTTCCTTCATCAGCCGGGTGGGGGCGTTGCGCAGATGGATCGGCACATCATTCGAAGGATGCGCTGCCACAAACGCACGCGCCGCGTTGTAGGCCAGATACACCGCATTGCTTTTGGGCGCGCAGGCCAGATACAAACAGGCTTCGGCCAGCGCGAGTTCGCCTTCGGGCGAGCCGAGGCGCTCATAGGTCTCGACCGCATCGAGCGCGATGCGCAGTGCACGCGGATCCGCCAAACCGATGTCTTCGGAAGCCATGCGGATGAGGCGACGGCCGAGATAGCGCGGATCCGCCCCGCCGTCGAGCATACGCACCAGCCAGTAGAGTGCCGCGTCGGGTGCCGAGCCGCGCACACTTTTGTGCAGCGCGGAAATCTGGTCGTAGAAGGCTTCACCGCCCTTGTCGAAACGGCGCAGCGATTGCGCCAGCGCGTTTTCGACAAAAGTGGTGTCGATTTCATCAGCCTGCGCGCTGCGTGCTGCTGATTCCAGCTGCTCCAGCAGATTGAGCAACTTGCGGGCATCACCATCCGCATACGCCGCCAGCATCCCGTCCACGCCTGCGGCCAGTTTGAGCGCGGGCAGTTCAACCAGTGCGCGCTGCATCAGCTGTTGCAATTCCTCGGGGCTGAGTGATTTCAGGACATAGACCTGGGCACGCGACAGCAAGGCACCGACGACTTCGAACGACGGGTTTTCCGTGGTGGCACCGATGAAGGTAAAGAGCCCCGATTCCACATGCGGCAAAAAAGCATCCTGCTGCGACTTGTTGAAACGGTGGACTTCATCGACGAAGAGGATGGTGGCGCGCGCCTGTGATTGATTCAGGGTTGCGCGTTCAACTGCCAGGCGTATGTCCTTGACCCCACTGAGCACGGCGGACAGGGCAATGAAATCGGCGTCAAACGCCCGGGCGGTCAGCCGTGCCAGCGTAGTCTTGCCCACCCCTGGCGGCCCCCACAGGATCATTGAATGCAGCTTGCCCGAGTCAAAAGCCAGCCTTAAGGGTTTGCCCGCGCCCAGCAAATGCGTCTGTCCGACCATGTCGGTCAGGGTACGCGGCCGTAGACGCTCAGCCAGCGGACGCTGACCATCCGCCTGTGTGGACGAGGTGGCAGGCGCGCCAAAAAGGTCGTCAGTCACCAATGACGTCCGCGCCCTTGGGAATCGTGAACGTGAACTGCGATGAGGCGATACGGGGGTTACGCACGAAATTGGACAGGGTCAGCACGGTCCGCTGGCCAAAAAAATCATCAAGCTCCATCCGCACCAGCACATCTTCCCTGAAGCCCATGCGTATGCGCTCAAAAGTCGTATCGCGATTTTTGGGTGTCGCTTCCAGCCATTCCAGACCTTCGCGGGTGCCGGTATTCTTCAGTGTGAAATACCGCTCTATTGCGTTATCGCCTGCAAGCAGCGCAGCCGGCGTACCCGCGATTGCCTCGCTCAGCGATCGCACCGACACCTGATCAAGGTCGGTGTCATACAGCCAGAGTTTGTTTCCGTCACTGACGATCACCTGTTCGTAAGGCGCAACATAATCCCAGCGAAATTTTCCTGGTCGGGCAAATAGCATCTTGCCGCGCGTCTGCTGGTTCACGCGTCCCGATTTATCCGACACTGTCTGACTGAAATCGGCCTGAGCCGTCTTGGCGCCCGCGATAAATGCCCGCAGACGTTCAACGCCTCCGGCATGAGAGGTGGACGAAAAAACAAGCGCAATTACAAGAATGATGAGTCGCATGAGGTTCCCAAAAAAAAGTGCGCCCGGCAGGCGCACTTTGCTTGACCCTGCAATCAGGCGAAAGTTTATTTCGCCTTGCAGGTGTTGACGCCCACCAGCTTGTAGGCCGGGCACCAGCCGAAAATTGCGGTCAACAGAATCACGAAACCGATCATGCCGCCAGCCAGCATCGGGCCTTCCGGCGTCATGCCCCAGTAGATCAGGCCAATACCCACCGCTGCGCGGATGATGCGATCAATGCCACCAACGTTTTTTGCCATTTAATATTCCCCTCTCAAGTGGATTCAGATAATTATCCTTGCCTCCGGGATTGCTCCCGGACGCAAGCTTAGCGCATTTTCCGCCTAGATCATCAAGGGCACGATCAGCAACGCGACGATGTTGATGATCTTGATCAGCGGGTTGACCGCAGGTCCGGCGGTGTCCTTGTACGGATCGCCGACGGTGTCGCCAGTCACGGCGGCCTTGTGCGCTTCCGAACCTTTGCCGCCGAAGTT
>JAJXUA010000073.1 GCA_021783275.1 Pseudomonadota bacterium
CTCGTACGGACTGCTGATCGCATTGCTGGTGTACTTCATCTACAACAACCTGCTGTCGCTGTCCCAGGCCTGGGTGGCGCAGGGCAAGCTCAGCCCGTGGCCGGGCATGTTGACGTCGCATCTGCTGATGGTGGCAGCCGTGGCGCTGCTGTTTTATCTGCGCACGCGGCAAACCGTGCCGCGCTGGAAACGCCGATGAAGCTGCTGGCGCGTTATCTCGGCGGGCAGGTATTGATCGCGTCCGGCTTCATGCTGCTGGCGCTGCTGGTGCTGTTTGCGTTTTTTGACGTGATCGAGGAACTGGGCAGTCTGGGGCGTAACAACTATGGCCTGGGTCACGCTGCGGTCGTGGTGCTGCTGAATATTCCCGGCCACCTGTACGAGATTTTGCCGGTTGCGGTGCTGCTGGGGACGCTCTTTGCCCTGTCGCGTCTGGTGGGCAATTCCGAGTATGCGGTGATGCGGATTTCCGGGTTGTCGAACTGGCGGGTGGCGGGGTATTTCGCAATCATCGGTGTGGTGCTGTCCCTGCTGCTGCTGGTGATCGGCGAATTCATTGCGCCGCTGTCGGATCAGGCAGCACAGCGCTACAAGCTGCTGGCGACCCGCTCGGTGGTGGCACAGCAGTTTCGTTCCGGGCTGTGGGTCAAGGATGGCAGCAGCTTCATCAATGTGCGCGAAGTCATGCCCGACAATACCCTGCGCCGGATTGAAATCTATGGCTTTTCGGACGATGGCAAGCTGGGCTGGATACGCGCAGCCGAAGAAGCCATCTGGCAATCCGACCAGACCTGGGACTTGCGGCAGGTGATGGAAACGCAATTCAGCGATGACGGCGTCCGCGCCGTGCGCGCGCCCAGCCAGCGCTGGCAGTCGGTACTGACGCCCGACATCCTCAGCGTGCTGTTGATCGCACCCGAAAAAATGTCGGCGCGAACCTTGTGGCGCTATGTGGCGCATCTCAAGGAAAACGGCCAGAAAGCCACGCGCTATGAGCTGGCGCTCTGGACCAAATTCATCAGCCCGTTCGTCATCCCCATCATGATGCTGATTGCGATGCCGTTCGCGCTACAGGGGCAGCGCTCCGGCGGTACCGGCGGCAAGATTTTCATCGGCATCCTGGCCGGACTCGGGTTCCATTTGCTGAGCCGTTTGTTTGGTCATCTCGGTTTGCTCAACGACTGGCCGGCCATCGTCGTGGCAAGCATGCCGCTGCTGGTGTTTCTGGCCATCGCCCTGCTCGGAATACGATGGGTGGAACGGCGCTAGCCTCATTGTCACAGTGCCTGGCGGTGTGCCTGCGTGCCGCGCAGCCGCAGGACAAGACCGCCTGTGTGCACCGGTTGCGCCAGGACTGGCAGGCCGGCGCCATCCCGTTTGATGCCAGCGCCCCCCGTCCGCTGATTGACCAGCCCGGACAGCCCGACCGGCCGGTTCTGATCCCGCCGCAGCAGGTGCCGCGCCGCCGGGCCGATACGCTGGCGGGGCGCGCTGCGCTGATCCATGCGCTGGCGCATATCGAATTCAATGCCATCAATCTGGCGCTGGATGCCGCATACCGTTTTACCGGCCTGCCGAGGGCGTATTACGACGACTGGCTGCGGGTGGCGGATGAGGAAGCACGGCACTTTGAAATGCTGGCCGCGCATCTGGCTACGCTGGGCCACGGCTATGGCGATTTTCCGGCGCATGGCGGGCTCTGGGAGATGGCGCTGAAAACCGCGCATGACCCGCTGGTGCGCATGGCGCTGGTGCCCCGCGTGCTGGAGGCGCGCGGACTGGATGCGACCCCGCTCATCGTCGGCAAGCTGAAAGCGGCGGGCGATACGCGCATGGTTGAGATTCTGGCCGTGATCGAGCGCGATGAAATCGGCCATGTCGTCATCGGCAACCACTGGTACCGCTGGTTATGCGAGGCACGTGGACAGGAACCCGACGCCACCTTCCGGCAATTGCTGGTGGACTACGATGCGCCGCCGCTGCGTCCGCCTTTCAATCTGGCGGCCCGGCGCAAGGCAGGTTTCAGCGAAGACGAACTCGATTGGCTGGCGAGCCTGTAATCCACGACGGTGAGCTACAAACCCAGCGTGGTGGCCGAGACCTGGGCGAGTCCGCGCTGCCAGTGCGTGGCAAATTCCTGGCGCAACTGTCGGGCGGTAAGCGGATCGTGCAGCGTCATGCTGCCACGCGTCACCGATTTGTCCACCCGCCGCAGCACGCCGGCATGATCCGAGATGACAAACGCCTGCTCCGGCAGCGGGATGTCGGTATTGCACAGGCGGATTTCCAGCACATGACCAAACTCCCGCACCAACTGCATCAGGCGCGGGTGGTGGCTGACTACGCGCTGTACGTTGTCCAGCAGGAGCATGATCCGCCGTCCTTCCCCGGCCACACAAAATGCACGCAGTGTGGTGTGACGCGCCAGCTCGTCCAGCGCGTAGCCGTCCAGATCCCGGTCATACATCACTAGCTCGCGCTGCGTCGTGGCAAACAGCGTGTCAAACGCGGCGCGGCCTTCGGTCACGGTGTCGAAAAGGACCGGGCTCATGCGGACGCGATCCCCAGCCAGCCTGCGCAATACCAGGGATGCAGAAGCGCCAGCAGCGGTTGCACCCGAGGTGCTGCCAGCTGCCGGGTATCGGCCAGTTGCCGGAGGGCGGCACGCTGGGCGCTGGCGGGTGAAAAGCTTTCCCCATTGATGAAAAACTGCGTGCCGCTGAACAGCAGCCGGGATCGGGGGTCGAGCGCCACGCCACGCTGCATGGCGCGTTTGCCAAAAGCAGCGGGGCTGAGGGGTGTGTCCGGCGGATCGAAAAACACACTGGGCTTGGGGTCGGATAAATAGCGTCCGGTGAAATCGGCAATGTCGCGTGTGTTCCACTGGATGCGCGCGATCATGGCTTCAATCTGCGTCAGCATGGCGCGGCTGATTTCACCCGCATGGCGGGGCACCACGAGATCCGGATCGGCATAGCGGCCTTCCAGGGTCAGGGTGTCCTGCAGGTGCATCAGAAAGGCATGGGCCAGCTCTTCGGCGGCGGGGGCACGAAACCCGATGGAATACGTGGTGCAGTGATCTTCTGCGACGCCATGGTGCGCGACCTGGGGCGGCAGGTACAGCATGTCGCCCGGCCCGAGTACCCATTCTTCCTGCGGTTGAAAGCGACGCAGGATTTTGAGCGGCATGTCATCCAGCAAAGCCAGGTCCTCCTGCAAGCTGATCTGCCAGCGGCGATGTCCCTGTCCCTGCAACAGAAACACATCGTAGGAATCAACATGCGGACCGACACTGCCCCCGGGGACGGCATAGCTCACCATCACATCATCCAGCCGGGCGTGCGGGAGAAAATCAAAATGCCGCAACAGCGCATCGGCTTCGGGCAGCACATGGTTGATCGACTGGACCAGCAGGGTCCAGTCCGTTTTGGGCAGACGCCTGAAATCGCGCGCAGCGAACGGGCCATGATCCAGCCGCCAGTGCTGGCCCTGGCCCTGGATCAGGCGCGATTCGATGTCGTCGCGATCCGCCAGCTGCAATAATTCGGCAGGCGCGATCAGGCCGGCAAAGCCGGGCAGGGCATTGCGGATGAGCAGTGGCCGTTTGTGCCAGTATTCGCGCAGGAAACGGGCGGGCGACAGGCCGCCCAGCAGGGTTTTCAGCATGGCAGCGATTATAGCGATGCCGCCACGCCGCCCTGCTAGAATGCAGCCGAAAAACACACTGGCTTTTTTCTCCAGGAATATCGACCAGTCCTGATTTGCGGAGCAAGCATGTTGAAAGCGGGCAGTCGCGCGCCGGATTTTTCCAATCCGGATGCCGACATGAATATCGTCGGGCTGTCGCAGTTCAGGGGCCAGACCCTGGTGCTGTATTTTTATGTGCGCGATGACACGCCGGGCTGCACGGCGGAAGCCATCGAGTTTTCCGACCTGGAACCGGAGTTTGCGAAACTGGGTGCAACGGTGCTCGGCGTGTCGCGCGACGATTGCATCAAGCATGGAGAATTCCGCGACAAGCACGGCATCAGCGTGCGCCTGCTGGCGGACAAGGAGCAGGTGACCTGTTCGGCTTACGGGGTGTTGCAGGACAAGGAAGTGGACGGCGTCATGCGCAAGAGTGTGCTGCGCTCCACTTTCGTGATCGATACCAAGGGGGTGATTCGTCACGCCCTGTATGGCGTTTCCAGCCGCGGCCATGCGGCGGAGGTGCTGCAATTGCTAATTTCAATGAAGTGAAAAGGGAACTCACGTGGACATCATCAAGGATACCGTCGTCACCATTACCTACGTCGTCAGGGACATGGAGGGCAAACTGCTGGAAGAAAGCGAGGAGCCCGTCAGCTACCTGCATGGCGGCTACGACAATATTTTCCCGCTGGTCGAGCAGGCGCTGGAAGGCAAAGCGGCGGGCGACGCGATCGACCTCAAACTGCAACCGGCCGATGCCTTCGGCGAGTACGAAGATGATCTGGTGCGGCTGGAGCAGCGGGATGCGTTTCCGGACGATATCGAAGTCGGCATGCAGTTTGTCGGCTCGCCGGTCGATGGCAGCGAAGAAATGCTCTACACCATCACCGATATCGCCGAAGACAAGATCGTGGTTGACGGCAATCACCCCTATGCCGGTCAGGCCGTGCATTTCCAGTGCGTGGTGGCCGAAGTGCGTGCGGCGACGGCGGATGAAGTCGCGCACCGTCACGCGCATGGTGCGCACGGGCATCACCACCATTGATTTCGTGCAATGGGCGAGGCTGTTAGAATGCCCGCCCGATCTTTCATTGTGACTGCTGGATGAAAATCACCTTTCTCGATTTCGAGCAGCCGATTGCCGAACTCGAAGCCAAGATCGAAGAACTGCGCTTTGTGCAGGACGACTCCGCGCTGGATATTTCAGAAGAAATCCGCCGGCTGCAAAAAAAGAGCCAGACGCTGACCAAGGACACCTATGCCAAGCTCAATGCCTGGCAGGTGTCACAGGTGGCGCGTCACCCGCAACGGCCCTACACGCTGGATTATGTGCAGGGTCTGTTTACCGATTTTTCCGAGTTGCACGGCGACCGCGCCTATGCCGACGACCGGGCAATCGTCGGCGGCATGGCGCGTTTCAATGGCGAACCGGTCATGGTCATCGGTCACCAGAAAGGCCGCGACACCAAGGAAAAAATTGCCCGGAATTTCGGCATGCCGCGACCGGAAGGCTATCGCAAGGCCCTGCGGCTGATGCGGCTGGCGGAAAAATTCCGCCTGCCAATTTTCACCTTCATCGATACACCGGGCGCGTATCCGGGAATCGGCGCCGAAGAGCGCGGGCAGTCCGAAGCCATTGCCCGCAATCTGTATGTCATGGCCGAACTGAATACGCCGGTTATCTGTACCGTGGTGGGCGAAGGCGGCTCGGGAGGTGCGCTGGCAATCGGCGTGGGTGATCGCACCCTGATTTTGCAGTACTCGACGTACTCGGTGATTTCCCCCGAAGGCTGCGCGTCCATATTGTGGAAAAGCGCAGACAAAGCCTCGGTCGCGGCTGAAACCCTGGCCATTACCGCCGACCGCCTGAAAGCCAATGGCCTGGTCGACCGGATCGTCGAAGAACCCCTCGGCGGTGCCCAGCGTGACTGGGACGCCATGTTCCAGTCGATGCGGCGCGCGCTGACCGACACGCTCGGTGAGCTGCGCAAGCAGCCGCTGAGCGCCTTGCTGGACGCGCGTTACCAGCGCCTGCGGGCGTATGGCAGCTTCAAGGAAATCGCCGCCAAGTAAGCCCGTCGCGGCGCTGGCGGCGTGTCTGGCGCGCCACGTTGCGCCCCGCTCGCGGCTCACGCTGGGGTTGTCGGGCGGGCGCGATTCGATGGTGCTGCTGCATCTGCTGGGCAGTTTGCGGTCCACCTTCCCGTTTGATCTTGATGCGGTGCATGTCCACCATGGCTTGTCTCCCAAGGCGGATGACTGGGCGGATTTCTGCGCCCGGCAGTGTGCCGCAGCGGGCATTGCGCTGGCGATTCATCGGGTGCGGGTTGCCCGCGATGATCCTGACGGGATTGAGGCTGCTGCCCGGCGTGCACGCCAGCAGATTTTCGCGCAGCTTGAAACCGACTGGCTGCTGACCGCCCATCATCGCGACGACCAGGCTGAGACCCTTCTGCTGCAGCTGCTGCGGGGCGCAGGGGTCAAAGGTCTCGCCGGGATGCCCGAAATGCATCCCCGGCCCGGCTGGCACGCCCGGCACTTGCGCCCCCTGCTGGCGGTGACGCGCGACGAACTGCGGCACTACGCCGAGATGCAGGGCATTGCGTGGCAGGAAGACGATAGCAATCGGGATCCCCGGTTTCGCCGCAACGCCTTGCGACACATCCTGTTGCCGCACCTGGAAGCGCATTTTCCCGGCGCTGCCGCCACGTTGGCGCGCGCTTCGATGATGCAGGCCGATGCCAGCCTGCTGCTGGATGAACTGGCGCAGCGGGATGCGTCCGGGGCTATTCACGCCGGACAGCTGGACTGTGCAGTCCTGACGCGCCTGTCTGACGCCCGGGCGCGCAACCTGCTGCGCTATTTCATCGAGCAGCAGGGCCACACCCTGCCCAGCGCGCGGCGCCTGAATGAAATCCTGCGCCAGCTGCGCGATGCACGCACCGATGCGCACGTACGGCTACGACTCGAGCGTGCCGAGCTGGTGCGGTTTCGCGGGCAGGCGCAGCTGATTCCCCTGGCACCACCCGTCGAGTCCAGCCCCCTGGCCTGGCAGGGCGAGCCTGCACTATGGATACCGGCGGCCAGGGTGACGGTGGTTTTCGAACCTGTGGTCGGCCAGGGTTTGAAACGCAGCCTGCTGGACAGCGGCAAGGTCGCCCTCGGGACGCGGCAGGGTGGCGAGCGCCTGCAGCTCCATCCCGGCGGCCCCCACCGCAGCCTGAAAAACCTGATGCAGGAGCACGCCATCCCGCCCTGGCAACGCGATCACCTTGCCTTGCTGTGGTGTGACGGCCAGCTGGTGTGGGCAGATGGTATCGGCCAGGCTGCCGATGCCGCGGCGGCAGCGGGCGAAGCGGGCATCCAGCCGCGTGTCTGGGCACACCCCCCGACACGCTGATCGCCCGCTTTCTGCCCGCATCATCGACTCGACGTCGTGCGCGATCACGCAGTCCGCAGGGCATGCCCCTTCATGTTGTCCTACACCAAGTCAGACTGATTTCCGATATCGACTGCCAGTCCGTCGGGCTATCGTGCTCACAACGTAGGCTGACGCATACGTCGGGTGGCAACACCCATCTGCACCCATTGATCAAATTTCATTCAGGAGAGCACCATGAGCACATTCAAAATAACCACCGTCGCACTCGCTTCCACTTTGGTGCTGCTTGCTGCTGGCTGCAACAAGACCGAACCGGAAGCGCCCGAGGCGACAGCTGGCGAGCAGCTGGACAGCGCCATTGCGGAAACCAAACAAGAAAGCCAGGAGGCGGGGGCATATATGGAGCAGAAAACCGATTCCGCCATGCAGACTCTGGACGATGCCGCCATCACCACTGCGCTCAAGGCCAAACTGGTTGCGGACGATCAGCTGAAGGCGTTGGACATCAATGTTGACACTGTGGGCGGCGTCGTGACCCTGACCGGTACCGCGCCGACTGAAGCGGCAAAAGCCTACGCCAGCGAACTCGCCGCCACGGTGGACGGCGTGACGAGTGTCACCAATGATCTGACCGTAAACTGATCCTCCGGCCGGGTCTTCCGGCCATGGCATCGCCCGGGCGGCGCACTTGTTCAATCAAGTGCGCCGTTTTGTTTTAGGGGGCGGGTGATCCAGAGGGCCGCGCGCCGGATCAAGACAGGCTGACGGCAGGCATGTTATGCTATCGGGCTGATTTTTCTGGTTTTTCGAGCTGTTTTTCTCAATTTGTCTGGAGCATACGCATGGCTGTTCAGCGCACCTTTTCCATCATCAAACCCGATGCCGTCAAAAAGAATGTGATCGGCAAAATCGTCAGCCGGTTCGAGTCCAATGGCCTCAAGGTTGTGGCATCGAAAATGAAGCACCTGTCGCGTCAAGAGGCTGAAGGCTTTTACGCTGTTCACCGCGAGCGTCCTTTTTTCAAGGATTTGGTTGAATTCATGATTTCGGGCCCGGTCGTGGTCCAGGTGCTGGAAGGTGAAAACGCCATTGCCAAGAATCGCGAACTGATGGGCGCGACCGACCCGAAAAAAGCCGACGCCGGCACCATCCGCGCGGATTTTGCCGAGAGCATCGACGCCAACGCGGTGCACGGTTCGGACGCACCGGAAACGGCCGCGATTGAAATCGCCTATTTCTTTCCGGCCAGCGAAGTTTACGCAGGCCGTTAAACCCGCCCGATGCCGCACAATCTGCTCGACCTCGATCTGGACAAGCTGACCGCCTGGTTCGCCGAACTCGGCGAGAAGCCGTTTCGCGCCCGTCAGGTGTTCCGCTGGATGCACCAGTCGGGGGTGAGCGATTTTGCGCAGATGACCGACATCGCGAAATCGCTGCGCGAAAAACTGCTCGCCGCAGCGACGGTCAGCGCGCCAGCGATCCGGCACGCACACGTGTCGAGTGATGGTACGCGCAAGTGGCTGTTCGATGTGGGCGTCGCCAACGGGATAGAAACGGTGTTCATCCCGGAAGATGACCGGGGCACGCTGTGTATATCGTCACAGGTGGGCTGCGCGCTCGAGTGCACCTTTTGTTCGACCGGTCGCCAGGGCTTTAACCGCAACCTGTCCGTCGCGGAAATCATCGGCCAGTTGTGGGTCGCGCATCACAGCCTGAAGCACGAACCCAACCGCACGCCCACGGGCAACGACGCGGGCGAAATCAGCGAGCGCCCGGTGTCGAACGTGGTGATGATGGGCATGGGCGAACCGCTGGCGAATTTCGACAACGTGGTATCGGCGCTGAACATCATGCTCGACGATCATGCCTACGGGCTGTCGCGCCGCCGTGTCACGGTGTCCACTTCGGGCATTGTGCCGGCGATGGACCGGCTGGCGGAACGCTGCCCGGTTGCGCTGGCCGTTTCGCTCCATGCGCCGACGGATGCGCTGCGCGATACGCTGGTGCCGATCAACCGGAAATATCCGCTGGCCGAACTGATGGCGGCGTGCCGCCGTTATCTGGTGCATGCGCCGCGTGATTTCATCACCTTCGAATATGTCCTGCTTGCCGGGGTGAACGACACGCCGGTCCATGCGCGGCAACTGGTTGAGTGTGTGCGTGACGTGCCGTGCAAGCTCAACCTGATTCCGTTCAATCCTTTTCCCGATTCGGGATACGACAAGCCACGGGTGGATGCGCAACGCGCCTTCCGTGAAATTTTGCAGGATGCCGGTTTGATCGTGACCACACGCAAAACACGCGGCGATGATATCGACGCAGCGTGTGGCCAGCTGGCAGGGCGGGTCGCTGACAAGAGCGGGCGTGTGATGAAGCGGATGCACAAGGAGGCGGCATGAAAAAATGGATTGTGTTGGGCGTGGCATTACTGGGCGGGTGTGCTGTCCAGCCTGCGGAGCGTGGCAATCATGCCGTGGGCGGCAACGCCGTGGATACCGCCAGCCAGCAGCGCGCCCGCACGTTTACCGATCTGGCGGAAGCCTATTTTTACCGCGCGCAATACAAGGTGGCGCTCGACGAACTGCGCAAGGCGATTACGGCGGATAGCCGCTTTGGCCCGGCATACAACGTCTACGGCCTGATCTATATGGAACTGGCCGAGGACAAACTGGCTGAAGAAAATTTCCGCCGTGCGATCGAGCTTGACCGCAATGATTCGGAGTCGCGCAACAACTATGGCTGGTTCCTGTGCTCGCGCGGACGTTACGATGAAGGTCTGGAGCAGTTCAGCACCGCCTTGCGCAATCCACTGTACGGTCAGCCCGAACTGGCGATGGCCAACGCGGGGGAGTGTGCCGAGAAAAAAGGCGATTACGCGCTGGCCGAGGCCAATCTCACCAAATCGCTGAAATTGCAGCCCGACAATGCAGCGACAGTATTGAAAATGGCCGGGCTGAATTACCGCCAGGGGCGTTACAGCGACACCCAGCGGCTGCTGGCGCGCCACGCCGACATTGCGCCGCCCTCAGCCGCCAGCCTGTGGCTGGGGGTGCGGGTGGAGCGCAAGCTGGGTGACCGTGCACAGGAAGCCGCCTACGGCTTGCAGTTGCGCAAGCGTTTCCCGGATTCGAACGAGACGCGGCTGCTGTACGCCGGACAATACGAATGAGTGGAGGGGTTTCCGGTTCGGTCGGCCATGTCTTGCGGGCGGCGCGTGAGGCACAGGGGCTCACGGTGGAAGGCGCTGCCCTGCGTTTGCGCCTGATGCATCGCCAGATCGAGGCGATGGAAACCGATGCGTTCGACAGTCTCGGCCAACCGGTCTTTGCGCGTGGCTTTGTACGCAATTACGCCCGCCTGCTGGGCCTGTCGCCCGAGCCGCTGCTGGCAGAGATGCAGGGCGCACCGGAAATCTCCGAACCTGTCACCCCGATCGAACCTTTGCCACGCACGTCCTGGCTGCTATCGCCCTGGATGATTTTATTGCTGCTGGGGATAGTGCTGGTACTGGCACTGCCAGTCGGCATGTATTTATGGCTGAACAGCGAAGCCGAGGAGCCGGTTCGACAGGTTGCACCGGTCAAACCGGCGCAGTCCGTGCCGGCCGCCGTAGCACCTTCCCCCGTGCCTGAGCTGAAGGCGGTGCCAGCCGTGGTGCCGGAAATCGCATCTGATGCGACTCCCGCAGAAGATAGCCCGCCTGCCCCTGTGCCCGCAGCAGGCACGGGCACGCTGCGTTTCGAATTTGCTGAGGATGCCTGGGTTGAAGTCAAGGATGCCAGTGGCCGGGTGTTATTGCATCAGCTTAATCCGGCGGGCAGCGAGATGGACATCGCGGGTCAGCCGCCTTTTGAGCTGGTGGTGGGTAATGCCGGGCAGGTGCGCATGACCTATAACGGACGGGTGGTCGATCTCAAGCCCTTCACGGAAGTGACGGTCGCCCGTTTCACGCTGGAAGAGTGAATGCCCGCATGAATCCGCTGCCCCTACGCCGACTCACCCGGCAGGTTCACGTCGGCCACGTCGCCGTCGGCGGCGACGCGCCCGTCGTCGTCCAGTCGATGACCAACACCGACACCGCCGACGTGCTGGCCACCGTCAAGCAGGTACGCGAATTGGCTGAGGCGGGGTCGGAGATCGTCCGCGTCACGGTCAACAACATCGAATCCGCCGCCGCCGTACCGCGCATTCGTGAGCAGTTGGACGCCTTCGGCTGCCGCGTGCCGCTGGTCGGCGACTTCCATTTCAACGGCCACAAGCTGCTCACGCAGGAACCCGCGTGCGCCGAAGCTTTGGCCAAGCTGCGCATCAACCCCGGCAACCTCGGGCGCGGCGCGAAGCGCGACGAATCGTTTGCCACGCTCATCGAAATCGCCTGCCGCTACGACAAACCCGTGCGCATCGGTGTCAACTGGGGCAGCCTCGACGCCGCGCTCGCCGGGCGGATGATGGACGAAAACGCCCAACTCGCCGTCCCGGAATCGCCCGAAGTCGTAATGCGCCGCGCGATGGTCGCGTCCGCCCTCGAATCCGCCGCAAAGGCCGAAGAGTGGGGGCTCGCGGGCGACAAGATCATCCTCTCGTGCAAGATGAGCCGGGTGCAGGACTTGATCGCCGTCTACCGCGACTTATCCGCCGCGTGCGACTACCCGCTGCATCTGGGGCTCACCGAAGCCGGTATGGGCAGCAAGGGCATCGTCGCCTCGACCGCTGCGCTCGCTGTTCTGTTGCAAGAAGGCATCGGCGACACGATCCGTATCTCGCTCACGCCCGAACCCGGCGGCGACCGCACCAAGGAAGTCACGGTCGCGCA
>JAJXUA010000196.1 GCA_021783275.1 Pseudomonadota bacterium
ACGACCTCTACAGCGTCGTAAAGGCCGAGTTCATCGCCATGCGTCTTGCCTCGCGTGCTGAGCTAAAGGTTGCTCCCGTCTCCCTTGCCCGTGCATCAGGCAAAGACGTGCTGCTTGTAGAGCGGTTTGACAGGAAGCAAGCCAAAACGGGCTGGGAGCGCAAGGCAATGGTCTCGGCCCTGACTATCTTTGCCCTTGATGAAATGATGGCGCGCTATGCCAGTTATCAGGATCTGGCCGAGATCATCCGCCAGCGGTTCACACACGCGCAGGACACGCTGCGTGAACTCTTTGGTCGCCTTGTCTTCAATATCCTGTGTGGCAATACCGATGACCATGCCCGCAACCACGCTGCCTTCTGGGATGGGGACATGCTCACGCTCACCCCGGCTTACGATATTTGCCCTCAGGGGCGCGCCGGGCAGGAAGCCAGCCAGGCCATGCTTATTCATGACAATGACAGAATGAGCCGCCTGAGCACATGTCTGAAAACTGCGCATCATTTTCTGCTGTCCGAAAAGCAGGCGATTGAAATGATTGAAGCGCAAGTGCGCATCATCGCTACCCACTGGCGTTCGGTCTGCGCCGAAGCGGAGTTATCCGAAGTGGACCGCAATCTGTTCTGGGGCCGTCAATTCCTCAACCCTTACGCCTTTTACGATCTGGAGGGGGGTGCCGCCTCGTTGAGAAAATTTGCGGATGAGGTGCGGGGCTAAGGCCCCGGGGTGCTTTTATCCAAGTGCCTGTGCATGTCGGCAGGCCGCTTCGGCCGAAGAGCTGACCCATCGCCAAGGAAGTTGGACTTCCGCTCCTTGCCGAACCCACCCGGCATCATTCCAGATGCAGTGTTACCGGCTGCCTCAACAAACAGCGAGGCTCCAGACGAACGGGACATTGCTATTCTTGGATTGGACGCGTCTTGTTTGAACCCATATACGCTGGAGATTCGATGCCCGCATTCAACATCCTCACCGACCCCGGCGTGACCGGTGCAGAAATCGTGGTCGCCAAGCAGGCCAGCAAAGTTGTCTGCATCGCGCTGCGCGACGACTTCGATGCCGCAAGCGGCAGCTGAAAGATGACGCACGCCAACTGTAAGGACACGCGCACGAGATGACCGCCGACATGAACACGATGCTGGAAGCGCTGGGCGACCCTGCCTGCTACGACCACCCAGTGGATCAGGTGCAGCGTATCGAAACGCATATCTCCCACGTCCTGCTCACCGGGGAATTCGCGTACAAGATCAAGAAGCCGCTGAATCTCGGCTTTCTCGATTTCAGCAGCCTCGACCAGCGCCTGCATGCCTGCCGCGAGGAGATTCGACTCAACCAGCGGCTGGCGCCGGCCATCTATCTTGACGTTGTGCCGATCACTGGATCGCCTGCCGCACCACACATCAACGGCCGCGGCGAGGCGTTCGAATACGCCGTGAAAATGCGCCAGTTCCCGCCCGACGCCACGCTCGACCGGCTGGACGCGCAAGGCGGCATAACGGCGCGGCAGGTCGAAGCCATCGCGGAAACCGTTGCCCGCTTCCACCTGCAGGACTGTGCGCGCGCCGGAGCGGACAGTCCGTGGGGCAACCCGGACGCCGTCTGGCAGCCGGTGGCGCAGAACTTCCTGCAGATCGAGCCGCGGCTTGAAGACCCTGACGACCGCCGGCTGCTCGACGGGCTGCAGCGCTGGAGCGAGGCCGAGCACGCCAGGCTGACGCCGCTGATGGCCGCGCGCAAACGCGACGGCTTCATCCGCGAATGCCACGGCGATCTGCATCTGGGCAATCTGGCCTGGGTCGACGATCGGCTGCTGGTGTTCGACTGCCTCGAATTCAATCCCGAGCTGCGCTGGATCGATGTCGTCTCCGAAGTCGCCTTCTGCTACATGGATCTGCTGCAGCGCGGCCACCCGGATTGGGCCTGGCTGTTGCTTAATCTCTGGCTGGAAAAAACGGGCGACCACAGCGGTTTGGCGTTGCTGCGCTATTACGCGGTGTATCGCGCGCTGGTGCGCGCCAAGGTTGCCGTGCTGCGTGCCGGACAGACCCGCGGAGCGGATCACGACGCCGCGCTGAACGACGCTCGCGCGCTGCTGCAGCTGGCGACGACGCTGACGCGTCCCCTGCCCCTGCGGCTCGACATCACGCATGGCCTGTCGGGTTCGGGCAAGACCACCGTCACCCAAAAAATGATGCAGACCCCGGGCGCAATCCGCCTGCGTTCCGACGTCGAGCGCAAGCGGCTGGCCGGTCTCGACGCCCTGGCCCGCAGCGGCTCGGGGATCGGCGATCGACTCTATGCCGCCGACGCGACCCGCCGCACCTATGAATACCTTGCCCGGCTGAGCGGCGACCTGCTCGACGCCGGCTGGCCGGTCATTGTCGACGCCACCTTCATCACCCGCTGGCAACGCGACCTGTTACGCGAACAGGCGCAGTCGCGCGGCGTGGCCTTGCATATTCTCGATTTCCAGGTGCCCGTCGCCACCCTGCGCGAGCGGATACGCAAGCGCACGCAGCTTGGCAACGATGCGTCGGATGCCGATCTCGCCGTGCTGCAGCATCAGCTCGACACCGAAGAGCCGCTTGCTAGCGACGAGCAGGCCGCCATCGTCGGCATCGATGCGAGTGAACC
>JAJXUA010000197.1 GCA_021783275.1 Pseudomonadota bacterium
TTGTCCGACCTCGGCGACCCCGGCGAGCCCAACCAGCTGATCGCCGGCCCCGATCTGGAGCGGGCGTTTGTCGATGTGGCCTATCTCCGGGCGCTGCACCAATGTTGATTTTTTATCCGCGAAGAACGCGAAGACGCGCGAAGTAAACCCTCGATTTACCTTCGCGTGTCTTCGCGTGCTTCGCGGAAAATCTGTCTATCTTCAGGGGTTGTGCATCAAGGCCGCTTCGAGGGTGTTTTCCAGCAGGGTCGCGACGGTCATCGGACCTACGCCGCCGGGCACCGGCGTGATCCAGCTGGCACGCGTCTTTGCGGAATCGAAATCAACGTCACCGACCAGCTTGCCGTCCGGCAGGCGGTTGATGCCGACGTCGATCACGATCGCGCCTTCGCGGATCCACTCGCCGGGAATCATCTGCGGCCGCCCCACCCCCACCACCAGGATTTCGGCCGAACGCACGAAGCTTTCCAGATCGCGCGTCGCGCTGTGGCACACCGTGATGGTGCAGCCTGCCAGCAGCAGTTCAAGGCTCATCGGCCGCCCGACGATATTCGACGCGCCGACCATCACCGCGTTCTTGCCGCGCAGTTCCTCGTTGGTGGCACGCAGCAGCGTCATGATCCCGCGCGGCGTAGACGGCCGCAGGGTGGGCATTTTCACCGCCAGGCGGCCAATGTTGTAGGGATGAAAACCGTCGACGTCCTTTTTGGGGAGGATGCGCTCGATCACCGTTTCGGCGTCGATATGCGCGGGCAGGGGCAGCTGCACCAGAATGCCGTCGATGGCCGGATCGGCATTCAGCGTATCGATCAACGCCAGCACCTGCTGCTGCGTCGTCGCGCTCGGCAGGTCATGCGCCACGCTGGTCACGCCGGCGCGTTCGCAGGCGCGTTTCTTGTTGCGCACGTACACCGCCGAAGCCGCATCGTCGCCCACCAGAATCACCGCCAGGCCGGGCGGGCGTTTGCCCTGCGCCTCGCGTTCGGCGACCTTGTCGTGAACCACGGCGAGAATGGTATCGGCCATGGCCTTGCCGTCGAGAATACGTGCGCTCATTCATTCCACCCTGATGCAAATAGGTGATTTTCCCGGAAACCCCCCCTTTTACTCAAGCTAAAATTGACCACAGCTAGTTTGCCCATGTATTATCTCGCTTCTCCGAAATGCAGTGGGTCAGCATTTACAGGATTTCGGGGTGTAGCGCAGCCCGGTAGCGCGCCTGCTTTGGGAGCAGGATGTCAGGAGTTCGAATCCCCTCACCCCGACCACCCCAATAATTTTAAGATGGCGCCCGCAGGATTCAGTAACGCTCTGCCCGTAGCTCAACCGGATAGAGCACCAGCCTTCTAAGCTGGGGGTTACAGGTTCGATTCCTGTCGGGCAGGCCAAGGTTTTGTTTGAGTAGTAGCCAAGGTTTTAACTAGTTAACAGTGGTGGACGTAGCTCAGTTGGTAGAGTCCAGGATTGTGATTCCTGTTGTCGTGGGTTCGAGCCCCATCGTCCACCCCACTTATTCGCAGTCGTAAAAAAGCCCGCCGATGCGGGCTTTTTTACGTGCATGCCTGGGCCGCGTCCCCACCGATGCGCCCTCAGTCGGGCATCTCGCCAGCGACGTACAGCCAACGACCATCCACTTTTTCGAAGTGGCTCAGCTCGTGCAGCTTGAACGCGCGGCCATTCAGCTTGTAGCGCGCCACGAATTCCACCGTGGCGTGCTGCGCATCCAGCGGCGTGTGCGACTTGACCGCCAGCCCCAGCCATTGCGGGCGCGGCGTCGCATCGAGTTCCAGGTTTGCGGGACAGGTGTCGGGGTGCCAGGTCGCCTTCAAGTACGTCCCCAGCTCCAGCACATACGCGCTATAGCGCGAGCGCATCAGGGCGTCGGCATCCGGTGCCGGCGCACCGTCGTGATAACGGCCGCAGCACGTTGCCAGCGTGCGTCCCGAGCCGCATGGGCAGACCTGGTCGCTCATGGTTTTTTCACCGGGCACCGCAGCTTCGGCTGGAGATGCGGCCATACCGCATCGAGCATCTGCGCCTGCGCCGCCTCGTTCGGGTGGATGCCGTCGGCCTGCATCAGGCCGGACGCGACGCCGACGCCGCACACGAAACACGGGACGCGCGTGAGTTTTTCCTCGCGCGCCAGTTCCGCATAGATCCGGGAAATCGCATCCGCATAGGGTTTGCCGTAATTCGGCAGCACGGGCACGTCGAACAGCACCACCCAGGCGCCCGCCGCTTTGGCCTGGCGGATCAGGGTGAGCAGATTGCGCTTGATCTCCGCGGGCGGAATGCCGCGCAGCGCGTCGTTGCCGCCCAGTTCGATCAGCACGCCTTGCGGATGCTGCCGTTGCAGCGCGGGCTGCAGCCGCTGCAGTCCGTTTTGCGTGGTATCGCCGCTGACGCTGGCGTTGACCACGCGCCAGTCGGGCGCCGTTTTCTTCAGCCGCGCATCGAGCTTCGCAACCCAGCTGGTGCCCGTTTCCAGACCATAGCCGGAACTCAAGCTGTCGCCGACGATCAACAGGGTGCACGATGCGGCATGCGCCCAGCCCGGCATGGCCAGCCAACCCATCCACAACAGCATCCACACGCGATAATTCATCCACTCAC
>JAJXUA010000198.1 GCA_021783275.1 Pseudomonadota bacterium
AGCTCGGCCGACACGCGGCAAATCGCCATCAACAAGGTCGGCATCAAGAGCATCCGCCACCCGATCCGGGTCGCGGACAAGAACGACGGCGTCCAGCACACCATCGCCACCTTCAACATGTACGTGTTCCTGCCGCACAACTTCAAGGGCACCCACATGTCGCGTTTCATCGAAATTCTCAACACGCGCGAGCGCGAGATTTCGGTCGAGAACTTCGAGGGCATGCTGCGCCAGATGGTCGAACGCCTCGAGGCCGAATCGGGCTACATCGAGATGAGCTTCCCCTACTTCGTCAACAAGGCCGCCCCCGTCTCCGGCGTGCAGAGCCTGCTCGACTATGAAGTCACCTTCATCGGCGAGATCGAGAACGGCAAATATACCCACACCACCAAGGTGCTGGTGCCGGTGACCAGCCTGTGTCCCTGCTCGAAGAAGATCTCCGACTACGGTGCGCACAACCAGCGCTCGCACGTCACTGTCAGCGCCAAAACCAATGGCTTCCTGTGGATCGAGGACCTGGTGCGCAAGGTGGAAGACCAGGCGTCGTGCGAACTCTTCGGTCTCTTGAAGCGGCCGGACGAGAAATACGTCACCGAGCGCGCCTACGACAATCCGAAATTCGTCGAGGACATCGTGCGCGACGTCGCCGCCGCGATGAATGCAGAGCCGCTGATCGATGCGTACGTGGTGGCAGACGAAAACTTCGAGTCAATTCACAATCACAGCGCCTACGCGCTGATCGAGCGCGACAAACGGATCACGGCGTAGCACGCCGTGGCCCGTGTCCGGCGTAGGATGACGTGAGCGAAGCGAACGTCAAGCGCAGCGGCCGCAGCCACAAGCGCAACACTGCCTGACGTTCCTCCTGCCCCCACAAAAAACAAGGCCCGCTATACGGGCCTTGTTGCATGCTGGCGTTTCGAAATCAATACCGTTGTGTCAGCGTCATCGTCTGTCCGTCGCGTTTCATATCCATGCGGTTCAGAAAGCTCATCCCGAGCATCGGCATATCCAGGCCGGATTCCACTACCATGCCGTCCACCTGGTTGAAGGTGATGCTGCCGACCTTGTGCAGGAAAGCCCTCCTGCGGCTATGATCATGCGACCGTTTTTTCTTGAGACGCATCATGCTTCCTGTTCTGGTTTTTCGTCATTCAGCCACCGAAGGGCCGGGGTATTTCACGACGTTTCTGGATCGCCACGGCATTCCCTGGAAGCTGGTGCGCATCGACGCCGGCGACGCCGTTCCTGAAAGCCTTAACGGCGTTTCCGGCATCTGCTTGATGGGTGGACCGATGAGCGTGAACGACGATCTTCCCTGGATCCCGCCCGTGCTGGGGCTGATCCGGCAGGCTGTCGAATCCGGCATCCCGGTGATCGGCCATTGCCTGGGCGGACAGCTTATGGCGAAAGCACTGGGCGGCAGCGTCGGACGCAACCCGGTGAAGGAAATCGGCTGGGGCGACGTCCGCGTCACCAACGCCGACGCCGCCCGCCCCTGGCTCGGCGAAGTCACCGGTCCCATGCTCGCTTTTCACTGGCACGGCGAAACCTTCACCCTGCCGCCAGGCGCCACGCGCATCCTTGAGAGTGCCTTCTGCATCAACCAGGCCTATGTCCTGAACGACCGCCACATCGGTATGCAATGCCATGTCGAAATGACGCCCGAACTCATCGCCAGCTGGTGCGACAACGGCGCCGCCGAAATCGCCGCCAGCCACAGTCCGGGGGTGCAGTCGCCTGAAGCCATCCAGGCGGACTTGCCGGCCCGCACTGCCCGCCTGCATCAACTGGCGGACAAAATTTATTCCCGCTGGATTCAAGGGCTTAGAAAATAATCGCACGACCGCCCAGGGAAGACGCTGGACAGCCGCATCGCGCGGCGTAGGATAAGCACCGGAGTCACATCCAGTCTATAAGCGTCAACTGATAACGGAGGAATTATGCAAAACGTCGATTACGCCAACTTCGATTTCGGCGAACGCCTGAATGGTTTCATCCACGAAGTGATGAACTTCGGCGGCGCGCCACGCACCGAAGCTGACCTTACGGAAGGCCAGAAAGTCTTCGTTCGCGCGGTCAAGCGCGAAATGGTCAAATACGCCGACCCCAATCGCCATGGCTACCCGCACAACCTGCTGGAGCAAATGGAATCCTTCACCCGCACCATCGGCGACCTGCACAATTCCTACTTCGATTCAGGCATGCGCAAGATCAGCGACTGTCTCTACAATCGCTGGAAAATGCTTTACGAAGAGACCAAAAGGCTGACCGCAGCCGGCGCCGACACCAAGCCTGCCTGGGTGGACGTCATCAAGACCGAGCAGACCGACATGCCCGCCTTCTTCGACGCATAAGCTGTTGTTTAAACAACAAAAAAGCCCGGTTACGCCGGGCTTTTTTGTTGCCCAAGGCAATATCAAACCCGCTTATCCTCAAATAAAAATAAAGGATTATTCACGCGCAAGCCCCGGTGCTATGCTGCCCCGACTCTAATACCCCCATAAAGTCTGAGGAGACAGCATGTCCAAACTGGTACGCCCCCACGGTGGCGGTGAACTCAAACCCCTGCTGCTGACGGGCGACGCA
>JAJXUA010000074.1 GCA_021783275.1 Pseudomonadota bacterium
TAGTCGCATGACAGCCGAGCAGCGCATGGCGGCGGGCATCAGCGATGGACTGGTGCGTATCGCTGTGGGGCTGGAATCGATCGCCGATATTCAGGCCGATCTGGAACGTGGCTTGGCATGAGATTGTTTTTGTTGGTATTGCTGCTGGGGCAGGCAATGATCCATGTCGCGGCGGCTTCGCCACTGCAGGAGGTGACTGAGCTGCGCTATGTGGATCAGGATGCTGGCGATCCGAGCTATCTCACGCGCATTCTGGTTACGCCGGATTTCATGCGGATGGATGATGGCCATGATGATGGCGATTTCATTTTGCTGGACAGAAAGCAGCGCCGGCTCATTAATGTGATGCGGGGCAACAAACTGGCCATGGTGTTCACACCCGGTAAAGTGCCTGCGGAACCTGTGAACTGGAAGCCGAAACTGACTTCGCATGAGGCTGCAAAAGGCACCCGGCGTTTCAGTCTGGTTCTGAACGGGGTGACTTGTCTGGAAGGCGTGGCAGCCAAGCAGGCTGCTGCGGATGCAGCACGGGCAATGGCTGAAATGAAAGCTGTTCTAGCGGCTACCCAATATCGCATGTGGCGGGATTCACCCGCCGAAATGCAGCATGATTGCGATCTGGCGAATCAAGTCTGGGCGTTTGCGAGCGTACTTGAGCTGGGGCTTCCACTCGAAGAGCGCGATTTCAGAGGGCGTACCCGACAATTTGAAAGCGAAATCCGTATTCCTCTGGATCCGGTGCTGTTTCTCGTACCCAAGGCGATGCCCCTGGTTGATGCACCGTCATAGTTCTTCCACTTTGAGTGCGCAGCCCTGTGCGTCGCACACCACATAGCCCCAGCGCGTATACCAGTCCGGCACCACCCATCGTTCGCATTTCTGTCCATCTACCAGATGGACGTGATGTGCCGGGCGATGGGTGTGACCATGAATCAGGCGTTGTGCATGCTGTGCATGCAGGATATCGACTACAGCATGCGAATTGACATCCATGATTTCACGTGGCTTAACGGCTTTGGCTGCGGCGCTTCCGGCACGCGCTTGACGTGCGATGCCGCGGCGCCAGCTAAGCGGCAGCGTGCGCAAAATGGTCTTTATCACGGGATGCTGAACTCGCCGACGAAATGTCTGGTACGCGGCATCATCGGTGCACAGCAGGTCGCCATGCATTAGCAGGGTGGGGACGCCGTATAAATTGATATATGTCGGATCAGGAATCAGCTTCATGCCCGAACGGCTAGCGTAAGCCTTGGCCAGCATGAAATCGCGGTTGCCATGCATGAAATATACGGGCGTGCCCGAGGCTGCCAGCAATTCCATGTGCCGCGCGGTGTCATGCGCGACCTGTTCGTCATGGTCGTCGCCGATCCAGGTTTCGAAAAGATCTCCCAGGATGTACAGCGCATCAGCCCCGGCCACATTCTCGTCCAGAAAACGAAAAAAACGCCCAGTGGCGACCGGGCGTTCATCGGTGAGGTGCAGGTCGGCGACGAAGTAGGTGCGACCTGTCCGCATCAGAGGCGTCAGGCGATTTCTGCCTGTGTGATCACGACATCTTCCAGCGGAACATCCTGATGGCCGGCGCGATTGCCGGTTTTGACTTTCTTCAGTTTGTCGATGACGTCCATGCCCTCGACCACTTTGCCGAATACGGCATAGCCGTAGCCTTGCGGAGTCGGCGCGGTATGGTTGAGAAAGCTGTTGTTGGCAACGTTGATGAAGAATTGCGCAGTGGCCGAGTTGGGATCGTTGGTGCGCGCCATGGCGATGGTATAGGTGTCGTTTTTGAGTCCATTGCCTGCTTCGTTGGGAATCGCGGCACGCGTGGGTTTCTGGGTCATGCCAGGTTCGAAGCCGCCGCCCTGAATCATGAAACCGTCGATGACGCGATGGAAAATCGTGCCGTCAAAAAAACCGTCACGTACGTATTGAAGAAAATTCTCGACTGTCTTGGGTGCTTTTTCGGCATCGAGTTCAAGGGTGATAGTGCCGTGGTTGGTGTGCAGCTTGACCATGTGTATTCCTAAAGTGAGGTTTCGTGAATGATTTTCCAGCGTCCGTTTTCACGGCTCCAGAATTGGCGTTTGGTGGTGCGGTCGTTAAGCGAGTTGCTCCGGTAGTTCTGCACAAAACTGACGAGTGCGAAATCGGAGCGTTCGGGATAGAGCAGCAGGCTGACCTTGTCGAGGCCAATCTTGATCCAGGCTTTGTCGGCGTTCACCTTGTTCTTGTTGGCAGCAAAGCTCGACAGGTTTTGTTCGCCATTATGGAACGTCGCACTGTAGTGCGTAAGCAGGCGAGCCGTGTCGCGGCTTTCCCAGTCGACTCGCCATTGATCAAGGGCGGCTGCCAGGTCGTTGCGACGTGCATCGAGTGCATCTTGCGTAACCCACTCGACCTGCTCGGCAATGATGACCGGAGTTTTGCCCGGTTTGATATAGCCGCCCAGCCGGGTGAGGTCGTCGTTGGCGAGCACGACGCAGCCTTCGCTCGCGCGCGGCGCGCGGCTGTAAGTGTTGCTCGGGCTGCCGTGTATCCAGATGCCGTGCCCGCTGCGGCCTTGACGCTTGTCCCATTCGTTGGGGTAGGACAGGGTGAACGCGCCGCTGCCATAAAAGTCGCCCAGTTCCTTTGATGACTTGAAACCCGAGATGCTGTAAATGCCGACCGGCGTACGGTTGTCGCCTTCTTTTTGTTTGCCCGCGCCGGCCTTGCCGATGGTGACGTAAAAATCGGCGACCCGCAGCGGCAAGCCCGCACGGTTTTCGTATACGTACAGGCGGGAGCGGCTGGCGTCGACCACCAGGGCATGGCGATAGTCGTCATCCAGGTTCAGTAAGTAGGCCGGGATCTTGTTGGTGGGCTGCAAATCGGTGACCGAGCGCATGCGTTGCCGCGCTTCGTCGCGCAACAATTCGAGGTCTGCACTGGAGGCACCATTGGGGTTGCCGAGTGTTTGCAGCGGTTGTGCGCGTGCCAGCAGCATGTCTCCTTTTATCAATTGCGCCAGACGGAAATTGGGGTGTCGTTGCGTCAGTGAATCGAGGGTATCGAGCGCTTCCGGCACCCGCGACTGCGAAATCGCCAGCAGACTGTTGGTCAACTGACGGTCCGCATCAAGCTCCGCCGCCTGCAGTACAGGGGCCGCCAGCAGCAGGGAGAACAATAGATATCGCATTGCTGGTTATTTCGATGTTTCGCCGACGATGCGCCACTGGCCGTTTTGCAAGGTCAGTGTCAGTGTCTTTCTGACGGTGGATTGGTGCCGGTCAGACCGGTAAGCCTGACTGAAGCTTGCATGGGCAGTGTCGCCCTGCTGTTCGATTTTCAGATTGCTGATTTTGACATCGATGGTGGCCGGTGCCGTGATCCGGGCACGGCGCTGGGCCTCCCATTCGGCATGGGTCAAACCCTCGGCAGTGAAATCGCTGGCGTAGGCGGCAAGATAGGCGTCGACATTGCGGGCGGACCAGGCTTGGGCCCAGCGCGTGACGGTCGCCTCGATTTCCTTGCTTGCCGGGGCAGCATTGACCGGACTGGGTTTGACCAGGTTAGGTTTGGCCGGTGCCGGCTTGGCTGCTGGCGCGGGTTCGGCCGCAACGGGTTTGGCAACCGGCTTGCTCGCAGCAGGGATCACTTTGGAGGTCGCGGGCTTGGCCGGCTGTCCGCCGATCAGGTCCTGGATCAGCGCAAGTTTGGTCTGCGCGGCCGCATTTTTGCTGTCCAGTGCCAGGGCCTTGTCGTAAGCAAGCGAAGCCATCTTGGCGTAAATGTCGCCCAGGTTTTCGTGCGCGGTAGCGTAGCTCGGGTGGGTGCGGATCGCCATTTCAAGGGCGTTCTTGGCCGCAGCGTATTTGTTTTGCGAGGCGTACAGCACGGCCAGATTGTTATAGGGTTCGGGCAGCTCGGGGTAATCCTCGGTCAGTCCGGTAAATATGACGATCGCTTCGTTGGTCTTGCCCTGATCCGCGAGGATGAGGCCTTTGATAAAACGGGTTTGCGCGTCTTTGGGGTTCTTCGCGAGGTAGGCATTGGCGCGGGTGAGCGCCACGGACAGATTGCCGTTTCGGTATTGCTGGTTGATTTCCTGGACTTCGTCGGCCCATACGGGTGAAGCGGCAAGCACGATACAAGCGGCGGCAATGGCGAAGAAGCGGGGTAAAGCCATGTGATATGCTCGAATCGACGGTATGAGAGTCCGAATTCTAACAATTTCGGAGGTGCCAAGACAGCACGTCCGGAGTGGTTTCCCGCTTGCCCAAATGGATTTCACTATGTTGCACATCCACAATTCCCTGACCCGCTCTAAAGAAGAATTTGTTCCGCTGACCCCCGGCATGGTTCGCATGTATGTTTGCGGCATGACGGTGTATGACCTCTGCCACTTGGGGCATGCCCGGGTATTCGTGGTATTCGACATGGCGACCCGCTGGTTGCGCGCCAGCGGTTATCAGGTCGAGTACGTCAGGAATATTACGGACATCGACGACAAAATCATTAAGCGCGCGGCTGAAAATGGTGAAACGCCTGGCGCGCTGACCGAGCGTTTCATTGCGGAAATGCACCAGGATGAGCGCGCGCTTGGCGTGCTGCCGCCCAGCCATGAGCCGCGCGCCACCGCCTATGTGGCGCAGATGCTGGCGCTGATTGGGCAGTTGATCGAGAAGGGGCTGGCTTATCCGGCGTCCAATGGCGATGTGTACTACAGCGTGCGCGATTTCCCCGCCTATGGCCGGCTTTCGGGCAAAAGTCTGGACGAGCTGCGAGCAGGCGAGCGTGTCGAGATCGATACCTTCAAGCGTGATCCGCTGGATTTTGTGCTGTGGAAAGGGGCCAAACCCGGCGAGCCGGCGTGGCCGTCGCCGTGGGGATCGGGTCGCCCCGGTTGGCATATCGAATGTTCAGCGATGAGCGCCGATCTGCTCGGCAATCATTTCGATATCCATGGCGGCGGGCAGGATCTGCAATTTCCGCATCATGAAAACGAAATCGCCCAGTCCGAAGGGGCCCATGGCTGCACTTTCGTGAATTACTGGATGCATAACGGCTTTGTGCGGGTCGACAACGAAAAGATGTCGAAATCGCTGGGCAATTTCTTCACCATTCGCGAAGTGCTGCAACAGTACGATGCCGAAGTGGTGCGCTTTTTCATTTTGCGTGCGCATTACCGCAGTCCGCTGAACTATTCCGATGCGCATCTGGATGACGCCAAGAGTGCGCTGGCCCGGCTTTACACGGCGTTGAAAAACGCGTCCCTGAGTACGACGCCCATCGACTGGACGCTGCCCGCCGCACAGGCGTTCAAAGTGGCGATGGACGACGATTTCAATACCCCCGAGGCGCTGGCCGTGCTGTTCGATCTGGCTAGTTCGGCCAATCGCGGGGATGCCGATTCGGCACACATGCTGCGCAACCTGGGCGGCGTGCTCGGCCTGCTGCAGCGCGATACGGCCGATTTCCTCAAATCAGGCGCTGTGGGCGCGGGTTTGTCCGAAGCGGAAATCGACGCCATGATCGTGGCGCGCCGCGAAGCACGGGCCGCAAAAAACTTCGCCGAATCCGACCGTATTCGCGATGCGCTGCAGGCTGCCGGCATCGTGCTGGAAGACGGAGCGGGCGGAACGGTCTGGCGGCGCGCTTGAGTGCATCCCGGCTGATTTACGTCGGCGCGCAAGACTGGTTGCATCCGCACTGGCGCGCAGCGTTTTATCCAGACGGCCTGCCGGACGACTGGCTGCTGTCCTATTACAACACCCGGTTTCAAACGGTGTATTTGCCGTCAGCTCGCTGGCAGACCGCTACGGCTGCCGACTGGGTGCAATGGCTGAATGACACGCAGCCCGGTTTCCGGTTTTTGCTGGAACCCGGAACCCTGTCCCCGCCTTGCGATGTGCGCATCATCGTGGCGACGCCGGCGTGGCGCGATACGCATCTGTACTGGATCGATGCGTTTCCCGACCTGCGTGAGCTGGCACGGCAAGCGAGTGCGCATGCGGCCAACGGTGAGCCGCTATTTGTGATCAGCCACAGCGGCGATCTGGAAAAAATGGAACAGGCGATGACGCTGAGCGAGGTGCTGGGCTACTGAGGCCACCAGAAATCGCACAGGCAGGAGGGGGATTAGTTCATCCGTATTCGGTAAAATGCTGGGCTTGGCTTTCCATGACGGGGCTTGATTCCCTTTGCAAAACGACAATCTGATCGAAATCGAACAACTGGCTTTTGGCTACGGCACGCGATCCATCCTGAAAAACATCAACCTGACCGCAAAGCGCGGCCAGGTGGTTGCGATCATGGGGAGCAGCGGCTGCGGCAAAACCACGCTGCTGCGATTGATCGGCGGGCAGTTGAAGGCGAACCAGGGCGTGGTGCGGGTGGCGGGCGAGTCGGTAGGCGATCTCGACCGCGATGGCCTGTGCCGCCTGCGTCGCAAAATGGGCATGTTGTTCCAGTTCGGTGCACTGTTCACCGACATGACGGTGTTCGATAACGTGGCGTTTCAGTTGCGCGAGCATACCGATTTGCCGGAAGACGCCATTCGCGATCTGGTGCTGATGAAGCTGCATGCCGTCGGCCTGCGCGGTGCCGCACAGCTGATGCCCGCCGAGCTCTCCGGCGGCATGGCGCGGCGGGTTGCGCTAGCGCGGGCGATTGCGCTCGATCCCATGCTGGTGCTGTACGACGAGCCGTTTGCGGGCCTTGATCCGATTTCGCTCGGTGTGACCGGCAACCTGATTCGCCGCCTGACCGACACGCTGGGACTGACTTCCGTTGTGGTGACGCATGATATTCACGAGTCGCTGAAAATCGTCGACTACATCTATTTCATCTCGGAAGGCGTGATTGTCGCCGAGGGCACGGCTGATGAGATTCGCGCTTCCGGATTGCCGTTCGTGCATCAGTTCGTGCACGGCGAGGCGGACGGTCCGGTGCCGTTCCACTATCCGGCCCCCCCCTACGCCGATGACCTGCGACTGGGGGAGCAGCGTGCTTAAGCAGGCCATCACGAATCTGGGCAGCCGCACGCTGGACGCGGTCCAGACTGTCGGGTTCGCGACGCGGTTTTTCGTGACGGTGCTGTTGCATTCCGGCATGGCATTCCGGCGTTTCGGCCTCACCATCCGCGAACTGTATTTCACCGGTGTGCTGTCGCTGATCGTCATTCTGGTATCGGGGCTGTTTGTCGGCATGGTGCTGGGCCTGCAAGGCTACGAAACCCTGCAGACTTATGGCGCAGAAGAGTCGCTGGGCATTGTGGTGGCGCTGTCGCTGGTGCGCGAACTGGGGCCCGTGGTGGCCGCACTACTGTTTGCCAGCCGGGCCGGCAGCGCAATCACGGCAGAGATCGGCTTGATGAAAGCGACCGAACAGTTGTCGGCAATGGAAATGATGGCGGTGGATCCGCTGGCGCGCGTGGTGGCGCCGCGCTTCTGGGCCGGGGTGATTTCCATGCCGTTGCTGGCTGCGCTGTTTTCTGCAATGGGCGTTTTTGGCGGGTATCTGGTCGGCGTGCAGCTGATCGGAATTGACGAAGGCGCTTTCTGGTCACAGATGCAAAACGCGGTTGATTTCGAGCGCGATGTATTGAATGGCGTGATCAAAAGCGTGGTGTTCGGCATAGCCGTGACTGCCATTGCGCTGTTCGAAGGCTACGATGCGCCCCCCACTGCCGAAGGGGTCGCGGGGGCGACGACGCGTACCGTGGTGACCTCCAGTCTGGTCGTGCTGGCGCTGGATTTTGTTTTGACCGCATTTATGTTCCGGGGAATTGGGTAATCATCATGAACAAGACCAAACTTGATCTCTGGGTGGGATTGTTTGTCGCCGCAGGCATTGTTGCGCTGCTGTTTCTGGCGCTCAAGGTGGGCAGCACCAGCGCCCTCAATTCAGCGGAAGGCTACGAGGTGATCGCCCGGTTCGAAAACATCGGCGGACTCAAACCGCGTGCGCCGGTCAAATGCGCGGGCGTGGTCGTGGGGCGCGTGGCCGATATCCAGTTCGATGACGACAACTATGAAGCGGCAGTGACGCTGCGCCTGGACAAGCGTTACGCATTCCCCAAGGACAGCTCGGCGGCCATCCTGACTTCGGGTTTGCTCGGCGAACAATATGTCGGCCTGGATGCGGGCGGGGACAGCGTGAAGTTGAAGGAAAAGGACCGCATTCTCATCACTCAGGATGCGGTGGTACTGGAAAACCTGATTGGTCGGTTTCTCTACGACAAGGCTCAGGAAGGAGCGCCGCAATGACACATATTTCACGATTCACCCGCCTGACGCGCGTGCTGGCGGCAGCAGGCCTGCTGACGGCTGCGACGTCTGCCCCGGCCGATACCATCAACTTGCAGCAGGCGGTGCAGATGAGCCTGACCGCCGATCCCCGCATCAAGGAAAGCGAGCAGGTGGTCGAGGCGGCGCGCGGCCTGTTGCAGGAAGTTCAGGGCAACATGGGGTGGCGGGTTGGCGTCAACGCCTTCATCGGCCTGGCGCCGGAAGTCGAGGGCGGATTTTTTGAAGGCGGCGCGCAGTCGTGTACAGCTTTCCCCTGTACGCCGCGCAGCGACGGCGACGAAATCAATGGCCTGTCCGACTGGTCGCATATCGGCTTTGCCGTGATCAAGCCGCTCTACACCTTTGGCAAGGTCGAGCATTACGGCGAGGCCGCGCAGGGCAACATCGACATCAAACGCGGCGAATTGAAGAAAACGCGCACCGATACGGTGTACGACACCAAGCGCGCCTATTACGGCTATCTGGCGGCGCGCGACATCCGGGTTTACCTGGACGACATCCTGGTTCGTTTGCAAAAGGAAACGTCCAGCGTGGAAAAAGGCCTGGCGGACGAGAACGGTACAGTGAAGCAATCGGACCTGTATGCCCTGCAAACCGCAAAGGGTTTGCTGTCCAAATACAGCAATCAGGCGCGTGCGCTGGAAAAAATCAGCCTCGATGGCCTGAAAGTGCTGACGGGAATCGGCCTGGCGGGTGAGTTGAGCGTGGTCGATGAGCGGATCGAGCCGGTACCGTTTCCGCAGACGGCGCTGGCCGATTTGCAGTCACGCGCCCTGCAGGATCGCCCCGAAATGGAACAACTGGAAGCCGGCCTGCGTGCCCGCCGCGCGCTGGTGGCCGCCAAAAAGGCGGAGCGCATGCCCGATCTTTACGCCGGCGTAATCGGCGAATTCAACTACGCTTCGCAGCGCGACAGCATCGACAACCCGTACGCCAATGACTTTTTCAACAGCGGCGGTCTGACCCCGGTCGTCGGCGTGAAGTGGGACACGATATTCGACGTGGCGAGTGCGCGCGTCAATCAGGCGCAGGCCGAACTGGAAGCGCTCAACCACAAGCGCGCCTTCGCACTGGAGGGCGTGCCGTTCGAAGTCAGTGAAGCGTATGCCCATGCCGAGGCCAACTACGCATCGCAAAAAGAGCTGGGTGCCAGTGCCACTGCGGCACGGCGCTGGGTGGTGGCGTCGCTGGCCGATTTTTCGGCCGGGCTGGAAAGCGCCGACAAGATGGTCGAGGCGCTGAAGAATTATGTGCTGACGCAAACCGAGTACGTGCGCTCCATCAACGATTACAACATGAACGTCGCGCAGCTCGCACGGATGACGGGTGAACTCAAGTAAGCGGGCAGCGTCTATCCCCTTGCTTGGCCCCTTTTTTGAACAGGACTGTCTGATTATGTTGCGAGCATTTTTTATTTCATTGGCTCTGGCACTTGGCTTGAGCTCAAGCCTGGCACTGGCTGCCGATATTCCGCCCGATGTGCTGGCGCGGACCACGACGCAGGAAGTCCTGAGCATCCTGAAGCAAGACAAGGAAAGTCTGAGCGACAATCCGGCTAAGGTCTATCAGCTGGTCGAAGCCAAAATCCTGCCCAATTTCGACTTCAACCGCATGACCCAGCTGGCCGTTGGCAAGCACTGGCCGCGTGCGACCGCGCAGCAGAAGCAGGCGCTGGTGACCGAATTCCGTAATCTGCTGGTGCGCACGTACTCCAGTTCACTGCTGGAATTTTCCAATCAGGCAGTCGAATTCAAGCCGATGACGATCAAGCCGGACGACACCGACGTGACCGTGCATTCCGAGATACGCCAGCCGGGTGGCCAGCCCATCCCCATCGACTACAGCATGTACAAAACCGCGTTTGGCTGGAAGGTATACGACGTGGCGATCGACAGCGTGAGCCTGGTGACCAATTACCGCGCATCATTCTCCAGCACCATCCGGCAGAGCGGCATCGATGGCCTGATTGCCACGCTTGCTGCCAAATCGCATAGCGCCAAACCGGCGGCGCGCCCCGGCTCATGATGACGTGCGAGGGTAACTGCTGCCAGATCGCTGGCACGGTTACCGTGGACAGCGTGGGCGGGCTGCTGCGCGAACTGCAGCCGCAGCTGGAAAGCGGCATGGACACCCTCGATTTCAGCGGCGTTGAAAATATCGACTCGGCGGCGCTGACGCTCATCTTCAGTGCCATGCGCCATGCCCGGCAAGCCGGCCACAGCTTTGTCTGCAAGGGGCTTCCAGCCAGTTTTACCAGCCTTGCCGAGCTTTACGGCGTGTCGGATCTGCTCCCCACATGAATCCGGCCGCTGCGGCAATCAGCGTTCAGGGGCTGAGCAAACGCTTTCGTACCACCCAGGCGCTGGATGGGGTTTCACTCGACATCCAGCCGGGCGAGTTTTTTGGCCTGCTGGGGCCGAACGGCGCCGGCAAGACCACGCTGATCTCGATTCTCGCCGGGCTCACCCGTGCCGATGCCGGCTACGCAGCCATCATGGGACATGAGGTGGTGCGCGATTACCGGCAAGCGCGCCGGGCGCTCGGTGTGGTGCCGCAGGAACTGGTCTACGATCCTTTTTTCAACGTGCGCGAAACCCTGCGCATCCAGTCCGGCTATTTCGGGCTGCGTCACAATGACGGCTGGATCGATGAAATCATGCACCACCTCGACCTCACCCCGCATGCCGACAAGAACACGCAAAGCCTGTCGGGGGGGATGAAGCGCCGCCTGCTGGTGGCGCAGGCACTGGTGCACAAGCCGCCGGTGATCGTGCTCGACGAGCCGACTGCCGGGGTCGACGTCGATTTGCGCCGATCCCTGTGGGAATTCATCAGCCGTCTCAACCGCGAAGGCCATACCATCCTGCTGACCACGCATTACCTGGAAGAGGCCGAGGCACTGTGCGGCCGCATCGCTATGCTCAAGGCCGGGCGCATCGTGGCCTGCGACACCACGCGCAATCTGTTGGCGCGCACCAGCGAGCACTGCGCGGCGTTGCGTCTGGAGGGCCAGCCGCCTGTTGCCTGGGCCGTGCGCCTGCAAGCGCTGCCGGACGGCGGCTGGCGCTTCAACTTCAGCGATTACAGCGAGCTGGAGGCTTTGTTGGCCGCTGTGCGCAGCGCAGGTGGGCAGGTAACCGAAATGCAGCTACTTGAAGCCGACCTGGAGGATGTCTTCACCGACATCATGGCCCGGGTTTGATCAGGACACGCACATGAACGGCTTTCTTGCCCTGCTTTACAAAGAACTGCTGCGCTTCTGGAAAGTGGTGGTGCAGACCGTCGTGGCGCCGGTCGTCACCGCGCTGCTCTATCTGCTGATTTTTTCCCACGTGCTGGAAGCGCACATCGAGGTC
>JAJXUA010000199.1 GCA_021783275.1 Pseudomonadota bacterium
CATCGGCGTTACCGGCTTGACGGTTACGGAAGTGAAGGGGTTTGGGCGGCAGAAAGGCCATACCGAGCTGTATCGCGGCGCGGAATACGTGGTCGATTTTCTGCCCAAAGTGAAGATTGAAGTGGCCATCAAGGCCGAGTTGCTGGAGCGCGTGATCGAGGCGATCGAGAAAGCGGCCAACACCGGCAAGATCGGCGACGGCAAGATTTTTGTCACCAGCCTGGAGCAGGTCGTGCGTATCCGCACGGGCGAATCCGGCCCCGACGCCCTCTAAGGAGCATGAACATGAAAAAGCTATTGGCTTCGTTGGGCTTGGCACTGGCCCTGTTGTCTCCCGGCATGACGCTGGCGCAGGAAGCGGTCGATCCCGCGCCGGTCGAAGCGGCCGTCGTCGTCGAAACGCCTGCGGTGGAAGCGGTTGCGGTAGAAGAAGTGGTTGCACCGGCCGAAGCC
Organism: Pseudomonadota bacterium; assembly: GCA_021783275.1. Lineage (GTDB taxonomy): Bacteria > Pseudomonadota > Gammaproteobacteria > Burkholderiales > Thiobacillaceae > Thiobacillus. Next base: position 454 of record JAJXUA010000199.1, read on the forward strand.
GCTGCGCCTGAAGCAGCCGCGCCGGTTCCCGACAAGGGCGACACCACCTGGATGATGGTCTCCACCCTGCTGGTCATCCTGATGATCATTCCGGGCGTGGCGCTGTTTTATGGCGGCCTGGTGCGCGCCAAGAACATGCTGTCGGTGCTGACCCAGGTGATGGCGATTTTCTGCCTGATCTCGATTTTGTGGGCGGTGTACGGCTACTCGCTGGCATTCGGCGACGGTGGCAGCATGAACTGGGCGATCGGCGACCTGTCGAAGATGTTCCTTGCGGGCATCACCGGCGACAGCACGGCGGCGACCTTCACCGACGGTGTGGTCATTCCCGAACTCACTTTCGTCGCGTTCCAGCTGACCTTTGCCGCCATCACCGTGGCGCTGATCGTCGGCGGCCTCGCCGAACGGGTGAAGTTCTCCGCGCTGATGGTGTTTGCGGTGCTGTGGTTCACCTTCTCCTACCTGCCAATCGCGCACATGGTGTGGGCAACCGGTGGCTACCTGTTCGAAGCCGGTGATCTCGACTTCGCGGGCGGCACCGTGGTGCACATCAATGCCGGTATCGCAGCCCTGGTCGGTGCGATCGTGCTCGGCAAGCGGATCGGCTTTGGCCGCGACGCCATGCCGCCGCACAACCTGGCGATGACGATGATTGGCGCTTCGCTGCTGTGGGTGGGCTGGTTCGGCTTCAACGCCGGCTCCAACCTGGAAGCCACCGGCGGCGCTGCACTGGCCTTCATGAACACCATCCTCGCGACGGCGGCTGCCGGCCTGTCCTGGATGTTTGCCGAGTGGATGATGCGCGGCAAGCCCTCGATGCTCGGTCTGGCATCCGGCGTGGTTGCAGGTCTGGTCGCGATCACCCCGGCAGCGGGTCTGGTCGGCACCATGGGCGGCATCGTGCTTGGCGCAGTGGCTGGCGTGGTCTGCCTGTGGGGTGTCACCGGCCTGAAGAAGATGCTCGGCTACGACGACTCGCTCGATGTGTTCGGCATCCATGGCATCGGCGGCATCATCGGCGCCATCGGCACCGGCATCTTCGTCTCGCCGGCATTGGGCGGCGTGGGCGTGGATGGCTACACGATGGGCGGTCAGGTCGTGACCCAGGCCACCGGCGTCATCATCACCATCGTCTGGTCGGGCGTGGTCAGCTTCGTAGCCTTCAAGCTGATCGACATGACCATGGGCCTGCGCGTGACTGAAGAGCAGGAACGCGAAGGTCTCGATACCGCAAGCCACGGCGAGCGGGCCTACAACGTGTAATACCGCTTACTCCTGAGGAAGCTGGGGCGCTCTGCAGAGCGCCCCTTTTTTATGGGCGTCGTCTGGCGCGCTGCCGAGCTTGCGCAGCCAACTGGAATGTCCTTTTTGGTGCAAGGGAAATGCGGCGCGCACCGTTTTGGGTTCATTCCACGCAGGCCGCGCCGAACACGTTTGAACCGTGATCAAAAAACATCGTAAATTCAATAGTTTGTGATTTATTCCCGGCTTGGCACAGGCATTGCTAATAACAAGTTAACGGGAAAAGCGGCGCACGTCGCCTGCATGAACCGCGATGTGTGGCTAGGGTTCCGGTCTCTTTTGAGATGTCTGGTCCGAGAGCTGCCGGCACCGCTCAGGCGGGGCTCCACGGAGGGACAAAAGCCCGGGAGACAGCGATTGCGCGACGCTTTCTCCGGACTCGACTTTGGCCTTCCACTCAGGAGCTACACATGAAAATCGCGCGCCTCACCCGTACCCTCATCGCCAGCATCGGTTTTGCCCTGTTGACCCAACCCACGGCGGCCCTGGCCGAAGTCAAGATCGGCGTGTCCGACTGGCCGGGCTGGGTGGCCTGGTATGTCGCCGAGCAAAAAGGCTATTTCAAGAAGCATGGCGCCGACGTCAAGCTGGTGTGGTTCGCCAACTACACCGACTCGATCAGCGCGCTCTCCGCCGGCCAGATCGACGGCAACTCGCAGACCTGGAGCGACACCATGGCGCCGCTGGCCAAGGGCATCGCGCTGAAGACCATCCTGGTCAACGACAACTCGGCCGGCAACGACGCGCTGATGGTCGGCCCCAAGATCAAGTCGTTCAAGGACCTCAAGGGCAAGAAGATCGCGCTGGAAGAGTACAGCGTGT